>NZ_CP047241.1:2701380-3001534 GCF_009856625.1 Aquitalea denitrificans
CTGCGCAGTGGTGTCAGCCCGTCCAGGCCTTGCTGTGTTTTCATGGCAGATCCCAGAATACGCCGGTGGTGAGGCCGCTGCGCTTGTAATAGGGGCTGTGGTAAAACTCGGCTCGGGCATGAACGCCCCAGTGCTTGCCTACCCACTCGCGCCAGCTCAGTTGATATAGCTGGCTATTGAATAACTGGCGGGGCTGGTTGTTACCGATCGGCATATACCCCTCCCCGCCGGCGTTAATCGCCAGCGTCACCAGCCGCCAGGCATTCCGCCCGTAAGTCATCGCAGCAAAGCCTTGTACCGACTCCACCGCCCCGGGATTGCTGATCGTATAGTGCACACCGGCTTCTGCCACCCATGGCGCACTGAAGTAATAAGCCATGCTCAGGGTGAGGATGCGGTCGCTATAGCCTTGCCGGTTGTCGTTGTAGGCCAGGCCCAGGCCGGTCACCAGATTGCGTTCCGGCAGCCATTTGCGATTGAGTGCCACGCCATAATGGGTGCCGGGCCAGAACGTGCCGCTGCTGCTGCGTCCCAGCTCCAGCCGGCCGAACCAGTCGGGACTGAAGTCGTGATTCCAGCCGCCATTCAGCGCGACACCATGTTCATCAAAGCGGCTGGCCTGCTCGGCAATCAGGTCAAACACATTGCTGGGGCTGCTTTGCCATACCCCGGACACGTACACGCCGCTCCAACCGGGATTGTTGGCACTCAAATGGGAGTGCGTGAAACCCAACTCTATGCTGCGCGCCTGGGCGTAGGCGGTGTCGGGCGCTGCTTCTGCCGGTGCCGCCATTTCTTCAACCATCCCCGCCTCGGCCTCTGGCTCCTCTTCTGCGGCCCACGCCAGGCCCGCATGTGATGCCAGGCAAACTGCTAACCATGCTGCGCGTTGTCGATCAATCATGCCCTGCTCCTTGTGCTGTGCTGGTCGGCTGCAAATATTCGAAGCGCAGGTCCTTGCCTGAGCGGGCGGTAATGCGCCAGGCATCAGGCAGGTCCTCTATGCTGGCAACGCCACTGAGCAGCACTGGCCGTGCCTTCGTCTTGGGCAACAGCCAGCTTTGATGTTGCAGCGATGCCGGATTGTGGGCGTTGACCGTGATCCACGGCTGTTTGGCTCCCGCCACGGGCATGACCTGCCAGACGGTCTGTTCGCGTTGGGTCAGAAAGCGCGCCAGCTGTGTCATCGTGTACCAGCGAAACACGCCTTGCTCCCGCAACTGCTGGGTCTGCTCCAGCCATTGCCGGGCGGTGTTCTGATAAAAGTAGACCCCGGGAGGGTGGAAATAGACCAGTCGCACCTCGCGCTGCCGGACGGTGAAACCGGTCATGGCTTCCAACCAGGCGCTCATTTGTGACTCGGAGAATTTGTTGCGGACGGCTTCTTCGAACGATGCGACATCGCCATTGGCGGAGACGGGAAAGGCCCAGGGGCGGCCATGCATGTCGTCGGGGTCAATATAGGCGCGGGTCGGCCCCATCGACGAATCCCCGACAAAGTAATACGCCAGCACGCCGTTACGACGCAGCCAGTTGGTCACCCACTGCGGGTGATGGCCATTGGGGGCGGAATATTCGGTCAATTGCTGATGGGTGACATTTTCCAGGTCCTTCTTGTTGTTGACGAGGTAGGAGGTCCACTTCGAGCCGTCATGCTCATTGATGTTGAAAGCAAAATAGTTGTGTGCCCAGCCACCATGCGCCCCGACCTCGTAGCCCAGCTGATGCAGGCGGCGGATCCAGCCTTGGGCGGTGATGTTATGCGCCACATCCATCCCCAGGCGGTCACCCGGACTGTTGTTGTCCGGGCCGGACGTGAAATGGACCGAATAAGGCCCCTGTTTCAGGAAACCCAGGCCTTCCAGCATCGACATGTAAGGCAGCGCATTGTTGGCATCCACATGCCAGTTCATGACCAGGCCACCGATCCCGTCCGGCACCGAGGCCAGCTGTGGCAGCTGCAGCATGTGGCCATTGAAGAACCGGAGATAAGACTGCAGCCACAGGCCATCGGTACGCACGCGTAAAAAGGTGACCGGCAAATTGACAAACAGCACCTGGCCCTGCCCGTAACGGCGCAGACCGGCAATCAGCGAGCCATCCTTGCTGGTAGCCAGTACTTGTCCGGGGAAAAGCCCCCGGGTCAGCAAGTGGCTGAACTCCTCCTTGTCATAGCCATAGGTGGCGGCCTGCAACATTGCCTCCGGGTCGGAGCCGGTGGCTTGAAAGCGCCCCGGCGCAATACCCAGTGCCTGTACGGCTTGTGCAGACATCAGCATTTGGTCGCCATGCACCATGGCCTTGCCCATTTCCTGGTACAGCAGGTAGTCCACCCCCACCAGCCTGGCCAGGGAAGGCTTGTCCAGAAAACGACCGCCGGCATCTTCGGTGGCCGCGTCGTAGTTGATCCACAAGGCGCCGCCATTGTGTACGTACTCTTCCAGCACCCCGGCCAGGGCGGCACTGATGCTGCGATGAATGCTGTCAGGCAGCACAATCCCGCGAATGCGGGCACGCTGGGCGGCATCCATCGCCACCAGCTCGCTGGCGGTGATCTGGGCCATGGACACACCGGCTTCGCTGGCTGCGTCCTGCCAGGCCAATGTGTATTTGTGACTGTCCAGCTGATCCGGCAGCAACAGTGCGATGAAGGCAGCAGGTGGCGGCGCCACTTTTTGCTGTCGCAGATGCCAGCCGGCAACGGCGACCAGAACCAGACCCATCAGCAATGACCACCATATCCAATGCGGCCAGGATCGAAATCTGCTCATGTTCAGCCTCCCTGGAACTTCTGCAGTTCCACATCTTGTTGCAAACCCAGCAGGACGGTTTCTTCCAGGATGTTCCAGTGATGCGTGTCACGTGCGGCAAGCGCACCTTGCAACCAGGTATTCGCCACATCCAGGCGTTTTTCCTTGAGTGCCGCCAGCACCAGCACACCCCATGGAAAATCCAGTTTGAGCGTGTCTTGCTGCAGCCAGGGCAGGCCTTCCTGCTTCACCCAGTCATCAAAGGAAGGCTGACCGGCCGGGGCTGGCAGGCCTGCCAAGCGCGGAAACAGCTGTGCTGCCACGTCCGGGTAAAAGGCCGCTGGCGACTGATTACGTGTTGCCACGCGCCAGTGCCGCTGGTCTTTATCCCAGAAGGTGAGCGGCAGCGCTTTTTCCAGCTGCCGCATGCGTTGGCAGCTGTATCTGGCGTGCAGGCAGTCATCGCGCAGGGCGGTGTAGACTTCGGCGTTGTCCATGAGATAAGCCAGATGCGAGCCCGTGGCGTATTCGTACACCCCGTCATCCAGCCAGCGTAATTGCCAGAGGGCTTTGCGGGCACGCAGCAGCGAGGCGCGCAAGGCGGCGGGCATGGCCTGCCGGTCGTAGCGGCGGGATAGCAATGAAATCCACAAGGCCAGCGTTGAGTCGTCGGCATCGGCATTGGCCGAGCGTCGCCAGATGCCGTTGGCCTGCTGCGCGAAACGGGGAAAGCTGCCATTGCTCTCCTGCCTTGGCGCCAGCCAGGCAACCCAGGCATCCGTGACGGCATGCGTGTGCAAACCCAGCTCTTCTGCCGTCAGCAATGCCTTCATGGCAAAGTAGGGGTCGACCACCCCGCCCCCCTTTTGCAACAGGAGGGCGCCATCGTCCAGCTGATAGCCCGGCAGCTGCAGCTCGCCTCCGGCGAGGCAGGTGGTGGTCGACATCGCCCACATGGCCAATAGCAAACACAAGCGTTTCATAGTCCGAGCACCTTTCCGCGCTTGCGTGCCCAGACGGTTCCATGAATCACCATCGGCAGCTTGAGCAAGACAAAGCGGGAAGACAGGCTGATGGCGGCATCCGGCCGGCCCAGCACGGCGCCTGCGCCAATCGACACCTGCCGTGCTGCCACGACATGGCCGGTGATATGGCAAGCCGCCAGGCAGTCCACCGAGTGATCGGAAACCACCGAGCCGTTGATGACGACATTGTTGCCGATATACACCTTGCCACCGGCCTTGATGCTGCCGTCTATGCAGCAGCCATCGCCAATGAGCAATTGCCCGCGCACCACCAGATTGCCCCGCAACAAGCTGTGCGCCGGCAAGGTGACATCTCCGGCGACAACGGCACGTCGCATGGCTGCGTTATAAAACAGGGTGTCGGGCAAACGGCTGATGTCCACCTCCATGGCAGGAGGGGGCGACGGTTTCCGGTCCCATCCGCAGCCAAGCAAAATCAGCGGTGCCTGAATGCGCTGAAAACTGACAGCGCCGTCGATGAACAGCGACTTGTCTGCCACCAGGCGGCCAAACAGGCTGCAATCGGATGCCACCCGGATACGCTGTGCACCAGCCCAGCGCAATATCGTGTTGTTCACCCCGAGGTTCAGATTGCCTTCGGCCAGGGCACTGCGCAGGATGACGCCCATTCCGGTTGAAATATCGCCGTTGCAATACACTTCGGTCAGGCAATGGAAACCGGCAGGAATGCGCAAATAGCCCTGCGCGCGCACTTCCTCCGTGATGACGGGTCTTTGCTGGGCTTGCAGTCTGGCAAAGCGTGCCACCCAGTCCGTACCCTGCCCCTTCTGCTCCAGCGCACTCAGGTGACGGCGATAATTGACGGCAAAAATATTGGCGTTGCCGGTGTGCAAGCGGTTGATGCCCAGGGCCGCGATATCGGTTTTCTGATACAGCTCCAGGAATCCGGGCAGCAAGGGAATCAGCAGCAGCAACAGCACACCCAGCACATAAAATAGTGGGCTCATGCCTTTATCCCCCGGTAGCGCCTGGTTTTGTCCCAGTGCAAGGCCCTGTTTTTCTGAAAGGGCTCGACCAGCGATTGCTGCAGCGTTGCCCTGGCAATGGTGACCAGGCTGACCAGAAAACCAAAGATGGAAAACGGCAGAATCCGCAAGCGCCTGCCACTGCCATCCAGATAACAGGCCACGCCGATTTCGAAAAAGGCCGCAAAATTGCCCATCGCGCTGTAGCACACCAGGGCCATGACCAGCAGGATGCCCGGTGAGGGCAACATGCTGTCGAAGAAGAACAGCACCAGCGTCATGGCCCAGGCCAGCAACAGCAAGGGCGACATGGCATACGTCCCCAGCAACAGCAAGCCATCCACCTTTTCACGCTGCTGCACACCCTTGGTGGTCAGCAGCCGTCCCACATGGCGGACCAGCGCCTGGTTATGACCGCGCGTCCAGCGCATCAACTGCCTGACCCGAACCGGCCAACTTTCCGGCACTTCCTCGTAACATTCCGCGCGATTGGTATAGGCCGTCAGCCAGCCACCAATCAGCAAGCGGTAGGTCAGATCGGTATCCTCAGCTAGCACATCGTCATGCCAGCCGCCGACACTCTCCAGTGCAAGCACGCGGATACCGCCCACCGTACCGCCGTATTGTGGCACCAGTCTCATGTTCATCCGGGCTTGCTGGTCTACCTGGTAGCCCCCTGCCCGCTCCATGTCCAGCATGCGGGTCAGCAGGTTGGTTCCCGGGTTCAAGGGCACCACGCGGCCCATGACAGCACCGACTTCGGGATCGAAAAATGGTGCAACCAGTTGCTTGATCAGGCCGCGCCCCGGTATATAGTCGGCATCAAACACGATGAAGATTCCGGTATCGATCAGGGCGGTTGCATCTTTCAGTGCGGCCGCCTTACCGGGCTTGCCTTCCGTGCGGTGGAAAGGGCGAATCACATCGGGCCGCCTTGCCGCAATGCGGTCGATGATGTCGCGGGTGCCATCGGTGGAGCGGTCGTTGACCGGCATGATGATCAGGCGACCAGCCGGATAATCCGTCTCCAGCAGCGCCTCGATCGCATCGGCAATCACGGCTTCCTCGTTATGTGCGGCAATGAACACCGTCACACGCGGCCATTCTGCCGTTTCGATATCCAGATACGGATGGCGCTGCTGACCAAACAGGCGGTTCAGCGTGAATACCATATGCCGCACCGCATAAATGACGATCAGCAAGACGATGCTGTACAGCAGCAGCGTGAGCGTGCGTATCACCCAGACGCCAGACCCGGGCCCCCGACGCAGCAGCAAGGGGTCATCCTCCTTGCCCACCGTACGCAGGCGGGCCTCTTCGATCTGATCCTTGATCAACTGCTGGGTGCGGCGTAGCTCGTTGTTTTCTTCAGCACCGCGGACATACACCGCAGGCAAGCTGGCATCGATGTCCGGTGCCTCCGCCGCCGGCAAGGCCTGCAACGCGGCCTTGTTGCCCATATCAGCCAGCGGGGCCGGAGCCGGCCCCGCCATTGCGTTCAGGCCTGCCATGGCCAAACCAGGCAGCGCGCAACAAATACCCAACAACAGACCAGCACATATCCGGAGGCATCGGCTCATGTTCATCCCCCCATCACATTTGCGGTGCTCACTTCTGGCGCCGACGTCCCCACCAG
Organism: Aquitalea denitrificans; assembly: GCF_009856625.1. GTDB lineage: Bacteria > Pseudomonadota > Gammaproteobacteria > Burkholderiales > Chromobacteriaceae > Aquitalea > Aquitalea denitrificans. Next base: position 2,707,778 of record NZ_CP047241.1, read on the forward strand.
CAAGGACGACAGGATGGCAGCAATGCGCTGGCTGGCATGCCCATCGCCATAGGGATTGTGGGCTTGAGACATATGCTGGTAGGCCGCTTCGTCATCCAGCAATTCACTGGCGGACTGCACGATGCTGTCGGTTTCGGTTCCCACCAGCCGCGCAGTACCTGCCGCCAGGGCTTCCGGCCGCTCCGTGGTATCGCGGGTGACCAGCACCGGCTTGCCCAGAGCCGGGGCTTCTTCCTGAATGCCGCCAGAATCGGTAATGATCAGGTAAGAGCGCACCATCAGATAGACAAAGGGCAGATACTCCTGGGGGTCGATCAGGTGAATGTTGGCCACACTGGACAGCAAGGCGTATACCGGCTCGCGCACATTGGGATTCAGATGGACCGGGTAGACGAGTTCCACTTCCGGATAGCGTTCGGCCAGCAGGATCAGCGCACGGCAAAAATTTTTGAACTTCTCGCCAAAGCTCTCGCGCCGGTGGCCGGTGATCAGGATCATCCTCGACCCGGAACGCAAAAACGCAAAACTGTCGTTCATCCTGGCTTGCAACTGCGGCTGGCGCTGCAGCTTGTCCACCGTCAGCAGCAAGGTGTCCACCACGCTGTTGCCGGTGATGAAAATGCGGTCCGAATCCACCCCTTCCTGCCGCAAATTGCTGCAAGACTCCTCGGTCGGGGCGAAATACCAGGAGGCCAGGGTATCCACCACGCGGCGGTTCATCTCCTCCGGCCATGGCGAAGTCAGGTCACCGGTACGCAAGCCGGCCTCGACATGCCCCACCGGAATCTTGCGATAAAAGGCGGCCAGGCTCGCGCCCAGCGTGGTGGCCGTATCGCCATGCACCAGGACGACATCCGGCCGGACCAGATCCAGCACCTTGTCTATTTCCTGGATGAGCAAGGCCGTCAGCGGGGCCAGGCCCTGTGCCTTGTGCATCAGTTGCAAATCATGATCCGGCTTGATGTCGAACAAGTTCAGCACTTGATCAAGCATCTCCCTATGCTGACCGGTCACGCATACCTGAGAGACCACGCCAGGGCAGTTTTGCAGCGCCTGCACCACCGGAATCATCTTGATGGCTTCTGGCCGGGTACCAAATATCGTCAACACTGTAATCACGCCAATCTCCTTCGCTGAATACCTTTACCGAACATCAGACATGCACCTTGATCAGGTGCGAGGGATGTACCGCCGACTTGTACTGCCTCCAACCCTCTTTTTATTAATTTTTTATTTATTCATTCACAACAAATTTCTTAAAATAAGCACGCAATTGTTCCAGCCTGGCAAGGTCTCCTCCTCTAACTACGGTTTCAACAACGGCATTTCACTATGGCCGGAACCGTGTCATGACCACCTGCCCCCGGCCCGACGCCAGCATGCTGCAGCGGGTGGCCATACGCGGTGCGCCATCTTCGCGCACAACAGCCGCAGGGCTGGACACATCCCGGCAAACCCCGTCCCGTCAGGGCTTGAGCTTGCGTGGCCCTGCCTTCTTTCCTGGTGACAGGCATGCTGCCGGACGCCCTGCCAGCCCCGGCATGAGGCCTGACTGCATGCTGGGTTCTCTCCGTGATCTGAAGCCGGATGCTCAAGCACAGGATGCACAGAGTCTGTCTGTTGGCACACATAGCCATTTCCTGGCGGTCAGGCCACCACTACGTCGCAGTGTTCGCTGGCACACATACATTGTGCAATTTGTGCATTATGTTAATAGAGATTTAATCAATTGATTTAATATATGGAGGTGGTAAATGTTAGAGACATGCCCAGCCAATGGTCTGCTCACCGCCTTGCCAGAGGCGGAGTGGTTGCACCTCAGGCCCTTTCTCGAACAGGTGGAACTGCCGCTCGGCAAAACGCTTTACGAGTCGGGACACAAGCTCAGCCATGTGTATTTCCCAGTGACAGCCATCGTCTCACTGCTTTACGTGATGGAGAACGGCGATTCCACCGAGATTGCCGTGGTCGGCAATGAGGGCATTGTCGGCATCTCCTTGTTCATGGGAGGTGAGTCAACGCCAAGCCGGGGAGTGGTCCTGAGTGAGGGATATGGCTACCGCCTGCCTGCCAAAAACATCAAGGAAGCATTCGAGCATTCGCTACCGGTCACGCATCTCTTGCTGCGTTACACCCAGGCACTGATTACCCAAATGTCACAAACTGCAGTATGCAACAGACACCATTCGCTGGACCAGAGGCTATGCCGCTGGTTACTGCTCAGCCTGGACAGGCTGGATGGCTGCGAACTGCACATGACGCAAGAGTTAATTGCCAACATGCTGGGTGTACGCCGAGAAGGCGTGACCAATGCCGCACTGAACCTGCAGCGCGAAGGAATCATCAACTACACCCGCGGACATATCCGTGTACTGGACCGTCCGATATTGGAATCCCGCACATGTGAGTGCTATGCGGTGGTGCAAAAGGAGTACGAGCGCTTGTTGCCACAACTGCGGTCAACGTGAATGCTTGCCTGTGCAAGGTTTACAGCATGACCGGGCTGGAAATGGTTGTTGGGATGAGGCTGAGGCACCCAGCGCATTCAACTGTGAACAGCCCCGGCTTTATAGCCATCCAGACTGGTAAGCACCATAGAGCTGACGCTTAGTGCATCCGACTCCGATGGACTGACCTCCTCCCAACTAACCGAGCGGTCTAAGTTGGATATTTCCGGCTTCAAGATGGGCTAGCCGAAACTCGCTGGGAGTCCGGTCGCCCAGCGAACTGTGCGGCCTGAACTCATTGCAATCCCGCCGCCAGCACTCGATTTTGTCACGTGCCTCATCCAACGACAGAAACCAATGCACGTTCAGGCACTCATCCCGCAGGCTGCCGTTAAACGACTCGATAAAGGCATTATCCGTGAGTTTTCCTGGCCGCGAGAAGTCCAGCGTGGCGCCGTGCTCATAAGCCCATTGACCCAGCGCCAACGAAATGAATTCACTGCCATTATCGACCTGAATCCGTTACGGTATCCCGCGCAGGGTTTGTACGCGCGCCATGGTCGCCACCACGTCCGCGGTTTTCAGCGCGAAATCCACCGTGATCGCCAAGCGCTCCCAGCTAAAATTATCCACTCAGTTAACGCCCGGTTTTTTTGGCCATTGAACAGCTGATCGGCCACGAAATCCATGCTCCAGCACGCGTTCAAGTTGGAGACGGCCGGCCGGGTTTGTCGATGCGCGGCCGCCACCCGCAGCTTGGGCCGCTTGCGCCGCAGGTTCAGGCCGTCCTCACAATAGATCCGATAGGTCTTCTTGTGAGTGATCAACCAGCCCTCGCGCCGCAGCTGGATGTGGATGTGGCGCGCACCGTAACGAATGCGGGTGGCGGCGATCTCGCAGATTCGCTGCCGTTCTGCACGATCGTCACGCGGATGTGGGCGATAAAAATAGGTGGCCTGCCGCAGTTGAACGACGGCGGTGGCGCGACGAATGCTGACGCGGTACGCGTCGATCAGGAAGTTGGCCAGCTCACGACTGAGAGCCGGCTTCACGGCTTTTTTGGGAGGGCCTGTCCGGTTTATTGTGTTAACCAGTCATGCAAAGCAACGTACTGACAGACTGCTTTGGCCGAACTACCGTCTACTTGGCGGACTCACTGACTGTTGGTCGGCCGAAGCTGCCGTTTACTGTGAATGCGAAAACTGGCTGCATCGCTGAATGAAGCAGCCAGTCTTTTGTGGTGACTATCCTGACTTCTTTGGCTACGCTACTTGCAACGCTTGCGAACCATATCTGGAATTTTCACTATGCAAACCGATCTCCCAAGTCCGCACGTATCTGATGGGTGTCGTAAATAATGACTAGCTTCTCGATCAGGCCTTGAGCATTAAAGTCAAAGACATCGACGCAATCGAAACTAACCTTACTACCGTCTCGTAATACCCAGTCATAGCGAAAATAGGCATTGGCGGTGCAGTTGCCTTGCGTGCTCTGAAATAGGTCCAGCAAGGTAATGCTGCTATTGCCTGACGCATCGGCCAATTTTGAGTAAAACGGCCGGGGAGTTACCCAGCCCAGCAAGGGCGAGTAGATGCGGGCATCGGTGGTAAATAAGGCTACCACGCCATCAACATTGCCCTGTTCAAGTTGGTGCAGGTACTCTTTCAGTTTCCCGGCAAATTTGTTTGCTTCTGCTTCAGACATCGGACTCACCTGTTTCTGCTTGGAAGCCAGACCTTAGCAAGGATGATCGTGAGCGGCATATCGACTAATTCTGAACCAGGGGATGCAAAGGATGCATACCCCCTTGCTATCTTGACCCGGCCTTTGCCGTCCATGATGGGCTTGCAAGCCTTTGTCGCGGTGGCGAGTCTGGGAAGCCTCACCCGAGCGGCTCGGCAACTATGCCGTACCCAGGGGGCGGTTAGTCGCCAGATTCAACAACTGGAACAGTTTTATCAGCAGGTGCTATTCCATCGCACCCCCAGCGGCATGAGCATGACTCCTTATGCAGAGCGCCTGTATACCGTGGCGAGCAAAGCGCTGGGCGACCTGAACAGTTTTTTCTCGACTTCCCAGCAACAGCCAGACCGTATCCGGCTACGTTTGCCTTCCACCTTTGCCTTGCGCTGGTTCCTGCCCCGGCTGGATGCCATCCAACAGTGCTTGCCTGGTATCCAGCTGGAAATCAGCACCACGGTGATTGATCGTCCGGAGTTCGGTAGTGGCGATTTTGATACCATGATTGCGCGCGGTAATGGGCAATGGGAAGGACTGAGGGCAGCGCAGTTGTTTCCCGAGCAACTCACCCCGATGTGCAGTGCCGAGCTGTCGTTGGATCTGCAGGTGCCAGCGGACATGGCTCACTATCGACTGATCCACGCCAATGGTAGCCAGCAAGAATGGCAATCCTGGTGGCAAACATATGCGGTGGATCCCATGCCGGAGCAGCACCTGTTTTTCGATTCCTTGGACGCGGCAGTCAATGCAGCCACTCAGGGTTACGGTATTGCGTTGGCAGACCCACGATTATTTCAGGATCAGCTGAGCCAGGGCACCTTGGTCATGCCATTTCCCCAGTGGCATAGCGGTGAGTATGGCTACTATCTGGTGACGCCAGCTTCATCAGCGGACCTTCCAAAACTACACCTACTAGCCAAAACCCTGCATGCCTTGGTCTAAGACTACTTCATCGTGGGTTCCCACTAAGACCAGGTCATGGAGAGTGGTTTAGTTTCGGCCATAACGGTCATCTGGGTTGGGGGCAATCGGCAGCTTTACTGTGCTCACCAGTCATCTGGAAATAGCTATAGATGTTTTGTAATACCCACAGTCGGGAGTAAGTTTCAAAAAAAAAGCTGCCCGAAGGCAGCGCAATGTGAGACAAGAGAGAACTTCATTTGAATCCGAGCTGTGCCTTTCCTTGCAGGGAAAGCGTTCCCTCTGAGGCACGGCCAACAAAATTAACTTCAAAATTATCTTCCGGGAAATCAGGTGGGCTCATTCCCTGGAGAAACGCTGGCAGCTGGCGGGCCAGGTATTCATCGTTCTTGGCGCACCCCGGAATCGCCGCGATATACATGACGTTGCTCCAGTGACTACCATGGTGTTCATCTTCTACCGCGTGAATGACGTCGCTATGCCAGAAGACGGTATCGCCGGGTTGCATCTGCGGAATGGATGACAAAGCACCATCCAGTGCCTGATGCCACTCCGGTTTGATGGAAAGTGCTCTTCCAGGCAAGGCTCCGCACAAATCATCCTCAGGTACATCATCCTGCAAGGCACGCAATAATAAATAGGCCATCACATTGGCAATCGGGATCAGCTGTAAGGTACCGTCACCAGGGCCTTGAGGTGTCAGAGCTGTCCAACCCTGGAAAGTGCGAAACATCGAGCAAACAGCAGGCGAAGGAACCTCGCGGACCTCGGTACGGTATGCGCCATCAAACGGGTCATAGTCCCGCCAGTTGCCACTGAATACGTGCCGGTACACTTTACGGAAATTCTCGTCTAACCAGCGTTCCACCGAGCCACCGTCACAATGTGCTGAAAGTCCCAGCGAAGCTGACCCAGGAGGGCGTCGCCGCAAGCGGTCAGCATAGCTGGGTACTTGCTCTGGATCGAAGTGACGCTGCCCTTCACTTTCACTCAGCCACAGGCGGTTCAGGAATACGCGTGCCCGAGTTAGCTCTGCGGACTGCCTGGCCTCTACCTGGGGTTGCGACCAGTAGACACCATAGATCTGTGGCTTGCTGGATACGAGCTCCCCAAAATACTTATCTTCTGCCCGGTATTTGAGACGTTCATCCAGATTGTTCTCAGCCAGGTAGTGGCCGATTTGCTTATCCCACTCTTCGGCCTGTTCTGCAGCAAATACGCCTCGAATGACACATGCACCACGAGTCTTGATCGCAGTGCTGAGACGAGGATCTACCTTGTCCCCAGCGATGTCGGCGTAATTGATTTCCGGAATGACTGACAGGCCGCGCTCCTTCTCTTCCTGCAAGATGGCGGCCTGTCGACGCATGTCTGTTTCTACTTCCTTAAATACTTCGCGGTAATTGGGCAAGGCTGCGCGTAGCTGCTGCTTGGCCGCACGAATGGCATTGGGTAAATCCTCGATGTGCAGGGTATGCATCTTGTTGTCTCCTTTGGTGGAGGAGCCAGCATAAAACAGGGCGTTTGTCAGATGTGATACGATTAAGCCAAGTTATTTGCCTGATCTGCCATGAAAGCTACATTCGAGCATGTCACCCTGGCTGAAGGGTGTTCGCTACGGGTTTACCACCGCCGGCTGCAACATATTCCTTTCGAGTGGCATCACCACCCCGAATATGAGCTGACACTGACCTTGAACAGTCAGGGAAAGCGATATATCGGCGACTCAATCACCGACTACGGCAACAACGACCTGGTGCTGCTGCCACCGAATCTGCCGCATAGCTGGTCTTCCAATACGTCGATTGCGCCTGATGAGGATCAGGTGGCGGTCGTGCTGTGGTTTGATGGAGACTGGGCCAGACGGCTGGCTAGTTGTTGCCCGGAGTATGGTCCGCTACTGCGCCTGATGCGCCATGCGGGCTGTGGTCTGTCGTTTGGGCCGGATGCGGCAGCACTGATGCAGCAGCGACTGGATGAGTTGTTGTCTGCACTGCCAAGACGCAGGTTGATGGCGGCGCTGGACATCCTGTGTCTGCTGGCTGATGAGGTTGGTACGCCACTCGCGTCACCCACCGCATTTCAAACCATGGGCAGGCCGTCCGGACATCAGCCGGAACGAATCAATCGGATTTTGGCCATGATTGATGCCCAATTCGCCCAGCCATTAAGCATTGAGCAGTTGGCTGCTGCAGGTAGCTTGTCCTCGCGCTCATTGCACCGTTATTTCTTGCAGCATCTGGGGGAGAGTGTGAGTCGGTACCTCATGCGCATCCGCATTGCGCATGCCTGTCAATTGTTAGTGGATACCCGTTTGTCGATAGCCAGCATTGCCATGCAGTCTGGCTATCCGAATACCGCCAATTTCAATCGCCAGTTCCGCAGTCTCAAGCACATGACACCACTGCAGTACCGTAAGGCCTTCACCGACCGGTCAGCACCAGAAGCTGAGCAGGCTGATGATTTAAAGCGCAGGCCGTATTCCCTGGGGCATAACACAACAAATGCTGACTAATCCGACTCTGCTTTGTCAGGTGCTGCACTGACTGACGGATTCGATGCCGTGGGTGGCATGAACTCCTCCAGCTGAAGTAAGGCCCAGCGGACTTTGCTGCTGTTATCCGGCATGACTCGGGACAAGTAGGAGGCGTAATAAGCCATTGTGTCTGCTGTTTTCATGGGGAGGTTTCCTTAGCGTCAAGATGCTGTATCTTTCCCTAAAAACAGGCATGATTAAATTGCTGAAATTAATTTGAAAATTTCCTCTTTTATGCACCCGAAACGGCTTACCCAGCAGTACCACAGGCTCTATCAGCATTTTTCCGGACAGGAAGTTGATACCCAGTTGCAGCAATTGGCCGATATTGCCTGCTGTACCCGTAGGCATATGCGCAATGTGCTAAACGGTATGCAGCAACAGGGTTGGCTGGAGTGGCAAGCTCAAGCCGGACGTGGCGGACGTTCCAGGCTACGCTTCTGTTGCAAGCCGGAGAACTTGCGACGTGATAGTGCAGCCTCGCTGCTGGGACAGGGGAAAGTAGAACAGGCATTGGAAGTGCTTGATCATGACAAACAAGCACTAGCGACCATTTTGCTGCAGCAACTTGGCCAACATTGGCGGAACAACCGCCAGGTACTGAGTATTCCTTACTACCGCGCATTACCCAGCCTCTATCCTGGTACGGATCTGCGCCGTTCCGAGCGCCATCTCGTTCGGCAGATTCATAGCGGGCTAACTGTCATGAATGAGGAAAAAGGGGAAGTCGAAGCGGATGTGGCGCATCACTGGCACCAGCACTCCTCCCTGGAGTGGCACTTTCACCTTCGCCCCTGCGTACGCTGGCATGATGGTCGCCTGTTAAGCGTAGATGATGTAAAAGACAGTTTGCTGCGACTGCGACAACTTCCCTTGTTCTCACATATCCAGACAGTCCAGGCACTTACTCCGCGTTGCATCAGTATTGTGCTAAATGAAGAGGATGCGCGGCTTCCAACCTTGCTGGCAGACAGTGCGGCATTACTCCTTCCATCAAGCCACGCTCAAAACCCAGAATTCGCCTCGCACCCAATTGGTTGCGGTCCCTACAAGGTAAATGCCAATGATGACCTTCACTTGAGTCTGCAGGCTTTTGATGATTACTTTGGTTACCGTGCCTTGCTGGACGAGATTGATATCTGGATATTGCCCGAGCTAGGCGTGGAACAGAGGTCGGAACAGCAATCCACAAAAGGGCTGGAGGTGCAGGTTTCACCCGTGGCCAGTGCAGAGCAAGCGTACGCCATGGAGGCGGAACAAGGCTGTTATTTTGTACTGCTTGATTCACGCTCAGCTCTCCTGCGTAGCCAGGTTTTGCGTCAGCAACTATCCCATCTACTTTCTCCATTACTACTTATTCAGCATATCCCTCTGGATGTGCGGCAATACTGGACGGTGGCAAGCAGCTTGCTGCCGCAATGGTTTCACCTGCGTCAGCAACATGAAGTGGTGGGAATGCCTGTGCATGGCGCACTATCGCTGAACCTGGCTTATCCTGAGGATCAGCCTGACTACCCCGCAATTGCCCAGGCGATTCAGGACTGCTTGGCTGCTGCGCAGATCAAAGTAAGCTGCCACAGCATTAGCTTTACTGACTGGCAGCAAGGGCTTGGCGGGTTTGATATGTATTTGGGCTCAGTCAATTTTACCAGCGATATCGACTACGCCATTCCTGCCTGGCTACTAGGGACCCCACTGGTACGTAATGCGGCTTTTGACGCTCAGAACCACCAGGTGACTGACTTACATAGTGAATGGCGCAGAGGAGTACTGGATGCAGGTAATTTAACCGCGCATGTTCTCAGCCAACATACACTACTTCCCCTCTTTCATAACCGGCTACGCCTACAAGTCAGCGATGGCATGCAGGATTTGAAGCTCAATGCGCTGGGCTGGTTTGACTTCAAGTCAGCTTGGCATCGTTGATGCCTATCACTTGGGGGAGAGGTGTCGATCAGATTTTGTCCGAAGTTAGATGTAAACCGGTCGTTACTCCCTGCCATTCTCACGGACCGCTTTGGCCGAACTGTCGCCGACCTGACTGACGCACCGTCAGTTGGTCGGCCGCAGCTACCGTTCGGCCCTTCTGGTCTGAATGGTAGCGCTAGAGCACAAAGGCTCGACCTGCCCTGTCACTGTAAGATAGCTTTGCTAACCCCTGCTTGCCCCAAATCCATGCCATCCGTTACCAAAAACCTTGGTATCCGCCTTGCACAGGTAGCTAGCACGATAAAATAGCTGCTCTAGACCTACCTGATCCCCCCTATTGACCCGATACACGGCATTCTGAGGAAAGTGCACCAATCCACTCACCTCCTCTCTACTCAAGCCCAACGCACTTGCCCAGGCCTCATGTACCCGGTGGTAGTTGTTGGACTGCTCAGAGTTGAAATCACCCAGGGTATGGAACGCATGACCATTCAGGATGATCAGCAAATGGTAATGCACACTCCCGCACTCCCCTACTTCCCTCGCCCACACATAGCGCAGCATTGCCTCATGCGCATACGGATCAAGAGCAGTAGCACAGCTACGGTTGTAGCTGATCTTCTCCCGGAAAGAGGCAATAAACTTAACCAAGACATGGTTGCTTAACGCAGCCACATCGCAAGCAGTTCCTTCCGGGAACCGTAATTCCACACGAAAAGCAAACACACGGGAGCTACTTGAAAATGCCCTATTTATTACTTGATACAGTTTCTCCAGATATTCCAACACCAGCGGACCACGTCTCAAGTACACCGGCAAGCCATTAAACCAGTTCTCTTCAAATAATTTTTGATTAGTATTATACGGATTTCTAAGTCTAGTACTCATAAGCACCTCACAAATCAAGTCCAAGCAAGTAGATTGCTAGCACCTTGCAATCTAGTAAATATTTTCATCTAATTTCTAGTTTATTAGCTAACATGCCACACCATCCACAGCTGAATAAATGCAATCACATAACCTGAGACTGCAATTCAGACTAGCTTCAGTCTTTAATATATCTACTACCTAGAAATAAAATTACAAAAAGCTTTGGGGAAAGATGCATCATCTAGCAAGAACCCACCAGAAAACCCTCCTCCACCCCCACCATTTCACTCTGCAAAAATATCAGAACGTAGAAATAAAAAACGGGCCAATCAGGCCCGTCCACATTTCCGCTCTTCAATCCAACTGCTAATTTCATCTTCCAGCCATCCCACCGAACGCACCCCCAGCTTTACCTGCGAAGGAAATACTTTCTGCTTCATGTATAGATAGATAGTCGATCGCGGCAGCCCAGTCATTTCCATGACTGCATTAAGTCTTAAAATTTTCATGCTTTGGTTACCTTGCGTATTAGTCCAGAACATGTGCAACCGTTGTATTTTTTTGACTCACATCACATAACAGCCCAAGACCTATATCGTCGCGACTAGCAAGAAAACTGAAGGTGTCTCAAGCCCCCCCACAAGAACTCTCTGAGCAATCGTGGCAAAGAACAAGAGGAAGGCTCAAAAACCCAGCTCTGTTTCGAGAACGAAAAGTGTCTACCTGCATACAAGCCAAGTAAAAAGTAGATATTGCTAAAATTTTACTACTAAGAATATACTATTAAGCATATTGAACCCTTCAATAAAGCACTTTAAATTAATCACTAAATAATCTAGGCAACTACTAGAGATATACTAGAGATATGCAATGTCAATAACTAGAGATGATAAGTTAGCGCAAATTTTTGGCGGAGATAAAACCAATAGCCGATTTGAAAACTGGCTATGGATTTTCCTAAACATCCTAAACCCGAGATTGAATAGCGATGAATACGGCCCCAAAATAAGAAAAAAAATGGCCGATATACTTGAAAGCGAGCCGCAATTTAAAACCGCCGCCGTAAACTATGCAAATAACGGTTTTCTTCCAGATGTATATTTAACCTGGATAACCGATGATGAAAGGCAAGTAAAATGGCTTACTGGATATTTCTGTAGCATGTTAAATTACAACAAAAATTTAATGCCAACACTTTTAACAGGGAGAAATCGGGTTATATCTTTAATTGATGCACTCAACACTGACAACAGATCAAAACTTAACATAATTGAAAGTGCAAAAAGCGCATGGAATATACAGCAAGAAAAAGATCGCATTTTTGATTGGTTTAAAAATGATGAAGAAGATGATGAAAGATGTCAATTCGCTTGGACATGGATAAGAGACCACACCCATTATCAAATCCAGCACGGACCTGCAGTAAGAAGCATCCCTGACCTTATTCAGCTCTTCGAGCAAATAGCTCCAAATGAAGATTGGATAGAATTATCAATTGAAAAAATTAAAGTAGCGTGGCGCCAACGCAAGTACCGTCAAAACATGATCGGCAAAAAACAATATAACTTTGTTCTTTCTGAAAATACAGTTTACCTTCTTGACGGATTGTCAAAGAAATATGATCTAACCAGGGCAGAAATAATAGAGGTATTAATAAAAGCAGAGGCTGAAAAAGAAACATACATCTCAGAAAAAATTCGTAAAAGAAGCATCTTATTGGATTAAGGATAATATCCAACAATGTTGGCAAGCTGGAATGACTATTGCCACTCCAGCTTGCCAAGCGATATCACCGCCAAGGAAGCGGAGCTGGATCAATTAGATTCAAACTGGATAAGACACACAGAACGCTCAACCAGGCATTGGTAGCAGCGCCGTTGGGCCCACTCACTACCTGCCATATCTTGGAAACAGGCTACGCATCAAGTTGAGCAAAACGGCCGTCATCAGAAAATGCTCAGTTTAGGAGAGAAGTTTAATGTAGGTTTTTATGCAGGACAGATGAAATAGACAACAAAAAAGCCCTGAATAATCAGGGCTTTAATGTAGGTATCTGGCGGAGAGGGGGGGATTCGAACCCCCGTTAGGGTATTACCCTAAACACGCTTTCCAGGCGTGCGACTTAAACCACTCATCCACCTCTCCAGATGGCTGCTGAGGCTGTCTTTACTGCGTTTCGGCCTCAGAGGCTGCGCAGTATATAAGCCCTTAAGCAGCTGTGCAAGGATTTTTGTAAGCGGCATGCAAAAAAAGCGTGGCGCGGTAATCGCGGATGGCTTCACGCTCGCGCGCCAGCCAATTGGCAATGGCACGGCGGAATTGCGGATGGGCGATCCAGTGTGCCGAGTGGGTGATGACCGGGGTAAAACCACGGGCCAGTTTGTGTTCGCCTTGCGCACCGCCTTCGAAGCATTGCAGTCCATGCTGGATGGCGTATTCGATTCCGCTGTAATAGCACAGCTCGAAATGCAGGCAGTCCACGCTTTCCAGCGCACCCCAGTAACGGCCGTAAAGAGTGCCGCCGTCTTGCAGGCACCAGCTGGCGGCAATTGGCTGATCTCCCCTGCTGGCGATGAACAGAACGCAGTGGCCGGACAGTAAACGCCCTGCCATGCGGAAGAAATCCAGGTTGAGATATGGCGGCGAGCGGTGTTCCAGATAGGTCTGGCGGTAGCAGCGTTCGAAGAACTGCCAGTGCTGATCGGTAATTTCTGCACCGCGCAGTACTTGTATGCTGATGCCGGCATCGCGTACCTTGCGCCGCTCCTGGCGGATTTTCTTGCGCTTGCCTTGCGACAGGGCGGCCAGAAAAGCGTCGAAATCGGCATAGCCCTGATTTTGCCAATGAAACTGCACGGCTTCGCGCAGCAGCCAGCCGGCATCCTGCATGGGTGCCAGTTCGTCCTCGGCCGGAAACAAGATGTGAGCGGAGGAGAGTTGATGATCCGCCACTACCTGTTGCAGACCTTGCAGCAGCGCGGCCCGCGCCGGGGCCTCCCCCAGCAGGCGCTGGCCGGTAACCGGGGTGAAGGGCGAGGCCAGCAGCAGCTTGGGGTAGTAGTCCAGCCCGGCGCGTTGCCAGGCTTCGGCCCAGGCCCAGTCAAACACATATTCGCCACGCGAATGGCTTTTGAGCCAGGCGGGTGCCAGGCCTTGCAGCTGGCCGTGCTGCTCGCTCCAGATGGGCAAGGGCTGCCAGCCGGTGGCCGCGGTGGCACAGCCGCTGTCATGCAAGGCGGTCAACCAATGCCGCTGCATGAACAGGCCGGCATCAGCGGCCAGCCGGTCCCAATCTGCGGCATCCAGGGCATTGAGTTGATCGGCCAGATGCAGATTCACGTGGTTTCCTTTCAGGCAAGTGCGCATTCTTGGGGTAAAATCGACGCTATCCAAACCCATGGTTGTGTTCAACATGCGTATTGCGCTCGCTCAGTTCAACCCCGTTGTTGGCGATATCGCCGGCAATACCCGAAAAATTCTCGATCTGGCCCAGGCCGCCATCGCCCAGGGGGCGGATGTACTGGTGACGCCGGAACTGGCACTCACCGGCTACAGCCCGGAAGACCTGTTGCTGCGCGACAGCTTCTATCAGGCCTGTTCGGCCGCCATGGACCAGTTGCTGGAGCTCGATGGCATTACGCTGGTGATTGGCCATCCGGTCAAGCTGGGTCATGAACGTTTCAATGCGGCCACCGTACTGCGCGACGGCAACCGCCTGGGTCAGTATCACAAGATGCTGCTGCCCAACAATGAAGTGTTTGACGAGTGCCGCTACTTTACCCCAGGCGCCACGCCGCTGGTGTTCCAGCAGGGCGAACACAAGGTGGGTGTGCTGATTTGCGAGGATGTGTGGTCGGTGGACCCTGCCGCCGAGGCCGCCGACGCCGGGGCCGATGTGGTGGTGGTGCTCAATGCCTCGCCTTTCCATCGCAACAAGATTGAAACCCGGCACGAGGTGCTGCGCTACCGCAGCGAAGAAACCGGCCTGCCCTTTGCCTATGTCAACCTGGTGGGCGGTCAGGACGAGCTGGTATTTGATGGCGCGTCCTTTGCCGTCAACAAGGCGGGCGAGGTCGTCGCACAGGCAGCCGCCTATGACGACGAACTGCTGCTGATCGACTTTGCCGATGGCGACCTGCAAGCCGCTCCCGCCAGGGCCACCCTGCCCGACCCGCTGGAAAGCGTGTACCGCGCGCTGGTGGTGGGTGTGCGCGACTACATCAACAAGAACGGTTTCCCCGGCGTGCTGCTGGGCCTGTCCGGCGGCATCGACTCCGCCCTCACCTTGGCCGTTGCCGTGGATGCACTGGGAGCGGACAAGGTGCATGCGGTGATGATGCCGTCGCGTTATACCGCCGATATTTCCGTCATTGATTCGCGCGACATGATTGGCCGCGTGGGCGTGAAGTACGACGAAATTGAAATCTGGCCCATGTACGAAAGCTTCATGAATGCGCTGGCGGCCAATTTCAACGGCCTGGCGGAAGACACCACCGAAGAAAACCTGCAGGCACGCATTCGCGGCACCTTGCTGATGGCGCTGTCCAATAAAACCGGCAAGCTGGTGCTGACCACCGGCAACAAATCGGAAATGACCACCGGCTACTGCACGCTGTACGGTGACATGGCCGGCGGCTTTGCCGTGCTGAAGGATGTGGCCAAGACGCTGGTGTTTGCCCTGTGCCGCTGGCGTAACACACAGGGTGAAATCATTCCGGAGCGCATCATCACCCGTCCGCCTTCCGCCGAGTTGCGCCCGGATCAGAAAGACCAGGACAGCCTGCCACCTTACGAAGTGCTGGATGCCATCATGGCGCGCTATGTGGAAGAAAACCTGTCAGCCGAACAGATCATCGCCGATGGCTTTGCCGAGGCCGATGTGCGCAAGGTGGTACGCCTGCTCAAGATCAACGAGTACAAGCGCCGCCAGGCACCGGTTGGCCCCCGCGTCACCCAGCGCGGTTTTGGCAAGGACTGGCGCTACCCCATCACCAACAAGTTCAGCTGATTGCACAATGACGGCAGGCATGGCCACAACGGCTGACCTGCCGGTTTTACTGCCCGCAGCTGCACGCCGGGACACAGAATCAAACTCACTCAGGGATCATCATGAAGCTTCGCCCAGTCCTTGCCGCCCTTCCCTTCGCCCTGCTGCTGGCTGGTTGTGCCAGCCCACTGGCCGGCAAATCCGCCGATCTCGCCACCCGCCAGGTACTGCGGGAAAACCTGCAGCACGCCAGTTACAACTTCAGCGGTGAACTGGGCTTTACCTCGCTGCACGGCAGCAGCGCCGACGACGCCAAGCCACAACTGGCCTATACCATCAACCAGGTAGCGCGTTCCACCAAGGTGGCCATCAATGGCGCACTGGACCAGTCCAGCAAGCGCATGGAGCTGATTCCGTCCTTCCGCTTTGAACGGCGTAATATGCAGGCCAGCATCACCCTGCCCCTGCAACTGAACCTGCAGGATTTCTCGCTGCTGGTGGACCCTTCCGCCTTCGACCTGTTCGTGCCGGAGCTGTATAGCGAGCAAGCGCGTTTTGTCCGCTTCAAGCT
Organism: Aquitalea denitrificans; assembly: GCF_009856625.1. Taxonomy (GTDB): domain Bacteria; phylum Pseudomonadota; class Gammaproteobacteria; order Burkholderiales; family Chromobacteriaceae; genus Aquitalea; species Aquitalea denitrificans. Next base: position 2,723,779 of record NZ_CP047241.1, read on the forward strand.
GCCCAGCGACATAGCAACCAAGATTCCGCTGGATGCCATGTTCAAGGCACTGCCAGGCCTGGTGGATGAAGGTTACGGTACGGTGGACAAGCAGGTTTTTGCGCTGGAGCCGCTGGATGCCACTGCCCGCCAGCTGGGTGCCAGCTACCAGTTGCGCATTGCCATGAATCCGCTGCAAGAAAGCCAGGTGGTAGTACATATCGTGGATGGCCTGGTCAAGGTGATTCAACAGGAAGCCGAGCGCCAGGGTCGCCCGGAGGATGGCAAGCAGGCGGCCTCTGCCTCGCAACTGATACGGGCACTGACCCAACGCTCGGCCGCCGACATGCAAGCCAGTCGCACCGTGTCGCATCTGTATGCCAACCGTCAGGGCCAGCTGCTGGGGATGAATCAGGAAATCACGCTGGATACCCCGCAGCTGCATGGCCTGGCCTACATCCACCTGCGCTACCGCAATCACGGCAAGCCGGTGTTTGCCTATCAACCCGCAGCAGCGGATATCGTGGACTACGACAAGCTGCCCAAGCCGCAATGGCTGCAGGACCTGACCAAGTAAGCATCGCCAACACTCCTTAACAGCATGATCCGAACCGCCGCCCCCACTTGCTGTCACACTTTGCTGCCCAGCAAGGTGAGGCATGACAGGGGCGGCGCTTTCCATCCGGCGGTTGCCGGCACTGTCATGACAGTCACCTGCAATTGCCTCAAGGACCCCAGATGAAAAAATTTGCCCTGGCCATGCTGGCCACCGTGCTGGCCTTGCCGGTACAGGCAGCCGCCATTGCCCAGCTCAAAGCCTTTGTCAATGACACCAAAACCCTGTCTGCCAGTTTTACCCAGGTGGTCAGTTCCAAGAGCAAGCACGAAGAAGCCAGCGGCATGCTGGAAATTTCCCGCCCCGGCAAATTCCGCTGGAGCTACAACAAGCCCTACGAGCAACTGATTGTGGGTGATGGTAAAACGCTGTGGATTTACGACAAGGATCTGTCCCAGGTCACGCGCAAGAACCTGGACGGCGCACTGGGCTCCAGTCCGGCAGCCTTGCTGGCCGGCAATAATGCCATCGAGCGCGACTATGTACTGAAAGAAGCCGGCAAGCAGGGCAATGTGGAATGGCTGAGCGCCAGCCCGAAAAAAGCTGACAACACCTTCAACGCCATTCGCATGGGCTTTAGCAACAAGATGCTGGTGGAAATGGAGCTGACCGACAGCTTTGGCAACAACACGCGCATCCACTTTGCCGGCCAGCAGAAAAACCCGCCCCTGAGTGCCAGCCACTTCAGCTTTACCCCGCCCAAGGGGGTGGATGTCGTCAGCGGCGACTGAGCGTCCGCCAACCGACTTGCCCGCGCGGGCTCAGGGTGATGCCTCCCAGCCGGACTGCTGCAAAAAGCGGTCAACCTGCCGGGTATAGTCGCCCGCCGCGCCCAGTTGCTGGTTGATGTCACCGTGGCTCAGGTCCCGCGGCAATACCTGCACCACCACCCCGGCTTGCCTGCCTTTGTCAGCCAGCCCGCGCGCCTGCGTGCAGGACTCCACCCGCTGCAAGGAGCACACCGCCAACAGCGGCGGCGTGCCCGCGCTCAGCAACCGGGTGGGCGACAAGGTGGGCCAGCGGGTTGCATCAGTCCCGAAGGCCTTGTCGTACAAGGGCAGATGCGGCCCGCGCATGATGGCAGCCACATCCAGTGCCGCACTATCCAGCAGCACAGTTGCCAGCCAAGGCTGCACGGCATGGCGCTGGCGCAGCGCGGCATCGGTACTCAGCAAGCCCGCCAGATGCGCACCGGCAGAATGTCCCATCAATACCAGCTGCCGCTTGTTTGCCCCCCATTCGGCAGCATGCGCCTGCACCCAGGCCACGGCACTGGCTACGTCCTCTGCCCGCTCCTCCACCGGGGCCTGCGGCAGCAGGCGATAATCCAGCGACACCAGCACCACACCGGCAGGCAGCCAGTGTGCCAGCTTGTTATCCACCACATTGGCCGCCTGCTTGCTGCCCATGCGCCAGGCACCGCCGTGCACCATCACCAGCAAGGGCCGATCACGCCCGGCCTTGGTCGGTAGATAGACATCCAGTCGCTGCCGCACATCCGGGCCATACGCCAGATCAGCCAGCTTGCGCACTCCGGATGGCAGGCTGCGGCGACTGGCGACATCCTCCTCTGCCAATCCATCGTGACTGGCCGCCCGTTGTTGCAGCCAATCCCGCAATGGCCCGCCCACAGCCGGGAAAGCCAGGGCCAGCAATAGCAAAACCATGTATTTCTTCATCTCTCAATCCTTGTGCCAGCCGCTGCGGTGCGCATTGTTCAGCTGATATACTAGCAGGCCGTTTCTCCTGCCATATTAGCCGCCATGAATGATCTGTTTGCCCAGGAAGCGAAAAAACCGCTGGCCGAGGCGCTGCGCCCCGCCGCGCTGGATGAGGTGATTGGCCAGCAGCACCTGATCGGCCCCGGCAAGCCGCTGCGGCTGGCGGTGGAATCCGGCACTCTGCACTCGATGATTCTGTGGGGGCCGCCCGGCGTGGGCAAAACCACGCTGGCGCGCATTCTGGCGGGCAGTTTCGATGCCGAGTTCATTCCGCTCTCCGCCGTATTCTCCGGGGTAAAGGACATTCGCGACGCGGTGGAGCAGGCCCATGCCGCCCTGCAGCGCTCCGGTCGCCATACCATCCTGTTTGTCGACGAAGTCCACCGCTTCAACAAAAGCCAGCAGGATGCGTTTTTGCCTTTTGTCGAATCCGGCCTGCTCACCTTTATTGGCGCCACCACGGAAAACCCGTCCTTCGAGGTGAACTCCGCCCTGCTGTCGCGGGCCCAGGTCTATGTACTGAACAGTCTGGGTGAAGACGAACTGGTGTTGTTGTTCCAGCGCGCACGCGACAAGGGCGCACTGGACGGGCTGGAGTTTGACGACCAGGCCATCGCCGCCCTCACCGGCTATGCCGATGGTGACGCCCGGCGCTTTCTCAATCTGCTGGAACAAACCCGCACCGCCGCGCTGGCGCGCAAAACCGGCCAGATCACGCAGGACTTTCTGGCCGAGGTGCTCAGCGTCAACGCCCGCCGTTTCGACAAGGGCGGCGATGCCTTCTACGACCAGATTTCCGCCCTGCACAAATCGGTGCGCGGCTCCAACCCCGATGCCGCGCTGTACTGGCTCACCCGCATGCTGGATGGCGGCGCGGACCCGCGCTATCTGGCGCGCCGCCTGGTGCGCATGGCTTGGGAAGACATCGGCCTGGCCGACCCGCGCGCCATGCAGATTGCCAACGACGCCGCCGCCACCTACGAGCGACTGGGCAGCCCGGAAGGCGAACTGGCACTGGCACAAGCCGCCATCTACCTGGCGGTGGCCGCCAAAAGCAATGCCGGTTACATGGCTTACAACCAGGCACGCACCTTCATCAAGCAGGACAAGAGCCGCCCGGTGCCGGTACACCTGCGCAATGCGCCCACCAAGCTGATGAAAGAGCTGGGTTATGGCCATGAATACCGCTACGCCCATGACGAACCGAATGCCTATGCCGCCGGCGAAAGCTATCTGCCGGACGACATGCCGGAACCGGGCTGGTATCAGCCGGTACCGCGCGGGCTGGAAATCAAGATCGGGGAAAAACTGGCACAGCTGAAGAAGTGGGATGAAGAAGCCGGCAAGAAATAAGCCAGCCCGCACACTCCCCACTTGGCTGGCTTCATCAGCACAGCGGGTCGCCTATCAGCATCTACAAGCCTGCCATCAGCGCTTATAATGCGCGTCTGGCCTGCAACAGGCAGGACAAAGCCTGTCTGTTGCCGGTACACTTGCGCATTGCAGCACGCTGCTGCTGCCCCTGCGTTGGCACGACAGGGCGGCAAACACTGTTGTTGCGGGTAAAACCACCGTCGGCATGGCAGGTACCGCAACACGGCAAGGCAGCGACAGTTTCGCCAACAAGACATTCCCGCCGGAACGGCAAGCCCGGAACAGGCAAGACACTTTAAATATCATCAGGATTTTCCATGCTAGACATTCAATTGCTCCGTAACGATCTGGACGCTGTTGCTGCCCGCCTGGCCGGCCGTGGTTATACGCTGGACACTGCGGCTTTCGCTGAAATGGAAGCCGACCGCAAGGCACTGCAAACCCGCATGCAGGAACTGCAATCGCACCGCAATGCCACCTCTAAGCAAATTGGCGAAGCCAAGCGCAAGGGTGAGGATGTTTCCGCCATCATGGCTGAAGTGGCCAACCTGGGCGATGAACTGAAAGCAGCCGAAGCCGCCTTCGAAGCCGTGCAAGCCAAGCTGGATGCCCTGCTGATGAGTATTCCCAACCTGCCGAACGAATCCGTTCCGGTGGGCAAGGACGAGAACGACAATGTGGAAGTGCGCCGTGTTGGCGTGCCGCGCCAGTTCGACTTTGAAGTAAAAGACCATGTCGACATCGGTACCCCGCTGGGCCTGGACTTCGACACCGGCGCCAAGCTGTCCGGTGCCCGCTTCACCGTGCTGAAGGGCGATATTGCCCGCCTGCACCGTGCGCTGGCGCAGTTCATGCTCAACACCCATACCGGCGAGCATGGCTATACCGAGCACTACACCCCGTACATCGTCAACGACAGCGCCCTGCTTGGCACCGGCCAGCTGCCGAAATTTGCCGAAGACATGTTCAAGGTGACCAAGGGCGGTGAAGAAGGCACGGTGGACCAGTACCTGATTTCCACCTCGGAAATCACCCTGACCAATACCGTGAGCAACAGCATCCTGAAAATGGAAGAGCTGCCACTGAAACTGACTGCCCATTCGCCTTGCTTCCGCTCCGAAGCCGGCAGCTATGGCCGTGATACCCGTGGCATGATCCGCCAGCACCAGTTCGACAAGGTGGAAATGGTGCGCATCGAGCATCCGGACCACTCCTATGCCGCACTGGAAGAAATGGTTGGCCATGCCGAGAACATCCTGAAGGCACTGGAACTGCCCTACCGCGTGATTACCCTGTGCACTGGCGACATGGGCTTTGGTGCGGCCAAAACCTACGATATCGAGGTATGGCTGCCGGCACAGAACACCTATCGCGAGATCTCCAGCTGCTCCAACTGTGAAGCCTTCCAGTCGCGCCGCATGCTGGCCCGCTTCAAGGACGAAAACGGCAAGAACCAGCTGGTGCACACCCTGAACGGTTCCGGCCTGGCGGTTGGCCGCACCCTGGTGGCGGTGCTGGAAAACTACCAGAACGCCGATGGCAGCGTGACCATTCCGGCCGTGCTGCGCCCCTACTTTGGCGGCAAGGAGCAGATCGGCGGCTGATGCCCTGTGCACACCGCAATGAAAAAGCCGGGGCTAGCCCCGGCTTTTTCATGCCTGCCCGAGCACAGCGGCAAGCTTAGTCCTCATCGGCCCAGCTTGGTGCACGCTTGCCCAGAAAGGCTGATACGCCCTCCAGCTGCTCGGCCTCACCAATCAGGGACAACAGGGCTGCACGTTCTTGTTGCAGGTGCTCCTCCAGCGTTGTGCCAACACTGGATTCAATCAGCTGGCGCGCACGCGCTACCGCCTGCGGGGCCTGATTAGCCACCTTGCCGGCCAGGCTTACCGCCATGATCTTGGCAAAACCCGGATCGACAATTTCCTCCACCAGGCCGATTTCATAGGCTTTTTCTGCATTCAGGATTTCACCTCCCAGCAGGATGCGCTTGGCCCAGGACACCCCCACCTTGTCGGCAAGCGTCTTGCTGCCACCACCTGCCGGCAGCAAACCCACCCTGGTCTCAGGCAAACCCAGCCTGGCACCGCGCTCCACCACCATGTAGTCACACATCAGCGCGCATTCCAGCCCGCCACCCAATGCATAACCGTTGATGGCCGCTACGGTAACGCCGGAATAATTGCGCAGCGCAGCAAAAGCCGTAGCAAAGGCATCCAGCAAATCTGCCACTTCCTGCTTGCTGCCATTGCTGAACAGGTTCAAATCCGCGCCGGCACAGAAGAAGGCGTCGCCCGCTCCGGTAATCACGACGGCACGTACTGCGCTATCAGCTTGCAGATCGTTCATCAGCGCTGCCAGTTCGCGCAGGCTGGCGATGGTCCACACATTGGCGGGAGGATTATTGATGGTGATGATTGCAGACTGGCCCAGATGTTCGAGCGTCAAATACTTGGCCATGTAGTTTCCTCAGTTTCTCTGTTGGGTCGTTACACATTGCAGCTCCTGCCAGCTTGGCCTTGTTATTCAGGCCATCCCCGATCACTGACAGGAAAGAATGAGCATTCTCAGGGCAGAGCCCGCCTTTTTCCAGCGCGGATTTCCTTTCCCCCCTACTTTTTTTCTAGCTGTCCACACACAGTAATGCCAAACAGAATTTAGAAATATTTTACAATTACAATGTCACATTTTGCTTAAAAATCAGGCAAGCCGGCATATTATGCCCTCTGGTAGAATAGGGATTTAAGCAACAGGTTGTCGCATGTTAGAAACAGGTTTCTGGGTGATCTTTCTTGCTGGCCTGCTTGGCGGCGGCCATTGCATGGGCATGTGCGGCGGGATTGTGACCGCACTGACGCTGAATCTGCCTGCCGGTCAGCAACGCTGGCAGATCATGCTGTCCTACAACACCGGACGTATTCTCAGCTATGTGATGGCCGGGGTCTTGCTGGGTGGCCTGGCCGAAGCCGGCCTTACTTTGCTTAGCGCAAGACCGGCACAACTGGCTCTGCTGGTAGTAGCCAATCTGATGCTGATTGCCATGGGCCTGTACCTGGCCGGATTCTCCACTGCCATCATCTCCCTGGAAAAACTGGGGCGACCTGTGTGGGCAAGGCTGCAACCTCTGCTGTCGCGGCTGCTGCCCATCCGCCGTCCGCGGACAGCACTACTGGCAGGCATGCTATGGGGCTGGCTGCCCTGCGGACTGGTATACAGTGCCACGCTGTCGGCCCTGGCCAGCGGCAAGGCACTGCAAGGCGGCCTGCTGATGCTGGCCTTCGGCTTGGGCACGCTGCCCAATTTGTTGCTGATGGGGGTGTTTGCCGACACGCTGCGCCAGTTTATCCAGCAAAAGCCGGTACGGCTGCTGGCGGGCCTGCTGGTTGCCGGCATGGGGCTGGCCCGGCTGCTGTTGCTGGCATCCAGCCACTAAAAAAGCCGCCCCGGCAGGAGCAGGCGGCTTTCAGACTCTGGCTGTGCCAACAAAGGTCTTCAGCGCAGCGACTGCAAAACGGTTTCCACATTGTAATGGAATAGCTTCAGGTAGCTGGCGGCTGGGCCATTGGGCTTGGACAGGGCATCGGCATACAGTTCGCCGCCAATCTTTACCTTGGCTTCGCGGGTAAGCTGTTCCATCAGGCGCTTGTCGGTCATGTTTTCCATGAACACCGCGCTCACCTTTTCCTGCCGTACCTGCTTCACCAACTGCGCCACCCCCTTGGCCGAGGCTTCTGCCTCGGTGCTTACGCCCTGGATGGCCAGCATCCTGATGCCATAACGCTCGCCAAAATAACCGAAGGCATCGTGCGAGGTCAGCATCTTGCGTTTGGCTACTGGAATGGCAGCAAACTGCTTGGCGGCCCAGTCATCTTCCTGCTTGAGCCGGGCGGAAAAATCGGCAGCACGGCGATTGTACTCATCCTTGCCTTGCGGGTCGGCCTTGATCAGTCCGGCGGTGATATTGCGGATATACACCTGCACCCGTTGCGGATCATGCCAGGCATGCGGGTCCACCACATCGTGACCATGACCCTCACCTTCCTCTGCCGGCGCCATGCGCGTCTTGATGCCCTTACCCGCCTCCACCATCACCCCCTTGTAGCCGGAGGCCTTGGTCAGACGGCCCATCCAGCCTTCCAGACCCAGACCGTTGGTGACAAACAGGCGAGAAGCCGACAGGCGCTTCACATCAGCCGGGGCCGGCTGAAACACATGGGCATCCTGATCAGGACCGACCAGCGACACCACGTCCACCCGGTCGCCACCGATTTCACGGGTCATGTCACCCACAATGCTGAAACTGGCCACCACCGGCAATTTGGCTGCCATGGCCGTGATCGGCAAACTCAGCAACAGCAGGCTCAACAGACGCTTTTTCATGCCTTCTCCTCAGGATTCAAAATGCCGCGCACGGATATAGCGCGGCAAGGCACCGCCCGCCGGAGCGAACAGCAGCGAAAACAGGTAGAACAGGCCGGCCACCAGGATGATGGCGGGGCCGGAGGGCAGCTCAAAGTGATAGGACAGCAAGAGGCCAGCCAGCCCGCTGCCAAAGGCCACACTCACCGCCATCACCAGCATGCCTTCCACGGTTTCCGACCACAGGCGGGCGGTAATGGCCGGCAGCATCATCAGGCCCACGGCCATCAGCGTACCCAGCGCCTGAAAGCCGGACACCAGGTTCAGCACCACCAGCATCAGGAAAGCCATATGCCACAGCCCACCACGGGCACCAACCGAACGCAGGAACACCGGGTCCAGGCTTTCCAGCAACATCGGGCGATAGATGAAGGCCAGGGTAATCAGCGTGACCGACGCCACACCGCCCACCAGATACAGCGCAGCATCGTCCACCGCCAGTACCGAGCCAAACAGGATGTGCATCAGGTCGACATTGCTGCCGCTCTTGGACACCAGCAGCACGCCAATGGCCAGCGACAACAAATAAAAGGCCGCAAAGCTGGCGTCTTCCTTGATGCCTGAAAAACGCGTGGCCAGACCCGCCAGCACCGCCACCAGCACCCCGGCGACAAAACCGCCCAGGCTCATCGCCGGCAAGCTGAGGCCGGCCAGCATGAAGCCCACCGCCGCACCGGGCAGCACGGCGTGGCTCATGGCATCACCCATCAGGCTCATGCGGCGCATGACCAGAAACAGGCCGATGGGGCCGCTGCCCAGCGACAGCGCCAAGCAACCGGCCAGCGCCCGGCGCATGAAGGCAAAGTCCACAAAGGGAGCGATCAGTAAATCGTATAGGTGTTGCATCAGGCATTGATCCCGTCAACCTGACACACCGCGGCGCGGTCCTGCCAGTGGGCGGCGGTTTCCACCGCCCGTTTCAGATTGGCATCCGTCAGCACCTGCTCGGTGCGTCCCCAGGCCACCACCTCCCGCGCCAACAGCAGGGTATGCGGGAAATAGGCGCGCACCTGCTCGTAATCGTGCAGCACGGCGATGATGGTGCGGCCCTCTTCCTTCCAGCGCCGTACCAGTTCCAGCAGGTCGAAGGTGGTTTTGGCATCCATGGCGGTAAACGGCTCGTCCAGCAGGATCAGCCGGGCATCCTGCAACAGGATGCGAGCAAACAGCACCCGCTGGAATTGACCGCTGGACAAGGCCGAAATGGAACGCGGGGCAAAGTCGGCCAGGCCCACCTGCTCCAGTGCATCCATTGCCTGGCCAAGGCCGGCGCGGCCGACCATGCCAAACGGACCAGTGCGATGCCACAGACCGGTGGCAACCAGATCCAGCACGCTGACCGGCAGCGAGCGGTCGATCTCGGATTGCTGTGGCAAGTAGGCAATGTCCTGGCGGGCAAAGCCGTCCAGCCGAGCCTGACCGGAATCGGGCTTGAGCGCGCCTATCATGGCCTTGAGCAAGGTGCTCTTGCCCGCACCATTGGGGCCGAAGATGGCGGTGGCGTCCCCACTGGCAAAGCTGCCGCTGACGTGATGCACCGCCGGATGACGCTGATAGGACACGGTGAGGTTATCCAGTTCGACCTTCATGCCACCTCCTGCAATGCCCACAGCACCACGCCCCACAGCAAAGCCAGCAGCAGCAGGGCCAGCACCAGCCGCTGCCAGGCAGACATCGCCAGCAGGCTGACCGGTGGGCGCAGATTGGCCGCAGTCAGATGCTGATGCGGCGCGGCCGCGTGATCATGGCCATGTGAATGCGCATGCTGATCACCAGACGAAGAATGTTGATGTTTCATGTATTTGCTTACTCAAAGCAGGCTTGCAGGGCAGCCTCTATCGCGGCGTTATCCAGTGCCGGGGCAATCAGCTCGAAACGGCTGTCACGCCGCCAGGACACCTGGCTGGCACCCCACTGGCCTTCGGCCCAGTTCAGCCATACCCAGCTATCCAGCACCTTGAACACGCCCTTGGCGCGTACCAGTCCGGGCAGCAGCTTGGGCAGATCGTCAAAAAAGTCGGTGAGTTTTTCGCCGCTGAAGGACTGCTCCGGCGGGAAGGTCCAGCCGGCGGAATCCCAGCCATTGCCGCTCTCCGCCGGAATGGCCGGACGGTAGCGTGGCTTGATGGTGACGGCGGCATCCAGCCACTGCACATTCACCAGGCCGTCACGCACCTCGGCGATGACTGACTTGGGCGGAAACAGCTTGCCGGCCTGCACGCGGAAGGCGTCCATGGTTTCCACATCGGCCATATCGGTCTTGTTGGCCACCAGTACATCGGCAATGGCCACCTGATCACGGTACAGCGGTTGGCGCAGATAATCCGGGCTGACGAACTGGCGCGGGTCCACCAGGGTCAGCACGGCACCCACTTCCAGTGCGTCGCCCAAGGGCTTGGCACGCAGCTCGTCAATCACCCCGGCAGCATGGGCCAGGCCACTGGCCTCGATCAGCAGACGGTCCGGGCGCTCGCGCCGCAGCAGGGTGGCCACGGTGGCGGTCATCTGCGGGCCGGCCACGCAGCACAGGCAGCCACCGGCGATTTCCGCTACCGGCAGGTCGTCGTTCATCAACGCGGCACCGTCGATGCCCACTTCGCCGAACTCATTGACAATGACTGCCCATTTTTCACTGGCCGGGCGGGTGGCAATCAGATGGCGCAATGCCGTGGTCTTGCCCACGCCCAAAAAGCCGGTAAACAGATTGACGATGGTTTTTTTCATACGCGACATGCCTTGCAAAGTCCGGTCAGCATCAGGTTCTGGCTACTCAGGGAGAAGTCGGCGGCCGCAGCCACATCACGCAGGCCGGCCAGTGCCGCCATCACGTCGACTTCCTGCACCTTGCCGCAGGTTTCACACACCAGAATCATGCTTTCGTGCTGACACTCGAAATGGTCACAAACAATAAAGCCGTTCAGTGCATCAACCCGATGCAGCAAACCCTGCTCTACCAAAAAATCCAGCGCGCGATACACCGTAGGCGGTGCCGCGATGCCGCGCTCTTTTTGCAGATCGGCCAACACCTGGTAAGCCTTGACCACACCCTGGTGGCGCAGCACCAGCTCCAGCACCTGCTTGCGCAGGGCCGTCAGCTTGCAGCCGCGCCGCTCGCAGTGCGCCTCGGCCGCCTGCAAATAATGATTGCTGTCCATAGACTGCTCCTGTCAGATGAAGTGAATGTTACTGTATAACATCACACTAACACAACCATTAACACTCAATGGGTATTGGCTGTCATCCATCCGTGCTAGCCTGCGTTATCCCCTGTAAGCAGACTGCAACCATCTGAAGGAGACTTCATGAAAACCACCCTCATGCTCAGCCTTTGCGCCCTGCTGGCCAGCCCGGCCTTTGCCGCCGACGATCCGGTCACGGCACGCCAGGCGATTTTCAAGCAGTTCAAGAAAGACGCCGCCGCCATGGGCAAGCTGGTGAAAGCCGATAACTTCAGCAAGGACGAATTCAGCAAGCTGGCCATGCATCTGGACGCCATTGCCCAGCAGCCGTGGCAGCACTTCCCGGCCGGCACCGCCAGCGGCAAGACCAGCCACGAAACCGATGCCAAAGCGGAAATCTGGAGCAAATCCGCCGACTGGAACAAGGCCGTCGATAACTTCAAGACAGAAACCGGCAAGCTGAAGCAAGTGGCAGCCAACGGCGATACAGCCAGCATCAAGAACCAGTTTGGCGCGGTGCAGAAATCCTGTAAAAGCTGTCACGACGCCTTCCGCAAAGACTGATAGAATTTTTGATTACCCTGAAGAAGCTCATGATTTTTGCTGAACTTCTTCCGGGAAACCTCCTCACACCCCACAGCCAACACACCGTAGCCGCTTATGAAACAGACCATCACCGCCCTGCTGCTTGCAGCACTGGCCATTCCCGCCGCCATGGCCGACTCCCCGGCAGACATCCGTACCCAGAGCTTCAAGAAAATCCTGCGCGCCTTCGAGCCGATGGGCATGGTGGTGCGTGAGCGCGACCCGTACAACAAGGCCAAATTCATTGCCATGGCAGACGGCCTGAAGCAGATTGCCGCCGAACCGTTCAACCATTTCCCTGCGGGCAGCATTGACGGCAAGAGCCGCGCCAAACCGGAAATCTGGAGCCAGCCGGCCAAGTTCCAGGCTGCGCGCGACACCTTCCTCAAGTCGGTGAATGACCTGGACAACACCGCCCACAATGGCGACCTGGCCAGCATCAAGAAGAGCTACGGCGTGGTGGCACAAAGCTGCAAGGCCTGTCATGACAGCTTCCGCGGCCCGGAAAAATGATCTGCACACGGCAGAAAACAGAAAAGCCCTGGTAACTCAGGGCTTTTCTGTTTATTGACAAACCACTCTCGCGTTCTGAAAAGAAAACGAGACTCCCTTGCAGGGCAAGGGCGGGGGATTGGGAATGGATGAGAAGGCTGCGGAATCTATCACTTAGTCGGAAGGCCCGGCTTTGCCGGGTCCAGTACAATCGCACCAGATTACCTTATCAGCAGCCTGAAAAGCCCTGAATCATCAGGGCTTTTTCATTGTGGCTGCCGGTATTAGGACTACAGACGGGTAAGCAGCAACCAGACACCGCCACAGGACAGCAACAGGGTAAGCAGCGCTACTGGCCAGCCACGGAAGTACAGCGGAGCCGGCTTGCCCTGTAGCGGCTGATAGCCAGTCAGCATCGGCCGCACCAGATTCTGCTTTTTCAGCACGCGGTAAGCGATGATGGCAGCCACATGCATGGCCACCAGCAGCAGGATGATGTTGAAAAACAGCTTGTGAAAGCCGGTAACCGCTTCCGACAGCCCACTGGCAATCAGCTTGGCCAGCGGCCCGTCAAAGGTGTAGCTGTCGACATCACTGGAAAACAGGCCACTGCCCACTTGCACCAGCAACACCAGCAGCAACGCCACCACCATCAGGCCACCCAGCGGATTATGGCCGGGCTGTTCTGCCTGTCCGCCACGCAGATAGCGACGGATGGTAGCCGGGCCTTTGACAAACTGGCGGAAACGCGCGGTTTCACTGCCCACTACGCCCCAGATCAGCCGGAACAGCAGCAAAGCGGCAATCGCCTCGCCACACCATACGTGGTAGTGCAGCCAGTCCCCGCCCTGCTCGCCGGTAAACCACATGCCAGCAAACAACAGCACCAGGCTCCAGTGAAACAGCCGGGTTGGCGCATCCCACACCTTGATCATCTTTTCCATGCTCACACTCACCAGGCAGCACATTCAAAGGCCAGAGTGTAACCAGCGGCAGCAAGACTGCCTACTGCAGTCTGGTTAAAGACTGTGTCCCCCCGCCAAGGACAGGGGTAATCACGGGAGAATGCCGGTTTTGGATTCTGAAAATGCCGTTTTCGGGTAGAATCAGCCCTTTCGCCGCCCCTTCCTTTCCGGCCCGCCCGGATGAGAACGGCAGACGGCCAACGCACTGACAGCCCCATGTGGCACTGTTTTCACGCATTGAGTTGGAGAAAGTAATGACCCAAGCTTCACTGATCGAGGATCTGGAGGCCCGCGGCCTGATCGCGCAAACCACAGACGCCGCCGCCTTGTCCGAACTACTGGCCAAGGAACAGGTTACCCTGTATTGCGGATTCGACCCGACCGCTGACAGCCTGCACATCGGCAGCCTGGTTCCCATCCTGATGCTCAAGCGCTTCCAGCAAGCCGGCCACCGCCCCATTGCCCTGGTTGGCGGTGCCACCGGCATGATCGGCGACCCCAGTTTCAAGGCCACCGAGCGCAAGCTGAACACCCCGGACATCATCGAAGGCTGGGTGGAAAAAATCCGCGCCCAGGTATCACCCTTCCTGTCTTTTGACGGTGATAACGCCGCCATCATGGCCAACAACTACGACTGGTTTGGCGGCATGGGCGCACTGGAATTCCTGCGCGATATCGGCAAGCATTTCTCGGTCAACGCCATGATCAAGAAGGAAGCGGTACAGCAGCGCATCAGCCGGGATGATCAGGGCATTTCCTATACCGAGTTCTCCTACAGCCTGCTGCAGGGTTATGACTTTTCCGAGCTGAACCGTCGCCTGGGCTGCAAGCTGCAGATCGGCGGTTCCGACCAGTGGGGCAATATCACCGCCGGCACCGACCTTACCCGCCGCCTCAACCAGCAGCAGGTTTTTGGCCTGACCATGCCGCTGGTCACCAAATCGGACGGCACCAAGTTCGGCAAAACCGAATCCGGTACCATCTGGCTGGATGCGCGCAAAACCTCGCCCTACGCCTTCTACCAGTTCTGGCTGGGCACCGCCGATGCCGACGTGTACAAGTTCCTGCGCTACTTCAGCTTCCTGTCGGTGGCCGAAATCGCCGCCATCGAAGAGGCTGACAAGGCACGCGAGGGCAAGCCGGAAGCCCAGCGCATCCTGGCCGAACAAGTGACCGAGCTGGTACACGGCAAGGCTGCGCTGGCCGCCGCCCAGCGCATCACCCACAGCCTGTTCAGCAATGATTTGTCCAGCCTGACCGAAGACGACTTCGCCCAGCTGGCGCAGGACGGCCTGCCGCACTTCGTGCTGAACAGCGCCGACGACAGCCTGATCGACGCGGTGGCCAATGGCGGTCTGGCCAAGTCCAAGAGCGAGGCGCGCACCTTTATCCAGAGCGGCGCGGTTAGCATCAATGGCAACAAGGCAGACCGCATCGAGCATCGCTTCAGCGCCGATGACCGCCTGTTTGGCCGCTTCAGCCTGCTCAAGCGCGGCAAGAAAAACTACGCGCTGATCGAATGGCAGACCTAAGCCCGCACTGCCCTTGATCGGGCAGCGCCAAGGCGACCCGCTTGCACACGCACCGGGTCGCTTTTTTCATGCCATCACCGCAAGGCTCGACGCCATGGCGGCCATGCCACTAGAATTTCGCCATCCCGCTTTGTGACAAAGGCTAGCATCATGGAAAGAATCGGTTTTATCGGCCTGGGCCTGATGGGCCTGCCCATGTGCCGCCGGCTGCAGGCTGCCGGCTTCCCGCTCACTGTCTGGAACCGCTCGACTGACAAGCTGGAGCAGGCCCGCGCCGCAGGCATGACAACCGCCACCACACTGCCCGAACTGGCTGCTGCCAGCGACATCCTGCTGTTATGCATTGCCGATGCCGCCGCCGTCACCGCTGTTGTCACGCAGTTGCAGCCTGCCCTGCGCGCTGGCCAACTCCTCATCGATCTTTCCAGCATCGACCCTGACACCACCCGCCGCTGTGCAGAGCAGGTCAGGCAACAGGGTGCCAGCTGGGTGGATGCCCCGGTGTCCGGCGGCGTCAAGGGTGCGGAGCAAGGCACATTGGTGATCATGACCGGTGGCAGCGCGGTGGACATCCAGCGCGCCAGCCTGCCCTTGCAAGCCTTGTCGCAACGCATTACCCGCATGGGCGATGTCGGCAGCGGGCAGGTGACCAAAATCTGCAATCAACTGATTGTGGCCGCCAATGCCATGCTGATTGCCGAAGCGGTGGCACTGGCGGAAAACAATGGCGTGGATGCCAGCCTGCTGGCACCGGCGCTGGCTGGCGGCTTTGCCGATTCGCTGCCGCTGCAAATCCTGGCCCCGCGCATGGCGGCGCGTCAGGCCGAGCCGGTACAGTGGAAAGTGGCTACCTTGCTGAAGGATCTGGACAACGCCGGTCAGCTATCCAGACAAAGCCAGTCCGCCACGCCGCTGGCCGCGCTGGCCAGCCAGCTGCTGCGCCTGCATGCAGCACAAGGCCACGCGATGGCCGACCTTAGCAGCGTCATCAATCTGTATCAGGACCAGGAAACCAAACCATGTTGAAACTTAGCGCCAACCTCAGCATGCTGTTCAGCCATCTGCCGTGGCCGGAGCGCTTTGCCGCCGCCCGCGCCGCCGGTTTTGCCGCAGTGGAAATCCAGTTTCCCTATGAACACACGGTGGAACAGCTGCAGGAATGGCTGAGTCAGCATCAGTTGAAGCTGGTACTGATCAACGCCCCGGCCGGGGACCTGATGCAAGGAGGCACAGGGCTGGCCGGCACTCCCGGCAAGGAGGCGGAATTTGCCAGCGGCCTGCAGCGATGCCTGCATTACGCCACGCAACTGGGCGTGGAGGCGGTAAACATCCTGCCCGGACGCCAGGCCGAAGGCAGCCGCCGCACAGAAGCCCTGGCCACGCTGCATGCCAATTTGCACCTGGCCGCCGGACAACTGGCGCAGCATGGAATCCGCTGCACAGTGGAGGCGATCAACCGCCATGACATGCCAGGTTTTCTGATCAGTACGGTAGATGAGTTGCAGCAACTACCCGATCACCCCAATCTTTTCTGGCAAATCGACCTTTACCATATGGCGCGCATGGAGCAACCGCTGGCGAGCCTGCTGACTGAACATTGGCCGCGCATTGGCCATTTGCAGTTTGCCGACTATCCCGGCCGTGGCGCTCCGGGCAGCGGCTCGCTGGACTTTGCCAGCTTGTTCAGTCAAATCAAGGCCCTGCCCTATGCCTTCTGGAGCGGCGCAGAATACCGTGACAATAACGGCGACATGGGCTGGCTGGCCCCGCTGCATGCCCAGCAGGTTGGTGCTGCACTGCGGGACTGAAACTTGCAGCCGGCTGCAATTTTTGATTTTTTGCCACATCTCCTGACAGGGAATCAATCACTTAGCCGGCCATTTTGCAGAAAATGCTTGCAAAGCGCTATTTTTTACCGTAGAGTGCGAACCCTTCTGATTTCCAATTTCCACCGGCAGATTCAGCAGCAGTAATGCAGCAACTGCCGGCGTGATGCTTCATCGTCCCTGACCGATATTCCAGGCTTCGTCCACGTAGTGTCTCTTTTGACTGGACTGCTGTTCGCCGCTTGCACAGGTTGGTGCCGATGACCGACAGCCTCTGAACGAGGCTGCTAACCGCCACATCTCCTGGCCAAGCGACACCGGCTCTATTCCGGTTTGAAAGGACATTAATGCATTTCTCCGACCTGGGCGTAGCCCCGACCATTCTGCGCGCACTCGAAACTGCTGGTTACGACACCCCTACCGGCGTACAAGCCGAAGCCATTCCTGCTGCCATTGCTGGCCGCGACCTGCTGGTTTCCGCCCAAACCGGTAGCGGCAAGACCGCAGCCTTCCTGCTGCCGGCCCTGACCAAGCTGTCCGAACGTTCCACCGGCAAGGGCCAAGGCCCGCGCGTTCTGGTGCTGTGCCCGACCCGCGAACTGGCTCAACAGGTGGAAAAGAACGCCCTGGAATACGGCAAGGATCTGCGCTGGATGAAAACCGCCTGCCTGGTTGGCGGCGCTTCCTTCGGCTACCAGACCCGCGCCCTGTCCCGCCCGATTGACCTGATCGTGGCCACCCCGGGCCGCCTGATGGACCACATGCGTTCCGGCCGTGTTGACTTCTCCCGCCTGGAAATGCTGGTGCTGGACGAAGCCGACCGCATGCTGGACATGGGCTTCATCGAAGACATCGAAACCATCGTCAAGGCCACTCCGGAAAGCCGCCAGACCGTGCTGTTCTCCGCCACGCTGGATGGCACTGTGGGCCGCATGGCTGAAAAGATCACCCGCGAACCGCAGCGCATCGAAATTGCCCGTACCGAAACTTCGGGCGGCACCATCGAAGAACACCTGCTGTACGCGGACGACCTGAACCACAAGCATCGCCTGCTGGATCACATCCTGAAAGAATCCGGTTTTGACCAGTGCGTGATCTTCTCCGCTACCAAGGCTTACAGCGAAGAACTGGCCGACAAGCTGTCCGACCAAGGCTACTCCGCTGCCTGCCTGCATGGCGACATGCCGCAAAGCTGGCGTAACCGTACCCTGAACGACCTGCGTCGCGGTCGTATCAAAATCCTGGTGGCTACCGATGTAGCTGCACGCGGTATCGACGTACCCACCATCACCCACGTGGTGAACTTCGACCTGCCGAAACAGGCTGAAGACTATGTTCACCGTATCGGTCGTACCGGTCGTGCCGGTCGTGACGGCACTGCCATCACCCTGGCGGAATCGAAAGAATTCCACAAGGTACGCCGCATCGAGCAATACCTGAAGCGTCAGATCACCGAAGGCGTGATCGAAGGCATGGAGCCGACCCGTCGTCCGCCGAAAGGCCCGCGTCGCAATGGCAAGCCGGGTGGCTACGGTGCCCAGGGTCAACGTCGTGGTGGTAGCGGCAATGGTAACGGTAACGGCTATGGCCGCGATCGTCGCGAAGGCGGCTATGGTCGTGGCACTGGCGGCAGCGGTAGCGGCAGCTACGACCGTCGTGGCCCCCGCTCTGCCGGCAGCGGCCAAGGCCAGCGCAGCACTCAGCGCGCCGACTAAGCACCAGGCTGTTTAGATCAGTCTCATCAAAGCTACCGCTTCTACACCAGGAAGCGGTAGCTTTTTTATGTCAGCCGCATTGATATGAAGCGATGACAAGCGCCCAGTCGGCCAGCCGTCAGCAGCAACCAGCATGCTGATTGCACAAGCAAAAGCCTGATTCAGGCAAGCACACTTATTCTTCCTGCCAATTCTTCCTGCCATCCAGCAGCTACCTGCTGCGAATAAATTTCCCCTACGATATCGATGACAATGTCGCCCAGGGGATTCTTACGTTTACTGCGCCATGCCATGGCAGTGGCACCCACATGCAGCCGGTCGCCCAGCGGACGGATCCCCACGCCGGGTGATGCCATCATCTGCAAGGAGTCAGACACCAAAGCCAGCCCTTGCTTACAGCCGACAAAGGCAATTTTCGCAGCCACCGAACGCACCTCATGCAAGATGCACGGCGAAAAACCGCTGTTGCCGCAGGCCAAAATCAGCGCATCACAGAACCAGGGCTAACCTTGCGGCAAACACAAAGTGATGGGCCGCGCCAGCACGGTCCAGACGGATCGCAAAACCGGCACCCAGCCCACCGTCCATCTTATTTCACCCGTGATTGACACCATTTCCAGCCCTTGGCGGCCTTGGCTCGCCTGAATCTTGATACAGGTTAATCCTGTGGACGATAGCGTTAAACGCAATCGCCGGTCGGCTAACAGTAAACAAGTAAACAGCGGTTTCTATAATCCGGCTTCTTTACGCAGTATGGCGAGTAATTGCCGCATACCACGCTCCAGCAAGCTGTAACGCTCTGTTTGTAGTCTTGCCAGCCCGGCAAGCTCTCTTAGTGGAGCATCCTGATGCTCACACTGCTCTAACCGGACACGGAAAATGGCGGACAAGGGCTTTAGCCCATGTTCGTGCTGCTCGGTGGGAATGGGACCTCCATAACTGGAAGCCAGCAGCGGCTGATCCAGTAGTGGCAGATTAAGCCGGTCAATTGCCCCCAGCCGACACCGTACGCTGCGGAATTCTCCCCCATCAGCAACAAAACGGGCGATATAGCCGGGTTTGAGACCAGACAAGGCAGCTTCATCAACAAAGGCCTCGCCTTTGACACCATGAGGACCTACCACATCCAGCAGATGCTCGCCCTCTGCAACAATGGTTTTGGCATGCAGTGCTTCACTGATATCCACGGCACGGCCAGCAAAAGGTGCGCTCAGTGTCAGCCTGGCCTGTTGTTGGCGCAAGGTATTCACTTGTTCCTGCGCAACCTGCCATTGCTTTTGCAATACCGGGCCACGCCGCTGCAACTCGGGATCAAAGGCTTGTTGTGAGACTTGCCAGGCCAGGTCACGCTCGCGGGCATTGGCCAGCGCCAGCTGCGCTTCCAGTGTTGACGATCGCAAGCGAGCCAGCACCTGGCCTGCCCTGACTTGCTGGCCATCGCGCACCAGCGTTTCCGCCACCTCCCCGGAGGCCGGCGCGTACAAGCCTTGTGATTGCAGGGCACCCAGCACGGCCGGGCTGGCCACTTCCTGTTGCCAGGGTAATATCAGGACCAATAGCAGTGACAGCAAGAGTGCTGTACTGCGGCGGACTTGCCTGCACCAGTGCAATTCCTTACGGCGTTGCCACCAGATTTTCAGCTCGCTGACGATGGGACGGGCAATAAACCACCCCAGCTCCACAGCCAGCAACAGCAAGCCAACTGCCTTGAAAAACAGGTGGTAAACCAGGAAGGCAATCGACAGGAACAGTACCAGCCGATAGAGCCAGGTTGCCCAGGCAAACAGGATCAGACCCTGTTGGCGCAATTTGGGAAAGTGTTCTGGTACCGGGTCGTCCAGTCCCAGCAAGGTCTTGCGTAGCTGCCAGCGTGCCAGCGCAAAGGCACGACTGTGCAAATTGGGCAGCCCCAGGTAATCGGCGAGCAGGAAGTAGCCGTCAAAACGCATGAAGGGACTGGCATTAATGGCCAGCGTGGCAAGCCAGGTGGTGGTGGCCAGAAGGAAAACGCCTGCGCGTATCGGGCCATCCGGCAAAAAACTCCATAACAATGTGGCCCAGGCCGCCAGCAGCAGTTCTGCCAGCATGCCGGCTCCACCAATCAACAGGCGCTGGCGCCGCTTGTCGAGTTTCCAGGCGTCATTGGTATCGGTGTACAGCACGGGCATCATCACCAGGAAGGCAACACCCATGGCTGGAACCCGGCAACCAAAGTGGCGTGCCGCCAGTGCATGCCCCATTTCGTGCAGGATTTTGGCCAAGCTGAGTGACAGGCCAATGCCAATTGCTGCGCCAACACCGCCATAACCGGAAAATGTGTGGGTGAATTCGTCCCAACGTCGCGATACCAAGGCCAGCGCCAGCAACAATACACCGCCCATGCCCAACCAGAAGCGGGGGTGAAACAACCATGCGGTCCACGGTAGCAAGCGGTTAAGCAGGGCTTCTGGTCGTACCAGCGGAATCCGGAAAAACAGGTAGTTCTTCAGTAGCCACATGGCATGGCTGGGACGGTTGGCTTGGTGAAGCTGCCACAGCCAGTTGCTTTGCTCGGCCGTCGTTGTTTGCAATAGTTGATGGCGCGACAGGAACAGCAGTACGGCATCAAGGTCTTCGCTACCCAGTTGCAGCGTGGTTTCCTGATTGACCGCCTGCAGTACGTCGGCGGCATTGCCAAGCGACCACCGCGACAGAATTTCAAAACTGGCCCAGCCCAGCTGGTAAAAGCGGTTGGCACTCGGATCGTGCAGCGTCCAGCTGGGTGAGCCATCGGACTGTGTCGGGCCCGGGTACAGGGTAAGTTCCTGGCGCAGTGCCGGCAGGACGGTGGTTTTCATGTTCACCATCCCAGCCATTGTCGTGCTGCGGTCAGTGGCCGGCGCAAAGCGTAATAAATGAGTGGCACCCAATTGCCGTAAACCCGGGCGGTTCCCATCTGGCCGAGTCTTGGCGTGCTGCCATTGACGAAGCGCGCTTGCAAGCGATAGGCCAGCAAGCCGTTTTCCACGGCTTCTGCCTTGTAGGCGACACGGGTGATTTCAGCATCATAAGACTCGGTGGGCGAGGCATTGGGGTAGAGGGTGATCTTGTCTCCGGGTGCCACATTGATGGCTTCGGCTGCGGGTAGCCAGGCGGCCAGCTCTACATGAGCAGGATCGGCCAGGGTCATGACTTTTTCACCAAGGGTTACGGCTTTGCCCTGCCAGTCATTGCGGTCGGAAAATACCACGACCCCTGCACTGGGTGCGGTAACGTGCAGTCTTTGCAGCTCCAGGCCGGTGTACTCTGCGGCGATGCTTTTTTCTTCCAGCCTGGCACGGTCCTGCGCCATGGCCAGCTTGCCCTTGTCGTCGGTCACTGCCAATTGGGCGCTGGCACGAAAGCTTTCCTGCGCGGCATCACGCTCACCAGCGGCCATGGCAAATTGACCGGCCAGCGCAGTAGCGTCCAGGTCGAACAAGGCATCCCCCGCTTTTACCTGCTGATTGGGCTGAACCTGAATCCGGTCGATGACGCCGCTAAGCGGTGCACGCAGCAATACCGGATCTTGTGGTGTGACTTCACCGCGGGCCAGTACGCTAAGCCGTATCGGCATGCAGGCCAGCAGAAGCAGAACAAGCAACACACGCCGTTGCTTGCGCCCGGGGCGCAACCATTGGCCTGCCTGCTCTCTCCAGTTGTGGCGCGGGGCAAAACGCAGCAGCGCATGTCCGTAGCCATGCGCCAACTCTTCCGCCAGCTTGCATTCGTAGTCGTTCCAGGGAATGTCCCGGACCAACAGGCAGGCACCCTGCTCGCCCAGCCGCAACCATAGTGCATGGGCTGGCAGCCAGGACTGCCACTCCTCGGCCAATGCAGGCGGAAGCGCATGGGTATCCACCCGCAGGCTGTCCGGCTTGCTACCGTCGGCCGCTGGCGTGGCTGCCAAATGCCGGAACAACCGGGACAGCCACTGCATATACGGTGCGGTGGGGTCCAGCTCGGCCAGGCCGGACAGTGCCGCAACGTGGCGGAGGGTGCCTTCCCGCCATAATGCTGCCTGCCGGTAAGGCAACAGTTGCTGGCTTTCGTTGACAATGATGAATCCCAACTGCTCTGCGCTGATGGCATCCCGCGCACGGTGCAACAGTTGTAACAGGCCGGCTAACTCCCGGCTTCTATCCGCATGACCCATAAATGTCCTACTTGAAGCTGGCCCAGCCACTCATCCCTGGCAGCAGGCTGGACCCATTGCCCTCGATGACGCCTATTGCAAGAATGGACTGGCTTACCGGGTCGATTTGCGCTCCCAGTCGTTCAATCCGGGCAGGGAAACTGCTGCCCAGCTCGTCCACACTCACGGTAAATTTCTTGCCGGGCTTGAGAGTGGTCAGCCATTTGGAAGGGAGTAGCATGCGCAGCTCCAGGGCACCGGAATCGACGATATCCAGTACCGGGTTGCCCGGGCTGACATACTGGTGTACGGCTGCAATGCGGCGTGCCACCCTGCCACTGAACGGCGCATTGATAACGCA
The DNA here is from genome assembly GCF_009856625.1 of Aquitalea denitrificans. Classification (GTDB taxonomy): domain Bacteria; phylum Pseudomonadota; class Gammaproteobacteria; order Burkholderiales; family Chromobacteriaceae; genus Aquitalea; species Aquitalea denitrificans. Next base: position 2,746,696 of record NZ_CP047241.1, read on the forward strand.
TTTGCCCACCAGGGTTTGCATATAGCTGGTGTCGGCAGCGGCTTCCTTGGCTTTTCCCTCTGCCTGGGCAATGTCCAGCGCACCTGCCGAGTTAAGTTTGGCCAACTGGTTGTTGACCTTGAGCAGTTGGGTGGCTGCTTCCAGCGAGGCCTGGGCCTTATGCAGCTGGGCCCGATAACTGCCGCAGTCAAATTGCACCAATGCCTGGCCCTTGCTGAAGCTACCGCCCTCTGGTACGGGCAGGGCCGCAATCTTGGCTGCTATTTCGCCAGACAAGGTAACGGCGTTGCGTGCAATCAACTGCACGCGAATACGACCGTCACTGATATTGCCCGCTGGCGTGACCAGTGGCTTGGATGGTGGCGTTGCCGCCAGAGTGCTTGCCGAAATCAGCAAGCAAGCCAAAGCATGGCTTGCCGCCCGTGTCATTGCTTGCTCCCGGAAACCTGGCTTTGCCAGTGTGTTTCCACCCCTTGGAAAGCGGCGGTCAAGGCAGGCAGTTCATAACTGCTGGTTCTTTCCGGCAATGCATCCAGGCCCAGGCTGGAGGCCATTTGGCCATAGGCGTTTTGCAGGTCACCGTAACTCTGATACAGGCGCAAGGTGGAGAATACCGCGTTGGCATCAGCCAGAATCGCAGGCAAGCGGCCTTGCACTCCACTATCGGTGGCATTGCGGTTTTGCTGATAGATGCGTTGCTCAACATCGTTTAGCTCTTGTTCCTGAGCAAACTGACGGGACTTGCCCTGCAAGTCCAGGTAGGCCACGTGCACCTGGGTGAGTACCGCCATGTTCAGGGCCATGCGCTGAGCCTGGGCTACTTGCAACTGGGCATCGGCTGCCTTGGTGATGGGCCCGGCGCTGAACAGGTTCAACAGGTTCCAGCTGACACGCAAACCGGCATCACTCCAGGAATTGTGGACCAGGAATTTGTTGCTGTCGTAGTGCTGACCAACGCTGAATTCCAGACCCGGCAGCAGCTTGGCAATAGCCTTGCGGGTTTCGATGACATTGATACGCTCGTTGTAGCGTGCTTCATTCAGCTCGGGGCGGCCAAGCAGCGCCATTTCTTCCATCTGCTCAAGCTTGATGCCCAATTCCGGACTGGGCAGGTCTTTGGGAACGGCCACTTTGAAATCGGTACCCGGCGGGACATTCATGATGGAGGCCAGTCTTGGCTTGGCCTGGGCCAGCGCGTTGCGAACCATGCCCATCTGGCGAATGACATCCAGCAGCTGGCGACGGTAGTTCAGCATTTCCAGTGGAGCGCGTAATTTGAGTTTCTCCACCTGGCGTGCATCTTCAAGGGCACGGTTGGTTTCGGCCAGCAATGTATCAATGCGATCTTCCAGCTGCTGCGCACCTACCGCTTGCCACCATGCTTCACGGACTTGCTGTATCAACTGCTGTGCAACTTTGCGCTTGCGCTGTTGCAGGATCAGCACGCGATCAGACTGTTGCTGCGCGGTGTAATAGCTGACGCCAAAGTCCAGCACATTCCAGCTAAGACTGAGATCTGCCGTACTGCTACGCTTTTCGGAGGAAATAGACGGCACCAGGGATTGTTCGCCGGTGACAACATTTTGCGATGAGGACGCATTATCCTTGTTGCGGGCAGTGTAGCCAGCAGCCACAGCCAGCTTGGGCAGCATGTCCAGGCTGGACAAATCCAGCTGGCGCTGCGCCATGGCCTCTTCCATCAACTTGACCCGGTAGTCCAGGTTGTACTTCAGTGCACGCGCCATGGCTTCTTGCAAGCTGACAGGCCCGCTCAGCGGCTCTTGATGGCCAAACATGTTCTGGCGGTCTGCCTGCAGTGTGGCTTGTCTGTCACCCAGGCTCATTGGTGCCGGGCTGACGGCGCAACCTGTCAAGGCCAGCATGGTAAGCGTTGCCAGAACCGGAAAAGCCCGGGATGCATGCCGTTTGGTCGGTCGAGTCATAGTGTCCCCCTAAAACTGCTGCTTGAATTGCACATTGTTGATTTACGTCCGTCCTGGACGTTTCAGACTATATTTTCCTGCTGCAGCCATTCAGCCACCTGCTCGTCAAAAGACAACTTGCCGTGCTGGCGGAACTGCTCATGCAAGGCAGGTTTGCCGGCCATTGCCACTTTGTCGCTCACCGTAGCCGCTTGCTGTCCCTGGCGAGTTTGCAACTTGATATGACTCACGCCACGATGGCCGTGCTGATCACGGAAGGTAATCTCCAGAGACAAAGACTTGTCCCAGCCGGCAGGTGGTGTGCCGCTAAAACGCCCGGTCTGCGGATCAAATTTCAGCCAGGCTGGCAGTGGCTGACCATTACTCTGGCGGACCTGGACATTCAGCACGATGTCCGAGCCCTGCGTGATCACCGTACTGTGCGGCAAGTTGAAAGTGAAGCCTTGTCCGGCTTGCAGCTGCTGGGTACCCAGGTCCGGCATCACCTGCAAAGCGGGGCCGGTGCTGCCTGTCAGATTTGAAACAAAGGACGGATTGGCATGACTGGTGCCAAAGGGCTCAAGCGACGACGGGACAAAGTGGTCCTGACCAAACTGGATCTGGCCTGCTGTTTGCCCAACAATGCCCGGATCGCCTGTGATTGCCGGCATCACACTTCCCGTACTGACTGGATGGCCGGTACCGCTGACCGCAGCCAGCACGATATTCGGCGTGATGGTGCCAACATTGATGATGGTGGCAGTACTGTCCGGCACGGTAACCGGTGCCGGGCTGGGTACCGAAGGAGAGATCACCACCGGTGCAAGCAGTTGATAAGCCTGTGCGACAAACTGCTGGCCATTGCTATTGCCCGCCACATCACTGGCACCATTCTGCCTGACTGCCAGTGCCAATGAACCATCTCCTCCCAGGCTGGCAAGGATTACGATGTAGTGGCTATCGCTTATGGCCGTAACCGAGGCGATCACGCCATGAGCACTGCCGCTGCTTATCAGGCTGAATGCATCTGCAGTCAGGCCACTGATTGCCTTGTTGAATACAACATCATAGCGGGCGCTGCTGGAACTGGTTGAAGCAGGATCCAGCTGTGTTATCGATTGAACCTGTGGTGCCGCGGTATCCACCGTGATGTTGTATGCCGTAGCCAACGCGCCGGCATTACCAGCAGTATCGGTTGCAATGGCACGGATGCTGTGGCTGCCGTCAGCCAGTGCAGAAGGCAACGTGTAGCTCCACGCCCCGCTGCCACTGGCGGTAGCTGTGCCTACCGCGGTGCCATCAACGTATACCGTCACCGTGCTATTGGCCTCGGCACTGCCTTGTACGGTGGGGGTATTGTTGTTGGTAATGCCATCACTATGGCTGCTGCCGGTATCGGTTGCCGTGGTCAGCGCCAGGCTGGTCGGCGCACTGGGGGCACTGGTGTCAATCGCGATGGAATAACTGGAGGACACGTTGCTGTTCACCCCGCCACTGCTCGCCATCGCGGTAATGGCATGACTGCCATCGACCAGGCTGGAGGCCAAATTGTAGCTCCAGGCACCGCTGCCATCAGCCGTGGTAGTGCCAACGCTGACGCCATCGACGTATACCGTCACCGTGCTGCTGGCCAGTGCGGTACCGGTTACGGTGGGGGTGTTGTTGCCGGTAATGCCGTCCGTGTGGCTGCTACCCGTATCGGTTGCAGTGGTCAAACCGCTGACAGTTGGGGCCGGCAGCTGGATGGCTATGCTGCGGGTTGCGACAGTACTGTTTGTCGTTCCGTCACTGACTACGAAACTGATGGTGCGGGTGGCGGTACTGGCGGTACTGGCGGTGCTCGAGGTGTCATTGTAAGTCACCGACTGGAGTGCAGCCTGCCATTGCGCCAATGTGGCCGTTGCGCCGCTGGAAGTCAGCGTCAGTACGCCGGTGCCGCTATTGTAGCTGGCGGTAATGTTGCCCATCGTGCTGCCATTATTGGTGAAGGCCAACACATCTTCACTACTATGGAAATTGCCGGAGATGGATACCATGGCGGATGCCAGTGTGGTGTTGTCCAGGTCCGATACAGTAATGCCGCTGTCTACCGCCACCGGGGTCGGCGTGCTGCTGAGTGTGTAGCTGCCGTTGCTGCTTGTCGTGGTGACAATGGGCGTTTGATCTGTAGCCGACACCGTTACCGACCGCGTCGCCACAGCACTGTCCTTGCTACCATCGTTAATACTGAAACTGATGGTACGCGTGGCGTTGTTGGGTGTGATGGCGCTGTCGGTATAAGTTACGGCGCGCAAAGCAGCTTGCCACTGCGCCAGCGTGGCCGTAGCACCGCTGGACGTCAGCGTCAGTACGCCGGTGCCGCTGTTGTAGCTGGCGGCAATATTGCCCATGGTACTGCCATTATTGGTGAAGGCCAGTACATCTTCACTGCTATGAAAATTGCCGGAGATGGATACCGTGGCAGATGCCAGCGTGGTGTTGTCCAGGTCTGATACGGTAATGCCACTGTCTACCGCCACCGGTGTCGAGGTGACATTATCACCGGCGGTGAATGCTACGCTGCCGCCACTGGCGGAAACGATGGGTGTTTGATCTGTGCTGGTTACCGTTACCGTCCTGGTTGTCGCCGCACTGCTCTTGCTGCCGTCGTTGACACTGAAACTGATGGTGCGAGTGGCGGTGTTGGGCGTGACCGCGCTATCGGTGTACTTCACCGCGCGCATGGCTGCCTGCCACTGGGCGAGGCTTGCCGTTGCGCCGCTAGATGTCAACGTCAGCACCCCGGTGCCGCTGTTATAGCTGGCGACAATGTTGCCATAAGTAACCGCGCTGGTATTGGTAAAGCTCAGCACATCTTCGCCGCTATGGAAATTGCCCGTAATCGACACTGTGCCGCTGGCCAATGTGGTGTTGTCCAGATCACTGACCGTAAAGCCCGAATCCACGGCTACTGGCGTTGACACGGTATTGTCACCCGCGGTGAACGCTGCACTGCCGCCGCTGGCGGTGGCGATGGGCGTCTGATCGGTGGCAGCTACCGTCACCGTGCGCGTGGCCACACCACTGCTGGAGCTGCCATCGTTCACCTGGAAGCTGACCGTACGGGAGGCTGAGTTGGGCGTCACTGCGGTATCGGTGTAGGTCACCGCGCGTAAAGCAGCCTGCCATTGCGCCAAGGTGGCACTACCACCGCTGGAGCTCAGCGTCAGCACCCCGGTGCCTGCGTTGTAGCTGGCAACGATATTGCCCATGCTGCTGCCATCGTTGGTAAAAGCCAGCACGTCCTCGCCACTGTGGAAGTTACCGGTGATGGATACCGTGCCACTGACCAGCGTGCTGCTGGCGTTGTCGGTCACGCTAATATTGCCGTCCACCGCCACTGGCGTTGATGCGGTGTTGTCACCGGCAGTAAAGGCTGCGCTGCCGCCGCTGGGGGTCACCACCGGCACCACCGCCACATTGACGGTGGAGGCCACGGCCAGCGTGGTGGTGTCCACGCCGCCGTTGCTGGTGCCACCATTATCGTGGACGCTGGTCAGCGTCACCACGCGGTTGCCGGCGGTGGGGCTGCCGCTGCTATCACTGTAGCTGATGCCGTTGATCACGCTGGCCGCAGTGCTGGAGGAAATGCCGCTGCTACTGATGGATACGGTGGCGGTGCCGCTGCTAAGCGACACGGTGATGCCCAGACCGTTACCACTGGTGGTAACTGAGTTGCCGTTGGTCAGCGCCACATTGCTGCCATCGATGGACAGGATTTCGCTACTACCGTCATGCAGACCGGATACGGTCAATGTCAGAAAAATGATGTTCTGGCTGGACTCCACCGCACTGATGCTGGCTCCACTGAACACCGTCACCGCGGAACCGCCCATGGCGAAGGTGGGGTTACTGGCGCTGGCACTGCCGGTGGGCGCGTCATTGACCGCCGCCACCGCCACCGTCACATTGCTGGACCCGGTGCCGCCGCGGCCATCGTTGACGCTGACATTGACGGTACGGGTGGCGGTATTGGGATCATTGCTGGTGTTGTTGTAAGTCAGCGCCGCCACCAGCGTGCTCACCCGCGACGCGGTGGCGTTGCTGTTGAACGTGACAATCAGATCATGGCCACTGACGCCGTCGCCATTACTGGCGATCACGCCGATGGATACCCCGCCCACCGTCACCACGCTGCCCACGCTGGTGCCGCTGGATAAGGACACTGTGCCGCTGGTATCCACGCCCAGCACATCCTGCCCGCTTTGACCATTGGCGGAGATATGTACGGTCAGATTGCCGCTGTTGAAATTGGAGGTGTCGCTGTCCGTCACCGTCACCGCAGTGCCCACATCCAGCTTCACCGCACCGCCTTTTTCGGTAAATGTGGGATTGTCGCCGTTAAGGTTGCTTATCACCGGCGCTGAGTCCGCAGCTACCGTCACCGTCTTGGTCACCGCACTGCTGTTGATCGCACCGTCGTTGATCTGGAAGCTGATGGTGCGGCTGCTGGTGTTCGGGGTCAGCGAACTGTCGGAATAGGTCACTGCGCGCAAGGCCGCCTGCCATTGCGCCAGCGTCGCCGTCGCCCCGCTGGACGTCAGCGTCAGCACCCCGGTGCCGCTGTTGTAGCTGGCGCTGATATTGCCCATGGTGCTGCCGTTGTTGGTAAAAGCCAGCACGTCCTCGCCGCTGTGGAAGTTGCCGGTGACAGATACGGTGGCACTGGCCTGGGTGCTGCTGTCGGAGTCGGACAGCGTGATGCCGCTGTCCACCGTCACCGCGCTGCCGTTGCCGCTGCTGTAGGCGCTGGAGCCGCCACTGGTGGTCAGCGTCGGCGCAAAACCGAAATTAATGGCATTGATGGCACCGATGCCTATCATGCCGGTCACCGTATGGCCGTTAGCCGCCAGCACCCGGAAGGAATCGATGCCCTGAAAAGCGCTGTTGCCGGACACCGTGAAGGTCACCAGGCCGCCGCTGCCCTGCAAGGCGTCGCCCACATTCAGCGTCAGCGTCGCGCCGCTGACCGCCACGCCGTTGATATAGCCGACCAACTGCAAATTGCCGCCGGCGGTGCCGGAATCGTAGCCGTTCAGCACCACGCCGATGGAATTCAGCGTGAAGCGGCTGTTGTCGTTGGACTTGACGCTGAAATAAGAGATGGGGATGGTGCCGTCGCTGTAGCCGTCCACCGTTTCCGTGGTCACCGATCCGGGTTTTTCGACAATAATCGTCTGGCCACCGTTATTGGTGGAGCCCAGTTGCAGCGAGAAATCCCAGCCTTGGACAGGGCTGGCATTGACCACGCTACCTGAAGGGTTGTACGAGTTGCCATCCGAGGCGGTGAAATCGGTAGTGCCCGTCGTGGGCCGCGCCAGCAGCGCGTCGTAGCTGAAATGCAGCGCGTCCACGTCGATATGGCCGCTGCTGCGCTCCAGCGTCCAGTCGCCGCCCAGTCTTGCCGCGCCGGTGGCATCGGTGGAAGCCGCCACATCGGCGTGGGTATAGCGCGACAAGGCGCTGACAAAGGCGGCGCCGCCGCTGCCGGCTGCGATGTCGCAGCCATACAGCAGGATATCTCCCCCGGAGCGCAGGGATTGGCCTATGGTGTTCAGGTCTGCCTGACGGCTATCCAGCTTGGCGGTGGTCAGCTCATTGCTGCCCAGCATCAGATCAGCACTCTCACCATGCGAAATAATATGAATCGCGGCATAGCCATGATGGGTTGCTGCCCAGGTGGCAATCTGGCTCAAGCCGTCTTTGCTGGCATCCAGAATGACCACTTCCATGCCCGCAGGCAGTTGGGCGATCAGGCTTTGGTAATTGCTGACATTGGACTCAATGAATACGACTTGCTTGGCCGCCTGCGCCGCCTCCAGCAGCGCGGGCATTTTCTCTGTGGAACGATCGTTGCCAGGATGCGGGCTATCCGGGCTCGGTGATTCAGGCAAGCTGCGTTCGGCGGGGTGTGGTATGTCCACATGTGCCACAGCCGCCACCGTGGACGCTGCAGCCCCATCGAACATCAAACGTGGTTCCAGCGCCTGCAAGAGCACGCGGGAGGGTTTGGATTCATTGTTTTTTTTATCGCTGGCTTTCGCGTGCTGCGCTGATTTCCACCAACCCATCTTGCTCTCCCGGATTTATTTCTAGCTTGGTATCCCGATCCGCTCCGACCGCACTCTGAGTACAGAAAGGAAGGCAAAGACCAAGATAGAAGAAAAAACAGCGATGCAACTCGCCATTTTTTGCGCATTAATACAAAAAGCATAATGTACGAAATTGAATTTTCCTAACGGATTTTTACTTGTAAAAATACCTAATATGACTTTCAATTCGCACGTCAATTGGCTGGCAAACGCTTGCCAAAACCTAATGTCGCCGATTGGGGAAGCCGGGCTGGAAACAAGAAGAACAGCCAGCATCCTGGCGTTAACTGACGAAGAAATGGCAGGCATTCACCTGTAGAGAAAACAGAAATAAGTAAAAATGAACAAACCAAGAGAAATCCCGCTGCTTCAATACCCCAGATAGCGGCTTATATCCACTTCATCCAGCTGCGCCGGGCGCAGGTAGCGCTCACCGTAACGGCGGTAAATACCAGAGGTGAGGAACAGGTCGAACAGTACCGGGTCGATGTGCTTGTCCTGCTTGAAGCGGTACAGGATGGCGACCGACTCGGACAAGGTCTTGCCGCGCTTGTACGGCCGGTCGGAGGCAGTCAGCGCCTCGAAGATGTCGGCAATGGCCATGATGCGCGCCGGTATCGACAGCACGTCGGCAGTCAATTTGCGCGGGTAGCCGCTGCCGGTCAGCGTTTCGTGGTGGGTGCCGGCGTATTCCGGTACCCGGTGCAGCGACTTGGGCAGTGGCATCTGATCCAGCATCACGATGGTCTGGATAATGTGCTCGTTGATCTTGAAACGCTCTTCCTCGGTCAGCGTGCCGCGCCCAATGCTGAGATTGTAAAGTTCGCCCTGGTTGTACAGATAATGCGGCACCTGCAGACGGAAGCCGTATTTCGAGTCCAGCGCCTTGCTGGGCGGGCGCTCGAACAGGTGCTGCACCTTGTCGGCCAGCAGCTGTTCCTTGGCGGGCAACGGCGCTGCTGCCATGCTGGCGCAACGCATCTCCTCCTCCTGCGACAGCCCCAGCCGGTCGTCGAAATGGCGCCACCAGCTTTGTGCGGCAATATGCTGCAAGCGCTCGATGCGCTCCGGTGCCATGAATTCACCACCCAGGTTGCAGCTTGCCACAAAGGCGAAGTCGTCCTGCAGCTCGGCCTCGCGTGCGGCCAAGCTTGCATCCTCCAGCACCGGGTCTGCGCCGTGCAGGTAAATGGCCTCCAGCCTGGCGATGCGCGCGTCACGCAGCAGCACCTCGAAGCGGGTACGCACCTCGTGCAGGCGGTTGTAGATGGTTTCCAGCTTGGTGGCCTTGTCCACCACGTATTCCGGGGTGGTAACCTTACCGCAGTCGTGCAGCCAGGCACCGATGCGGAACTCGCGCCACTCGTCCTCGTTGCGGAAGGAAAAATCGGCCAGCGGCCCCTGCTCTGCTGCACAGGCGGCCTCGGCCAGCATGAAAGCCAGCTCCGGCACTCGCTCGCAGTGGCCACCGGTATACGGACTCTTGGCGTCGATGGCACCGGCCAGGACGCGGATCATCGCCTCCATCAGCGCCTTCTGTGCTTCTGCCAGTGCCAGGTTTTCCATCGCCACTGCCGCCTGCGCAGCCAGCGCTTCCATGAAGGGAAGCAGTTTGGGGTCGAAGGGAATCTGCGCCTTGCTGTAGTCGTCGCGGGCATTGCACAGCAGCATCACCCCGACCACGGCGTTTTTGTGTGCTTTCATCGGTAGTACCAGCAGCGAGTCCGCCTCGATGCCAATCTGCCGCAGCAACTCGTAAGTATTGGCCTCCAGCTTGTCATCACTGGCGGCCAGCCCGGTAACCTGGCACGATTTGCCGCTGGTCAGCACCTGTCCCGGCAGGCTGTTCTGCCAGCGGGTGTCTGCCGGCAGCGCACCCGGATAGGTATGCAGCACGTAGCGCAAGATGTTGTCGTCACCCAGCAGCAGCACCGCCGCGCCTTCACAATAGGCCATGTCGCATGCCGCTTGCAGCGTGGTTTGCAACAGTAGGTCACGCTGCTGCAGCCGCCCCAGCGCCAGGCCGCTTTCCACCAGACCCGCCAGCTTGATACGGGCATCGGTCAGGCTGGCCAGGATGCTGCTACCCAACAGCACCGCCAACAGCAGCAGCAGCTCGATCACGATGGCGCTGACATCCAGCAACAGGCCGCGATACTGGAACAGCGCCAGCCCCAGCGCATAGGCCAGCAGCACCAGCACCAGGCTCAGCCACACCGCACGCTGTGGCCGCTGCCTGAGCCAGCGAGCCGGGCCGCTATCACCACGCGGTATGTGCCATAGCAGATTGATACCCAACAGCAGTCCTGCTGCCAGCTCTGCCCACAGAAACCACCAAGGTCGCTGCAGGAAGGCACCGTCGTACAGCGCCTCCATCACTTGTGCCTGGATCTCGATGCCCGGCACCAGCTCCTGCAGTGCGGTGTAGCGCATATCGTTGAGTCCGGAGCCGGTCAGCCCCACCAACACCAGCTTGCCGGCCAGCATCGAGGCATCCGCCCGGCCCTGCATTACATCCACCGCCGAAACGTAGCGCGCCATACCGTCCGCCTGGCGGGCAAAGTGCAGGTAGATGTCGCCATTGCTCTGGGTGGGCACATCCAGTTCGGCCACCCGCACTGATGCCACGCCGTGTGCGTTGGTAGTCACCCGGATCGCATCGTCACCGGTGCCGACGCGGAACATTTCCAGTGCCAGCCCCGGCACCAGTTGCTCGTCTACCGTGGCGATCATGGCGATACGCCGCACACCGCCACTCTGCGCGTCCACGCTCAGCAATGCCTGGCCGCTGGCTGCGGCCTGCAGCTGCGGCAGGCTGGCCAGCACCTGCGGATAGTGATGCACGAAGGGACGCGGGTCATCCCCCATCACCCGTACCGGCACGCTGCGCATGCCGCTGGTGGTGGTGTAGGCCCGAAAATCGAAACCGGCAGCGCCCAGCACCGTTGGTGCTGCCGCCAGCGCCTGGGCGAGCAAACGGTCATTGCTGGGCAGGGCACGCAACTGGCCTGCCAGCGCCTGCTGACTGGCGGGCAGGCGTGCCGCCAGCAGATCCGGTGAGCTTTGATCCGCCTCCGGCATATAGATGTCCAGCCCCAACACCGCCGGCTGGCGCTGTTGGATGCTGCCGATCAATGCTGCCAGCCTGTCACGCGGCCATGGCCATTGCCCCACTTGCCGCAGGCTTTTCTCGTCGATGGCGACAATGGTCACCGGCTGGCTATGTACCTTGCGCGGCATTAGCTTCTGGAAGCTGTCGAACAGCCAGCTACGGGCTCCCTCCAGCGGTGCACCCGCTACAGCCAGCCCTGCCGCAAGCTGAGGCGGCAGTTGCTGAAGCCAGACGGACGGCAGCTGGGTTGCAAGCTGCAACAGCAACAGCATCGCCAGCAGCAAGGCAGCCATCGGCCGCCCACGCCCCCCTACCAGCAGGCGACGCAGCATGTTTTGTGAACGCAAGGGAAAAGACATGACACCCCACTTGTCAGCTCAGCCGGCCGGTGACGGGCATCGGCCACGGGTCAACGCACCGAGACCTCCACCCGGCGATTGCGCGGCTCCTCCACGCCACTGGCTGTCGGCACCAGCGGGTCGCGCATGCCGCGGCCGGTCACCTCCAGCGACCGGGGCTGTACTCCAAGCTGCTGCAGCATGCCGGCAATCACCTGCGCCCGCTGCAGCGACAGCGTGTCGTTGTACTCGCTGCTGCCCACCAGGTCGGTATGGCCGATCACCAGGATTTCCGGCACCGGTCGGCTGGCCACATCCTGCTTCAGTGCCGATAGCGTGGCCTCTGATGCAGCAGTCAGTTGGTCGCTATCGTTCTGGAAATACAGCAGGTAGCTGGCGGGGCGTCGGGGTTGCGCCTTCAGTACGTCAGCATAATGGGTAGCAACCTCGGCCTCGGTTTCGCTACCGCTTTGCACGCTGCCACCGGGCTTGACCGCCGCCGTGCCGTAGGCCTGTGCGATTTCCTTCTCTTCACCGGCAGCACGAACAATCACCTTGCCCACGCTGCCATCCGGTGCCGGCAACAGTACCACTCGATCCGAAGTCGGCTGATATACCAAGGCCGCTATGCCCGTCAGCACTACCAGGATTACCCCATTCATGGCGTATCCCCCCGGTCCTGTGCTTCGATGATAAATTCGGTGCCGCGCACACCCAGGGTCATGGTCGAGGTGCGAAACTGCACCGCCTCGGGCGAATGCTTGGCAATAGCACCGGAAATCACTCCCAGTCGGCCTTTCCTCAGCGTGGCCTGCAGCGCTCCCTGCTGCGTTTTGTTGTCGAAGTTGAATTTATCGAGTTGCAACACCGACATCGCCCCTGCAGACAGCATTGTTTTGTCGCGCAATATGATACCCACCGCGCTCGCAGCCCCGGTCTGCACCAGGTCGGCCTCTTGCAGTGTCAGCCCGGGCTGCGCCGGCACAATCTGTGTGCCGCGCTTGACCTGCACATTGCCGCTTACCGTCTTGATGGTACCGATACCCGCCTCCTCCGCCATCGCCATCGGTGCCAGCAACAGGAAGAACCAGCACAGCCAGCCGGCCCGCATACTGCCATGCTCTTTCCATTTCATCTGCTTGCCCCCGATCCCTAGACTGACTAACCCCATGTCTACTTTTTACGGCATGTCTCGCACGGTAAAAAAACCTTGGCGGTCCCACTAGTTTGCTAAATAGTTTTATGGCTGAATTACGACTGATTTGCCAGATACTTTAATGTCTGTTGTTTTGCCCTGCACAGCCTTCCCGGATTATCAGTTATCGGGCGCTTGGGGTCGGCAGAACCGGCAACCCAGGTTGAAGTAGCCGCCGTACGCAAGGCCGTGACGATGGTGAATTCACTCAGCCGCCAAGAAAAACCACTTGCGACATCAGCAAGAGCACCAAATGCCATCACCGTCAGCATGTTCCGGAAGGTGTTGCCAGGATGGTCGTTTACATACCTGAAGCCATACAACTGGCTGTCAGACACCGGCATCAGCTCAATGGCGCCTTCCTGCAAGTGATTGGCTACACGGGCCTACTTCTGAAAATCTTGCCCGCGGCGATAAGCTGATTCGATGTCTGCCACCAGCTCCAGCAATACGTTTTCCATGCCTGTCCGACTCAGGAGGGTGCGAATGTCAGCAATATCGAATAGCGCGTCTGAAATTGGCTTGCCAGATTCTTGGAGCCGTGAGTTCGGATGTACGAACACTCATTCATTTTTCTCCTTCGAAACCTTGCAGCACATTGACCGCGTTGATGCCAATTTCATCGACCATATACCCACCTTCCATCACAAACAGCGTCGGCGCTCCGATGGAAGCAATAGCCGCCCCCATCTTGAAATAGTCCTGGCTTGTCAGCCGAAAGTGACTGATCGGGTCGTTTTCAAAGGTATCTACCCCGAGGGAAATCACGAGCGCATCAGGCTGGTAAGCGCGAATGCGCTGGCATGCATGACTTAGTGATACCGCATAGCTTTCCCAATCAGTACCGTGCGGTAAGGGGTAATTCAGGTTGAAACCCTGGCCTGCGCCTGTGCCGGTCTCATCACGGTGTCCTGAAAAATAGGGATAGGAGCAACGCGGGTCGCCGTGCAATGAAACAAAGAGCACGTCTGGGCGATCGTAGAAAATGCTCTGCGTACCGTTTCCGTGATGGAAATCCACATCCAGAATGGCCACCCGCCTCCCCCCCTGATCCAGGCAGGATTGAGCAGCAATCGCGGCGTTGTTGAGGTAACAGTAGCCCCCCATGTATTCAGCAGCAGCGTGATGGCCGGGTGGGCGGCAGAGTGCAAATGCACTGCCATTGCCCTGAAGCAGGTGGTCCATGCCATTTAGCGCGGTATCGGCACTGCGACGTACTGCCTGCCAAGTCCCCGCAGTAATGGCGACACCGGCATCCATGGCATAAAAACCCAGCTTGCCGTCGATATGCTCAGGCTCTATATCACTGCGCAAATCACGTACCGGCCAGACCAGAGGCAAGGCATCGTGCCGATGACCCAGTGCGGTCCACTCCTGCCAGGCCGTTTCCAGGAAATGTACATACCGCTCACTATGAACCCGGGCATAGCGTTCGTTGACGTAGTAGGCAGGCAAGGCAATTCCACCCAAGCCGGTCTGACGTACGCGGGCGAGTATGGTGTCTGCGCGATGGGGGAGTTCAAAACAGGGAGACACCTTGCCATCCTTGAGTTCGGAAGCATGGTGCAGATGATGATCGGGGTTGTGGAATGTAAGCATCTTGACATCACATGGCGGTTGTCCTGATGCAAATTATGCAGATTGGCGTAAGTAATTTTTTTGCTTTTCTTGTCGAAAATTAGGCAACATAAGAAAAGAAAAATCACTTTTTACCAAAATATGAAGAAGAACAGACCAATAGCAGCATTAGATGCTGTAGATCTAACCATCCTGAAACATCTGCAGAGCGATGGCGCGATGTCCACTCCAAAGCTGGCTGAGCAGCTGTCACTGAGCGTAACGCCCTGCTGGCGACGACTTAAGCGATTGGAAGAAGAAGGCTATATCCTGGGCTATCAGGCTAATCTGGACCGGCGCAAGTTGGGACTGGACGTCATGGCTTTTGTCAGCCTGAGCTTTGGCAATGTTGGTGACAAACAGCCCAACCGGTTCGAAGCACTCATTCAGGACCATGTACAGGTGCTGTCCTGTCACAAAATCACCGGCGAAGCGGACTACCTGCTGGTAGTACTGGCTCATGACCTGGACGATTACAGCAATTTTATCGAAGCGCTGCGGGCCATCCCCGGAATCAGCTCAATCCATTCGAACCTGGCACTGAAGGAAATAAAGTTCAATTCACGGCTACCTCTGGATATCTGACCAGCGGCGCAACCGCCAAGTCGGCCAAGCAGCAAAGGCAGGACAAGCGCTAAGGCCAGCAACACACCAGCCAGGATTGTGCGTGACGATACAATGTGTTGCATATAGTCAGGTCCACCAAACAGTCTTGTGTTTATAAGCTTGACCTTATGCTTTGATTCCTACACCAGCAGAAGCATCGATCCGCCGCTCGTGCAACTGCAGATTGTGAGGTCGTGCATCCCGAGTGCCTGCAAGCCCTGCCCATGTGCGGCAAGGCCGAATACGCGGGAGTGCATGCCATCCTATGTCCCTGCCGGTACTGGCTGGGAATAATTATTGACAAATCAATGAGATAAGTTTATCGTTCTGTCACCTCTTCCCAAAGGTGATGTTCTTATCACCTGCCTTGCCTTAACTGCTGCCGTTTCGCTACAGCAATTTCCGCCCAGGTCCACGAAGCCAATCCTCATGCCACACCGTATTTTTACCGGTGTGACAGCTTACTTTTTCAGATTGGAAACACCATGTCCAAAGAAGACATGATTGAGCTCGAAGGCGTTGTCATCGAGATGCTGCCGGAATCACGTTACCGTGTCCGGCTCGATAATAATGTGGAAATTCTCGCGTACGGTTCAGGCAAGATGAAGATACACCGCATCCGCGTACTGCAAGGCGACCGGGTCACTGTTGAAATGTCACCCTACGACCTAACCAAAGGACGTATCAATTTCCGCCACCCGACTGCCAAGCCAGCACATCAGCCTCAAAGAAGGCCAAGACGCTAAAGACCAAGCATGAAAATATGGTCACAAGGAAATTAATTGAAAATAAATGAATTAAAACAAGGCGATTACATCACCCAGCAAGTAGACAATTTCACTATTGCACTTGAAGTCGTATCCATTAAGAAAATTGGCCGCCGGTTTATGGTTACTTTCAGCTCCGTGTTTGGCATAGAGACTGCAAGTTACCAGGGTGATGCATACATCACCGCTTCTTGATATTAAAAAATCCTGTCTTATGACAGGATTTTTCAGGTAGTCCAAATATGAAAAGCCCCATTTGGGGCTTTTTCATTTCAGCAAGGCTTAAAGTGGCTGAATGCCTGTTGCTGCCGGGCCTTTCTGGCCCATTGCTCTGGTAAAGCTGACTTTCTGACCTTCGTGCAATGACTTGAAACCATCAGCACGGATTTCGGAAAAATGAGCAAAAAGATCGTCACTACCGTTGTCCGGTGTAATGAAGCCAAAACCTTTTGCATCATTGAAAAATTTAACGGTACCCGTTTCCATAATGTACTCCTTGTGTCAGTTTGAATTCCAGAAAAACATGATAGTCAAGGAATAAATAAAGAAACAAGGAAGACCCACTTGTAGGGCAACGAGGTATCGATAGGTATGGCGCTTGAAAATCCTGCTTTTTCTTTTTTACGCTACAAAGCAATCCGGGTCAATACATTTTTGCCTTCCAGAAAACGAACACAGAAAGAATTACGGCATGCTGTATTTACCAGGGAATAGCAACACCCTCAATTTAATCTCAATTCATATAAAATTGACTGAAGTCGTAAAGCTCATACACATTGCCTGAATGGCCCCACAGCCGCAGTAGAAAACTGCGTCGGCACTGTACGGGATGGCACAACGTTGGTGTTGCAAAACAAGGGGATAGGGATTTCAGATACTCGTGAAAGTCAGCTTCGGCCAATCTGCCACCAGCCAGGCGGTCGATCATGAGCTGGTCGGACAACGCCCAGGAGACAAAAGCCCGAAATCAATCAGGCTTTTGTCGTGACCCATGCTGAAAACAAGTGCCGTCAGGCCATGGCGATACGATATTGACTGATGGTAGTCGACAAGTGCCCGGCCAACTGGTCAAGTTTCTCCGCCTGCGTGTTGTTGTGTACGGCAACGATGCTGTTTTCTTCGGTCATTTGTGCGATCTGTTCGATATTCTGGCTAATCACCTGCATGGCCTGGTCCTGCTCCTCAATGGCGGTGGCAATGCCCTGCATGCGCTGCAATACTTGCCGTGCACCCTCATCGACTAGTTGCAAACCTTGTTCGCTGGAGTTGACCGAACTCAGACTCTGTCGTGACAATTTATCCGCCTGAGCCATGCCGGCAACCGAAGCATCGATTCGTTTCTGCACATCCAGGATTAGTCCGGCGATTTCCTCAGTGGCGGTCCCGGTGCGGGCAGCCAGATTGCGCACCTCGTCAGCGACCACGGCAAAACCCCGCCCCATCTCTCCGGCACGTGCTGCTTCAATGGCGGCATTGAGCGCCAACAGATTGGTCTGATCGGCAATGTCCCTGATGACATCGACAATCCCGCCTATCTGTTGGGAGCTAGCGCTCAGCAGTTGGATATCCTTACCCGAGGCCTCAATCTGACGGGCGATTTCACTCACCTTTTGCACGGTATCTTTCATGGCCGTCAGCGCCTGGCCCGTTTCGGTCCGCGATGTTTGCACTTGCTCCATCACCGAGCGGGTGCTGCTGGCCATTTCTGTCATGCTGACAGCAGATTCCTCTACTGCGGCAGCTACCGAGGCTGTTGCCTCCGACTGCACAGAAGCACTCTGCTTGACCTGATTGCTACTGGAAGACAGTTGCTCCGCAACCGACCCCATGTCCCGGCCACAGCCCTGGACATCCAGAATCAACAGTGAGAAAGCCTCCAGCAGCTTGTTGAAGGCACTGCCGATTTGCCGCGCTTCCAGTACGCCATCGGCCTTGACGGTGCAAGACAGATCCCGTGTTTCTACGGTTTCCTCCACGGAGCGGGCAACGCGCAACAAGGGGCGGCCAATGCTGCGCCCAACCCACAGGCCAACTCCCGCGCTAAACAGTACCGTGGTGAAACCAATGACAATCACCATCCACAGATTGCGCAATGCCTGGTCTTCCTGTGCCTGGGTCTGCGCATCGATACTGGCCGTCAATTGCTGTTCCACACCATAAAGCGCGTTAATCTTGCTGGTGATCGCGTCAAACCATTGATCAGCTGCCACATTGAACCCACCCTGAGCAAGCCGGCTTTCCATCACGCTGCGGAACTGCTCCACACGCATGGACTCCGCACTTGCCAGCACGCGCTTCAGCCCTGCCACCTCTTCCGGCTGGGCAACACTTTCAAACTGATGCAGCAACTCTGCCTGACTATCGATCTTTGCCAGGATCACACGGTATTGCGGCCACTCCACCTTGTCCGCAATGAATACCGGTAGCGACAGCGCACGTTCGAGTCCAGCATTTTCCTTGGCCTGGATCAGGTCCAGATACGCCTGTAGACGACGCACGATATCTGCTTGGTCATTACTCTGGCCGATAGTCGAAATGCCCTTCAAGAGCGTCGCAATGGTCTGGGTGAAATAAGCCGAGCTTTGTGCAGGCAAGGTGCTTTGTCGTGATATTTGCTCACGCATCCCGCTCAGATGCTGTAGCACAGCATTGGCATTCCGGATGTTCACGTTGTCCGCCAACTCATGATTACTGGCTATCACATACTGGTAAGCCTGCAACCTGGTTTCAGTGGTTTGTCGAATGCCAGGCATTTTTTCAGCAAAGTTCTTGCCATGCGATTGCAGGAAGCCAGCAGATGCCCCTCTTTCGATTTGAATGGAATGGATCAGATTGCCGGTTGCAATGGCTACCTCCATTAACTTCCGGGTATGCAGGGCTTTTTGATATTGGCTGTAGTTCTGCCACAGCAGCATAAGTGAAAAACTGCTGAGCACCAGAAGCGGTACCAGTATCAACAAGACAAGACGGTTCCTGATTGTGGAAAACATAAGCTGCTACCTTGTTCCGATAAGGGGCTGATTTGGGAAAATAACAAGGCAACAAGCGCCGCAACCTTTGCGTACGTTTGTCATCAATTTTCCAATCATGACAAGATGCTATTTGTTTTACTGGCCGGCGGACTTGAAATAGGTCAATCCCGTGAAACAAAAACAAGCGCCAGAGGAAGACTGCAATAATGAAGACACGACCGGGATTGGCTGGGCCGCTGCAGCAGCCTGCATGCTACTGACTGGAAATCAATAAGCGCGTGGTGGGTTTTTATGTGCATGGCAAACAGAAACGGCGGGAATACACCCGCCGTTTGGAATAGTGCCTTAGCCGGCCTTGCCAGCCGGAATCTGCTGGGTGATGCAGTGGATGTTGCCGCCACCGAGCAGCACTTCACGCGCCGGTACGCCGACAATGCGGTATTCCGGGAAGATTTCCTGCAGGCGGCTGGCGGCCGCGGCATCAGTGCGCTCGTCCAGCAGCGGGAAGATGATCTGGTCGTTGCTGATCAGGAAATTCACATAGGAAGCGGCCATGCGCTCGCCCACTTCACGCGGGACGGCCTGACCGCTGGCTACCACGCCGGCGGTTTCTTCTGCGGTGTAGTACAAGGGGCCCGGCGACAGCATCTTGTGGATCTTCAACTGGCGGCCCTTGGCATCGCGCGCTTGCGACAGCACTTCATAGGCGGCCTGCGAACGCGGGTATTGCGGGTCGTTTTCATCGTCCACCCAGTGCAGGATCACCTCACCCGGGCGGGCAAAACAGCACATATTGTCGATATGGCCGTCGGTTTCATCCATGAACACGCCTTCGGGCAGCCAGATGAAATGGCTGACGTTCAGGTATTCGGACAGCAAGGCTTCAATCTGCTGTTTGGACAAATGCGGATTGCGGTTGGGGTTGAGCAGGCACTCGGCGGTGGTCATCAGCGTGCCTTCGCCGTCGACATGGATCGAGCCGCCTTCCAGCACCAGCGGCGCGGCGTAGCGGTCAAAGCCATGGTGGGCCAATACCTGGCTGGCCACTGCGCTGTCCTGGTCCCACGGGTGATACAGGCCACCGTTGAAACCGCCCCAGGCATTGAACTGCCAATCCACGCCACGCACCTGGCCTGCCTGGTTGATGACCACGGTCGGTCCGCTATCGCGCATCCAGCAGTCATCGCTGTTCATTTCCACCAATGTCACTTCGGCTGGCATCACGGCACGGGCTGCGGCCATGCATTCTTGCGGCACCGCCATGAACACCGGGGTGGCTGCGGCAATGGCCTTGGCGATGGCAGCAAAGGTTTGTTGCGCTTCGCGTCCGGCATGACGCCAGTTGTCCGGGCGCTGCGGCCAGATCATCCATACCGCTTGTTGCGGGGCCCATTCGGCCGGCATGTGAAAGCCGTCGGCGGCAGGCAGGCTAGTGTGCGTTGTGCTGTTCATTGAGATCACCATGCAATGATTGATGCCATCGGAAGTATTCAAGACATCGTGCGGCTACAGCGCAGTCCGGCGGTGCGACAAGTCAGCCGGTTTTGTCTGCCATGCACGAGGAAATGATTGACAGACGCAGTCTAGGGAGAGGCAAACTATTCAGCAAATGAACAATACGAATACTTTCATAAATACGGTGAATGATGTGAAATTGCATCAGCTGGATCTGAACCTGCTGCTGGCGTTGGATGCGCTGGTCAGCCTGCGCAGCGTCACGCGGGCGGCGGAGAAACTGTTTGTCAGCCAGCCGGCGATGAGTCACTCGCTCAACCGCTTGCGGGCATTCTTCAACGACCCATTATTGGTGCGCTCGCCGCATGGCATGCAGCCAACGCAAAAAGCGCTCTACCTGCAACAGGGCGTGCATCAGGCGCTCAGCCTGTTGCAAAGCCACTTCAGCCAGCCCGAAGCGTTTGACCCGGCCACTTCGACGCGCCGCTTCACCCTGTGCACCACGGATTACGTGGAGTGCGTGCTGATTCCGCCACTGGTGAAAAAGCTGGCGGTGGAAGCGCCCAATGTCCATATCGACATCACCATCCTGCGCGAGGAGATTCCGGAACTGGCGCTGGCCGACGGGGAAATCGACTTTCTGCTGGGTTTTGACGAATACATGAAGATTCCCGGCTATCTGTGCCGGGAAACCTGGCTGAACGAGCCCTTGATCGGCATCTTACGTGCCGGCCACCCTTTTTGCAGCGACCGGCTGACCCTGGCCGACCTGATTGCCTTGCCACATGTCTTCCATGCGCCGCTGGGCAATCTGGGCTCGCCGATGGATGACTTTCTGGCCGAGCGCGGCTTGCAGCGCAAGATTTCGGTGCATAGCCAGAGCTATATGGCGGCGGCGGCTATTGTCAGCCATACCGACCACCTGTTCATCCTGCCCAAGAAAGTGGCAGCGATGATGGCAGGCTACTGGCCGTTGAAGATGGTGGCATTGCCGGAGGAGTTACCCGGCTATCACCTCAACTGCATCTGGCATCCGGTGCAGGACAGCAATCCGGCGCTGCTGTGGCTGCGTGGCTTGATGCGCAGCCTGATCGAATCCACCGGCTAGCTGCATGCAGCATGTGGCCCGGTATTCATCGCATGAATGGGTGTATCAAAATGAATCATTTTCCCGCATGAGCCGGACTCTTGTAGATTAGCCGCCATATTGCGTCATCGCCCATGCCTGCGCTTGCTGGAATGCGGCCAGCGTGTTGGGAATGAAATCCGTCTTCTTCGTGGAGGTAGTAGCATGATCGAGGTTACCGAGCTATCCATTGCCGAGCTGCGTGCTGCGCTCGAATCCGGGCGTACCACTGCGGTGGAACTGGTCCAGGCCTATCAGGCACGGATAGAGGCCTACGACGGCCCCGCTACCGAGACCAGGCTGAATGCTGTGGTGGTGCCCAATCCAGAAGCCATCCGCGAGGCCGAAGCCTCCGATGCGCGCCGTGTCCGTGGCGAAACACTGGGCCCGCTGGATGGCATTCCCTACACCGCCAAGGACAGCTATCTGGTGAAGGGGCTGACCGCCGCTTCCGGCAGCCCGGCCTTCAAGGAGCTGGTGTCCCAGCACGATGCCTTCACCATTTCCCGCCTGCGCGCCGCCGGTGCCATTTGCCTCGGCAAAACCAATATGCCGCCGATGGCCAATGGCGGCATGCAGCGTGGCTGTTATGGCCGCGCCGAAAGCCCCTACAACGCCAACTACCTGACCGCGCCGTTTGCCTCCGGCTCCTCCAATGGGGCCGGTACTGCCACCGCGGCCAGCTTCGCGGCCTTCGGCATGGCGGAGGAAACCTGGTCTAGCGGTCGCGGCCCGGCGTCCAACAACGGCCTGTGCGCCTATACCCCGTCGCGCGGGGTGATTTCGGTACGTGGCAACTGGCCGCTGACCCCCACCATGGATGTTGTCGTGCCCTATGCCCGCACCATGGCCGACCTGCTGGAAGTGCTGGACATCATCGTGGCCGACGACCCGGTCACCCGTGGCGACTTGTGGCGCCTGCAACCCTGGGTGGCGATTCCCACAGCCTCCAGCGTGCGACCGGCAGCCTATCCGGCCCTGCTGTCCCAGCCCGAAA
The DNA here is from genome assembly GCF_009856625.1 of Aquitalea denitrificans. Taxonomy (GTDB): domain Bacteria; phylum Pseudomonadota; class Gammaproteobacteria; order Burkholderiales; family Chromobacteriaceae; genus Aquitalea; species Aquitalea denitrificans. The sequence continues at coordinate 2,768,934 of NZ_CP047241.1, forward strand.
CGCTCAAAGGCAAACGCTTTGGCGTGCCGCGCATGTATATCAACAAGGACGAACTGGCCGGCACCAGCGCTGCACCCGGCATCGGCGGCCCCACCGGCCAGCGCATCCATACCCGCGCCTCGGTGATCGACTTGTGGGAAGCCGCGCGTCTGGCGCTGGAAGCCGCTGGTGCAGAAGTGATTGCGGTGGATTTCCCGCTGGTGTCCAACTGTGAAGGCGACCGTCCCGGCACACCCACCGTGGCCAATCGCGGCATCTTGCCGCCGGACTTCCTGCACGATGAATTATGGGAATTGTCCGGCTGGGCTTTCGATGAATTCCTGCGCGCCAACGGCGACCCCAAGCTCAACAAGCTGGCGGACGTGGATGGCCCGCAAATCTTCCCACACGACCCCGGCACCCTGCCCAACCGCGAGGGCGACCTGGCTGCCGGCATGGAAGAGTACGTCAACATGGCCAAGCGCGGACTGAAGTCTTTTGACCAGATTGCCAGCGTGCCCGACGGCCTGCGCGGCCTGGAGAAAATCCGCAAGCTGGACCTGGAAGACTGGATGGACGAACTCAGGCTGGACGCCGTGCTGTTTCCCACCGTAGCTGACGTTGGCCCGGCGGATGCCGACGTCAACCCGGCTTCTGCCGACATTGCCTGGAGCAACGGGGTGTGGGTGGCCAATGGCAACCTCGCCATCCGCCATCTCGGCGTACCGACGGTGACCGTGCCGATGGGGGTGATGGCCGATATCGGCATGCCGGTGGGACTGACCTTTGCCGGACGTGCTTATGACGACAACGCGCTGCTGCGCTTTGCCAGTGCATTCGAGGCCACCGGCAAGCGGCGGATGATTCCGCCGCGCACCCCAGCCCTAGGCCAATGAGCGCCAGCCAGGACAGATCAGGACTGGTGTTCAGCCAGTCCTCCTGTTTTGCAGCAAAAGTCTGCTGCTCATGTTGAAATAGTTTCAGATTGTTTTTTTATTGCACACCGGCGCGCTGGCATGCAAAAAAGGCATGCCAACCCCGGTATAAACTCGCTTGTCAGCCAGCCATGCGCGCACCAGAATATCAGCACACTCTGCACTGGAAACCGCATGACCACCCTGCACACCATTCCCCAGCGCCTGACCGCCCTGCGCCAGGCCATGCAACAACAACATGTTGATGCCTGTCTGATTCCGTCTTCCGACCCGCATCTGTCCGAATACCTGCCCGCACACTGGCAGGCCCGGCAGTGGTTGTCCGGCTTCAAAGGCTCAATGGGTACACTGATCGTCACGCATGCGCAGGCTGGCCTGTGGGCAGACAGCCGCTATTGGGAGCAGGCAGAACTGCAGCTCGCTGGCAGCGGCATTACACTGATGAAAATACAAACCGCAGCCAGTACACAGCATCTGGATTGGCTGGCAGAACACCTGCAGCCTGGCCACACTCTGGCGGTGGATGGCGATGTAATCGGCCTTGCCGCTGCCCAGGCACTGCAAAGCCGTCTGGACAGCAAGGGTGTACGGCTGCGTACCGACATCGATCTGCTGCAAACCATCTGGCAGGACAGACCCGCCCTGCCGCAGGCCGCCATCTACCCGCACCCGGCACCGTTTGCCAGCACCAGTCGCCGGGACAAACTGGCTGCGGTGCGGCAAGCCATGCAGCAAGCCGGTGCCGATTACCATTTCATTTCCACGCTGGACGACATCGCCTGGCTGCTCAATCTGCGTGGCGCAGATGTGAACTACAACCCGGTGTTCATCAGCCATCTGCTGCTGAGCCCGGACAGTGCCACGCTGTTTGTGGACAGCAACAAACTGGACACCGCGCTGCAGACAGAACTGAGTGCCGACGGCGTGCAACTGGTCGACTACCACCATGCCAAGGCAACGCTTGCCGCCCTGCCCGTCAGCAACACCATGCTGCTGGACCCGCGCCGCATCACGCTGGGACTGTATCAGGCCATTCCGGCCACCATGCCACGGCAGCAGGCCATCAACCCCAGCACCTTGCTGAAGGCACGCAAGACCGCGGCTGAAGCCGTGCAGATCCGCAAAACCATGGAGCAGGATGGTGCTGCACTGTGTGAGTTCTTTGCCTGGTTCGAACAGGTGGTCAACCGTGAGGCCATCACCGAACTGACCATCGATGAGCAGATCACCGCCGCCCGCGCCCGCCGCCCCGGTTTTGTCTCGCCCAGCTTTGCCACCATTGCCGGTTTCAATGCCAACGGCGCCCTGCCGCATTACCGTGCCACGGCGGAGGCCCATGCCAGCATTGCCGGCAACGGCCTGTTGCTGATCGACTCCGGTGGCCAGTACCACGGCGGCACCACTGACATCACCCGCGTGGTGGCAGTGGGCAGCCCCAGCGCAGAACAGAAGCGTGACTTTACCCTGGTGCTCAAGGGTACGCTCAATCTGTCCATGGCCCATTTTCCGCGCGACACGCTATCTCCCATGCTGGATGCACTGGCACGCGCGCCGATGTGGCAGCACGATATCGACTTCGGCCATGGCACCGGCCATGGCGTAGGTTATTTCCTCAATGTGCATGAAGGCCCGCAAACCATCTCGCGCAGCCTGCCGGATGCCAGCATGGCGATGCAGCAAGGCATGATCACCTCGGTGGAACCAGGCATCTATCGCCCCGGCCAGTGGGGGGTGCGCATCGAAAACCTGGTGTTGAATGTGGCGGCGCAGAAAAACGGTTTTGGCGACTTCCTGCGCTTTGAAACCCTCACGCTGTGTCCGATCGACACCCGCTGCATCGAACACGCCCTGCTGTCGCGGCAGGAAGTGGACTGGCTGAATCACTATCACGCCGAAGTACGACGCCGCCTGCAGCCATTGGTTGATGGCACGGCCCGGGACTGGCTGCTGCAGGCTACCAAGCCCATCTGATAGAAACCCGTTTGGCTGCCACAAAAAAACGCCCTGGAATCCAGGGCGTTTTTGTTCTTGCGCGGACTGCGGTGCTTACATGGTTTCCAGCACCTTGATACCCAGCAGATCCAGCCCGGTACGCAAGGTCTTGGCAGTGAGCGCTGCCAGTTGCAGACGGCTGGCACGTACTTCGCCTTCACTCTTCAGGATCGGGCAGGCTTCGTAGAAGCGCGAAAACAGCGTGGCAATCTGGTACAGATAGTTGGACAGGTAGTGCGGATAGCAGCCATCAGCCACCGACAGCAGCGTGTCTTCAAACTGGGACAATGCCGCAGCCAGCTGCTTTTCCGCCGGTTCGGTAATCACGATGGGCGCATTGGCATCCACGTTTCCGGCCTTGCGGAACACGCTCTGCACGCGGGTGTAGGCATACTGCAGATAAGGCGCGGTATTGCCTTCAAAGGCCAGCATGGTGTCCCAATTGAAGATGTAATCGCTCATGCGGTTCTTGGACAGATCGGCATACTTCACCGCACCAATGCCCACCGTGGCGGCGATTTCGCGCTTTTCGGCCTCGGACAGGTCCGGGTTCTTTTCCGACACCAGCGCGTAGGCACGCTCTTCCGCCTCGTCCAGCAGCTCGATCAGCTTGACCGTGCCACCGGAGCGGGTCTTGAACGGCTTGCCGTCGTCGCCCATCATCACGCCAAAGCCGATATGCTCCAGCTTCATGCTTTCCGGCGCAAAACCGGCCTTGCGGCAGATGCTGAACATCTGGGCAAAATGCTGGCTCTGGCGCGCATCCACCACGTAAATCACGCGGTCCAGGTTCAACACCTTGTGACGGTATCGCACCGCGCCCAGGTCGGTGGTGGTGTACAGGAAACCACCATCTTTCTTGCGGATGATCACACCCATCGGCTCGTCGTCCTGGGTGCGGAATTCCTCCAGGAACACCACTTCGGCACCTTCGCTCTCGCTGAGCAGGCCAGCGGCACGCAGTTCGTCCACGATCACCGGCAGGTCGTCGTTATAGGCTGACTCGCCACGCACATGCTCGCGCTTGAGGCCGACATTGAGCTTTTGATACACCGCTTCGCAATGCTTAAGCGAGATGTCAACAAACTGCGCCCACAGCTTGAGCACTTCTTCGTCACCGCCCTGCAGACGCACCACATAGTCACGGGCGCGGTCGGCAAACTCTTCGCTTTCGTCAAAGCGCACCTTGGCGTTGCGGTAGAAGGTTTCCAGATCGGACAATTCCAGCGCATTGTCACCAGCCTGACGGATTTCCACCAGATAGGCGGTCAGCATGCCGAACTGGGTTCCCCAGTCGCCCACATGGTTGGCGCGCACGACATCGTGACCCAGAAACTCCATTACCCGCGCCAGCGCATCACCGATAATGGAAGAACGCAGGTGGCCAACGTGCATTTCTTTAGCCAGATTGGGCGAGGAGTATTCCACCATCACGCGCTGGGCCGCTACCGGGCTGATGCCTAGCTTGTCGTCCTTCAGGGCAGCTTCGCTGCGGCGGGCCAGATATTCAGGGGCAAGATGAATATTGATGAAGCCAGGGCCGGCGATTTCCACCTTGTCGGCAATGCCTTGCAGGTCGAGCGCGGCGACAACCTTCTGCGCCAGCTCGCGCGGATTGGTCTTGAGTGCCTTGGCTGCACCCATGACGCCATTAGCCTGGTAGTCACCGAATTCCGGCTTGGAAGCCGGCTGGATCACAGCCGGCGCATCCGGCGCACCGGCAGCGGCCAGCGCTGCCTGTACCCGTTCATTGATCAACTGCAGAATTGTCATGCCTCGCCCCATATTGCCGTGAAAACGAAAAAAAACCTTCGTTTTCGAAAAAATTAACAATGTCGATTGTATGCCCCCCGGCCTTGACGAGCAATGTTTGCATTGCAGCAAAATAGCGCAAACTGCGCCAATCCAGGGCAATCCGACGCCATCAGGATCAAGTGCGCGCTCCTAGTGTGACAGCCAGATGGTTTCGCCGATGGCAGGCAGCATGAAATCCGTGGCGCTGACATCCTGTTCGCGCAGCGCCATGGCCAGTTCAGCCATGGGTTGCTGGATCGGCTCGTCAGTCAGGATGAAAGTACCCCAGTGCACTGCCCAGGCCTTGCGCGCCGCCACATGCTTGAAAATACGCACCGCCTCTTCCGGGTTTACATGCTGTGCCCGCATGATTTTGCGTGGCTCGTAAGCGCCGATGGGCAGCAGTGCAAAATCCACCGGGCCGATATGCAGGCCGATTTCATGAAACAGTTCGGCACGGTAGCCGGTATCACCCGGAAACCACACCTTCAAGCCCGCCCCCTCCAGCAGAAAGCCACCCCATAGCGCCTGATTCATGTCACCCCAAGGGCCACGGTTGCTCCAGTGATGGGCCGGTGTCAGCAATATCTGCACTGGCCCATGCCCACACGCCTGCCACCAATCCAGTTCCGTGATTTTTGCGGCGGGAATCCCTGCCGCCCTGACTGCCCGCGACATGCCCAGCGGCACAATCACATCCGGTGCCTCGCCCTCCTGCGCAGCCAGCCGTTGCAAGGTGGGAAAATCCAGATGGTCGTAATGCAAATGGGTCAGCAGTACCAGATCAATACGCGGCAGATCAGGCAGATCCAGCGGCAAGGCCACCTGCCGCTTTGGCCCCAGATGGCGGAATGGCGACACCCGTGGCGACAGCACTGGATCAATCAGGATATTCAGCCCAGCCAGCTGGATGAAGCTGCTGGCATGCCCCAGCCAGGTAACGCTGGCCCGCTGCTGGTTGGCCCGTAGCGCAGGGGCGTCGCCGCTGCAAACCGGAATCATCTCCGGCCTGTGGTCCGGGCTTTGCCGCCACAGGGCGGACAGCTTCCAGTACAGCAGGCTGCCTAGCGATGGCAAGGTAAAGGGGTAAAGATTGCGATAGCCGCTTGCGCCATGATGGCGGTTGGCCGGACTGGCCTGATAAGGCAGCCGGCTGAACATGGAGGCCATCCAGTCTGGGCGTCTAGGCATGGGATATTCCGCAAATGCAATGTGGGAGAAATGCAGCCGACCTGCTCATTTGGCAAGGGGCTGCATGAAAAATGGCCTCCAAAGGAGGCCATTGCGGGCAAGATGCAGGTTGCCGATCAGAAGCTGTATACCGCCTGGGCCGCAAAAATGTCGTTGCTCTTGCGATAGTTGCCATCGCTACGCAAGAACACGTCGTGATTGGCCCAGTCATGACGGATTTCCATCTTCAGGGTCAGTTGGTCGGTCGGGTAGAACAGCAGTGCAGCTGTCAGAGCCTGACGGGTAGCGCCAGAGCAGTCGGTGCCGTTGGCTGTGCTGCTGTTGAAGCAGGCCTGCGAAATGCCAAAGCCATTGGTGCCATCAACACCGCCAGTACCCAGTGCAATACCGCCGCCACCGCCGCCGTTCTTGCTGTCGTTCAGGTAGTCATAGCGCAAGGTGGCACCCATGCGGCCGAACCAGTCGGAATTCCACTTCTGGTGCGCCAGCATGGAGAAGCCCCACCACACGGCATCGCCACCGTTCCAGGCAGCCTGCTTCTGGCGGCCATAGTCGATTTCGGCGTTATAGACGCTGTCAGTACCGGTCAGCGTCATGTCCAGTTCGCCAAAATAGTAGCCGCTGTAGGCGCTGCTGGAAGTCCCCTGATAGCCATAGGTACCATCGGTACTGGTGGTTCCGTTAGTCGTCGTGCTATGTGCATACAGACTCTGACGACCCACATTCATCGAGCCACCGATGTCCAGATTGCTGGTCATGGTGTAGTCGACACGGCCAGTCACCGTCGGGGTGCTGTTGCTGTGGGTGTGACTGTTGGCATCGGACGCGCTATTGGGGTTGGTGTGGAACTGCTCGTTGGCAATCATGAACTTGGTTGCCCATGAACCGTGCGACCAGTTGAAACCGGCACCAACATAGCTGCCCGGATCGCTGAAGTCATACAGCAGGCCATGGGTGATGGTGTTCATCTGGTTGGACTGCTGCACTTCGTAACCACCAAAGCTGTTCATCAGGCCGCCTACCAGCTGGGTGGTATCAGACAGCGGGAAGTTGATGATGGCAGTGTTGATGATATTGTTGCCGACGCTGCTGTTGCCGCCGCTGGTCAGCAAATTGTTGCCGGAACCACGGTTGGGCATGATGCTGACTTCAGCACTGGGGGCCATCGGGCCGACACCAAAGGTTTTCTTGATGTCCAGGTAGACATCACCAAAGGTACTGTTGGTGTAGGCGTACTGGTTACTGTGATTGACAAACTGGAAGCCGGAGCTCTTGCCCACCCGGCTGGCCAGATAGGTCGGGTCCATGTAGCCGGTAATGCTCAAACCGGCAATCGGGCCTTCGCTGGCGTCGGTAGTCAGCTTGTCCACCTTCATTTCCATGCCGGCCACACGCTGCTTCAGCTCGGTGTTGTCATCCGCTTCCGGTGCCTTGGCTGCCGTGGCGGCATTCACCGCCTGCTGCAGTTGCTGCATTTGCGCCTGCAGGGCCTCTAACTGGGCCTTGAGCTTGGCGATTTCGTCTCCCTTGGCATCAGCCATGGCCACACCGGGAAGACCTGCGATCAGTGCGCTGATCAACAATTTCTTCATTTCATTTCTCCCTTGTACTACAGCATGAACAGCACTTCTCCTACGCTTTGGATAAAGAACGGGGCAGCAACCGGAATCTGACATCCCACCTGCTACCCCGCGGTCATTACACGACTTCCCCGCCAGTTCAGGCCTGATTGAAAGCCAGTTGCATCTCGCGATCGCGCTTGCGCTGCACCGAACGCATGTAGAGGTTGCCGGCGACCACACCTACCGACACCACCACGATGAACAACGTGGCCAGGGCATTCATTTCCGGATTCAGCCCCAGACGCACGCGGGAGAACACCACCATGGGCAGCGTGGTGGAACCCGGGCCGGACAGGAAGGCGGTCAGCACCAGGTCGTCCAGCGACAGGGTGAAGGACAGCAGCCAGCCGGATACCAGTGCCTGGGAAATCAGCGGCAGGGTGATCACAAAGAACACCTTCAGCGGACGCGCACCCAGATCCATGGCGGCTTCTTCCAGCGAGCGGTTGAGTTCACGCACCCGCGATTGCACGATGATTGCCACATAAGACACGCACAACATCACGTGACCAATCCAGATGGTGAATACACCGCGACCTTCCGGCCAGCCCAGGGTCTGCTCCATGGCCACAAACAGCAGCAGCAGCGAAATACCCTGAATCACCTCGGGAATTACCAGCGGTGCGTTAACCATGCCGGCAAACAGCGGAAACAGGCGGAAGCGGTTCAGGCGCGCCAGAACGAAACCGGCCCAGGTCCCCACCACCACAGATGCCGTGGCCGTCATCAGCGCAATCTTGATACTGAGCAAGGCCGCCGTGATCAGCTCGTCATCCTCCAGCAGCGCCCAGTACCACTTGGTGGAAAAACCGGACCATACCGTCACCAGCTTGGACTCGTTGAACGAGTAGACGATAAGCAACAGGATGGGCAGGTACAAGAAAGAGTAGCCGAAGCCAAGTACCGCATAAGACAGCGGTTTGCTGGGTTTCATGGTGCTCATTTCACTTCCTCCATCGCTTTTGCCTGGTAATGCTGGAACATGGCCATCGGCACCAGCAGCAGCAGTACCATCGCGCAAGTCACGGTAGCCGCCATCGGCCAGTCCATATTGTTGAAGAACTCATCCCACATCACGCGACCAATCATCAGCGTATCCGAACCACCCAGCAGTTCCGGAATCACGTACTCGCCCACCGCCGGAATGAACACCAGCAGACTGCCGGCAATGATGCCGTTCTTGGACAGCGGCAGGGTAACCTGCAAAAACGCCTTCCACGGACGGGCACCTAGGTCGTAGGCAGCCTCCAGCAGACGCAGGTCCATTTTCACCAGATGCGAATACAGCGGCATGATCATGAAGGGCAGATAGGAAAACACCATGCCGATATACACGCCCCAGTTGGTGTGATACAGGCGCAGCGGCGTGTCGATGACGCCCAGCCACATCAGGAACTGGTTGAGGAAACCGTCGTTCTTCAGGATGCCGATCCAGGCATACACACGAATCAGATAGGAAGTCCAGAACGGCAGCATCACCATCATCATCAGCGTGTCACGGGCAGATTCGGACGCACGGGCGATGTAATAGGCCATGGGATAGCCGATCAGCAGACACAGTACCGTGGACACAAAAGCCATCTTGACCGAGCTGATGTAGGTGGCGAAGTACAGATCGTCGCCCAGCATGAACTTGTAGTGGCCGATATTGAGTACCAGGGTGAAGACATCGTCTTCCATCTTGGTGAGCGGCGTATAGGGCGGAATGCCCAGTTGCTGCTGCGAGAAGCTGATACCCACTACCAACAGGAAAGGTAGGAGGAAAAATACAAACAGGAACAAAAACGGTACACCGATGACGGTTGTCCTGCCGGACGGTAACCATCGACTGAATTTGAGACTTTTCATGATTTAGCACCACTTGGCCGGTGGGACCGGCTTGCCAAGCCCATCTTTACAGCCATCATATCAAGGCCCTGTCACGACTCGCCCTGATGTGATGACTTACGTTTCACTGCAAGCCGACCCTGTCGGACCGGTTTGCAACCCTCACTCCACATACTTTTTTCTAACCGTTCGCCACGGCTGGTATACCGCAACAAGCGGCCGTTGCATCAGCCCTGCCGTTACCTGAGCAAGGCGGGCCGTGCTGTCGGGACCTGGCGGAGCCATACTCCACCAGGCCAGGACTCGGTTTAGCGGCCAGTCTTCAACTGGGTCCACAGACGGTTCTGCAGACGCATGATGTCAGCCGGCAGCGGCTTGAGCAGGAACAGGGTCTTCATGACCGATTCCGGCGGATAGATGGAAGGATCGTTAGCGATTTCCGGCTTCACGTACTTGCGAGCGGCCGCATTGGCAGTCGGGTAGAACACCTCGTCGGTAATCGCAGCATTGACTTCCGGATTCTCGATGTAGTTGATCCACTTGTGAGCAGCATCAGCGTGACCGGCATCTTTCGGAATCACCATCACGTCAAACCAGATCGGCGCACCGGATTTCGGAATCACATAACCCAGCTGGTAGGTACGTTTGGCTTCGGCAGCGCGATGCTTGGCAATGTTGACGTCGCCGGACCAGCCCAGCGCCAGGCAGATATCGCCGTTGGCCAGGTCGTTGATGTAGCCGGAAGAGTTGAACTGGGTGATGTAGGGGCGAATCTTCTTCAGCAGTTCAAAGGCAGCCTGATAGTCGGCAGGATTCTTGCTGTTGGGATCCTTGCCCAGATGGTGCAACGTTACGGCGAACACGTCATTGGCCTGGTCCAGCACCGACACCCCGCAGCCCTTCAGCTTGGAGACGTATTTCGGGTCGAACAGGATGTCCCAGCTATCCAGCGGTGCACCGGCACCCAGAATGGCCTTGACCTTGGTAAAGTTGTAACCTAGGCCATCAGTACCATAAGCCCACGGTACACCGTGGGCATTACTCGGGTCGGCATCCTGAATCTTGGCCATCAACGCCTTGTCCAGATTGGCCAGGTTAGGGATCTTGGATTTGTCCAGCTTCTGGTAGATGCCAGCTTCGATCTGCTTGGCCATGAAGTTGGAAGTTGGAACCACGATGTCGTAGCCGGCTCGGCCGGTCAGCATCTTGGCTTGCAGAGTGTCATCGCTGTCGTAAACGTCGTACTTGACCTTCACGCCGGTCTGCTTTTCAAAGCCAGGAATGGTGCTCTTGGCAATGTAGTCGGACCAGTTGTAGACATTCAGTATCTTGTCTTCTGCCAGAACGCCAGCACTTGGCAACAGCAGAAGCAGCGAACACAGCACTTTCTTGACAAGTTTCTTCTTCATTACAGGCTTCCTAATGTATTGCAAGACCATAAACTCCCTTTGTCTGGGGACGTCAGGGACCTGATGAACTGCACCTCATATTGACCGGTCGGGGATTCCCCCTCATATCCGGCCAGTGCCAAACCCGGGCAAAAGCGGCACGCTTATTTGCAAAGCAATATTCGTGCACAACATTTATAACCCCATCCTATCCATTCTGGCTATTTCCAATCCAGATGAATGTGACATCAGTCAGGCAAGAGACGAAGGACAAGGCAACATACGGCTGCCAGCCTTTCACATTTATTGTTATCGCAGGAAACCCGTGAAAGCCGGCTGGGTAGGCAGCAAAGAAATCCGCCCGCTCCCTTCCTTCTTCCGCGCAGGACATGACAAGCATGACCTGGCCTCCTCCGTTGTAGATACCACCTCGGTAATGTTTAATAAAATCCACAATTCGTGGCGAGGTGTTACAGCTTTTTAACCACAAAGACATTCAGCCGCAACATGAATTTTTTGCGCATCGCAAAAAAAACCTGCTGGACAGGCTCTTGACGCGCCAGCAACTTTGCCGTCTCACACATCTGATCATTTATCAGCCGCAAGACTGGAAATACAGCCAAAATTCCCTAGACATATGATCAAAACCCACAGCCCGCTTGGCGTTTCAAGGGTTTAGCATCCAGCCACGATCACCGGGCCCCGCAAGCGGCAAGACAAGGAATGCACGAGGGGATAACGATTCAACGCAGCCCCTTGCCGTCCGGTGGACAAAAAAAGTTTTTTCTTGTGCCCAAGCAGAATGAGGCAGATTTGCCACAGATCAAATCTGACTGACTGGCTACATGCCTGCAGGCCAAAGAAAAGCGGATTGCCCCTACAGGCAATCCGCTCACGTTTTAGCAAGATTTTGGTGCTGGCAAATATTTGATCAGATCAAGCGCGCCAGCAGTGCTTTCTCCATACCAGCCATGTCAGGAATACGCACCTGCATGCCATTGCCGGCAGCCAGTTCCACTGCCAGGCCGTTACGGGTCATCTGCTCCAGCTGCACGATACGGTTGCCGCTGGGGTGAATCACTTCGATGCGGTCACCCACGCCAAAGCGGTTTTTCACTTCAACCAGCGCCCAGCCATCGGCATCCACTTCCAGCACATCGCCCACATACTGGCTTTGCTTGGCCTTGGAATGGCCATCCAGATAGTTCTGGTAGTCCTGGGTCTGATGACGCTCAAGGAAGCCCGGGGTGTAGCCACGATTGGCCAGACCATCCAGCTCGGCCAGCAGGCCGAGGTCAAACGGGCGTCCGGCGACGGCATCGTTGATGGCCTGACGGTATACCTGGGCAGTACGCGCCACGTAGTACAGGCTCTTGGTGCGCCCTTCGATCTTGAGCGAGTCAACACCAATCTTCACCAGCTTCTCCACCTGCTCCACCGCACGCAGGTCCTTGGAGTTCATGATGTAGGTGCCGTGCTCGTCTTCGATGATGGGCATCAGTTCACCCGGACGGCTGCCCTCTTCGATCAGGTAGGTCTTGTCGGCCAACGGGTGACGTTCGGCACCGCCACAGGCGGCAAAGCTCTGGTTGGCTTCTTCCAGCGCTTTATGGAAGTCCAGCTTGATGGTTTGCACATCGCCCGCGTCATCACCCTGGGTGTCGTGCATCTTGTAGTCCCAACGGCAGGCATTGGTACAGGTGCCCTGGTTGGGGTCGCGGTGATTGAAATAGCCCGACAGCAGGCAACGGCCGGAATAGGCAATGCACAAGGCACCATGTACAAACACTTCCAGCTCGATATCCGGGCATTCCTGGCGGATTTCGGCAATCTCGTCCAGGCTCAGCTCGCGCGACAGGATGATGCGCGACACGCCCAGCTTCTGCCAGAACTTCACGCCCATGTAGTTGACGGTATTGGCCTGCACCGACAGGTGAATCGGCACTTCCGGCCAGCGCTCGCGCACCATCATGATCAGGCCCGGGTCGGCCATGATCAGCGCGTCCGGCTTCATGGCAATCACCGGCTCCATGTCGGCCATGTAGGTCTTGATCTTGCTGTTGTGCGGCAACAGATTGCTGGCCACGAAAAACAGCTTGCCCCGGGCATGGGCTTCGTCGATACCGCTTTTCAGCTCTTCGAGCTTGAAGTCGTTATTGCGCGCGCGCAGCGAATAGCGCGGCTGACCGGCGTATACCGCATCGGCACCAAAATCGTAGGCAGCGCGCATTTTGTCCAGCGTGCCGGCAGGCAGCAGCAATTCCGGGGCTTTTAACATAGTGGCTTGGCTTTCTTAATGAGACAGACAGGCAATGGGCAGTGGCATGCGATCCGGTGGCACAAAAGCACGGCGCGATGCATCCTGGTTCAGCCTGTCATCCGAATAGTATTCGAGCAGAACGGCGCGGGCGTCCTGCAGGACATCGTCACACTGCACCAGGAAGGCTGGCCAATCCTCTACCAGCCCCGGCGTTTGCTGGGCACGGTGGTACAAAATGGACAAGAGCGACATGGTGACGGTGTGGTGGTATTTCTCGGCCGCCCCTTGTGCCATGGCATAACGGGACAATGCCCGCGCACAGCGTGCCGCAGCCTCTGCCGCCGGGTATTGCCGGCGATAGGCCCAGGCAGCGTACAAATGTGCCCGGTGGGTAAACTCGGATGCAGGCAGCGTACTGGATTCCAACTGACGCAAAAACGCCTGGTAGTCCATGAGTCGGGGTCTCCGAAAACTGTAAAAACAAAAAGGCCCCGCCGTATCAGGGGCCTTTTCTAATATGTTGCGGCGCGATTATGCGCCGCCTGCACCAGCACCGTCAAGCATTAAACCCAAGGAGCAGCCTGCATTAAATCCCTGTTTTCAATGCCATTTTTTGCTTCATGGTTTTTTGGCCAGCATCGCCAGCAGCAGAAGCTGCACCAGCAGCGACCACACCATCAACACCGCCCAGCACACGGTCAGCAACGGGTCCTGGGCAAAGCTCAGTCCACTCAACATCCCGGCGCTCAGCACAAAGGCCAAGGTAGCCGCCAAGAGGCACAACACCGCTTGCTTGCGCCGCATACGGATACGGCGAATGACATTCCACATCGTCGGTCTTCCTCATCATTATTTCCATCAGCGGCGCATGGCCAATCAATGCACATGACACCGCCAGGGCCAGGTACACCACCCATGGCCAGCGCAGGGTGCAGCACGCAGGCACAAGGCCGCCGCTGCGCTCACCAACGTCACTTAGCGTTGGGAGCTTGGCTGTTCTGGTTTGGCCTGCTGCAACCAGAGCAGCTCGGCCTCGGTAAATCCGGCGCAACGCCGGGCATCCAGATTGTAGCTGCCGCGATGGACGGTCAGGTCATGTTTGGCTAGCAGATCACTGAAGGTGGCCACCGGGTCCAGCTGGCGCTCACGGCACAGCCAGTGAAACCAGTGATTGCCCACCTGCACATGGCCTATTTCATCCTGCAGGATAATGTCCAGAATGGCCACGCTGTCATGATCGCCAATATTCGCCAGCTTGCGTTTGAGCTCCGGGCTGGCATCCAGCCCGCGCGCCTCCAGCACACGCGGCACCAATGCCATGCGCACCAGCACATCGTGATCGGTATGGTGGCAGATATCCCACAACCCGTTATGCGCCGGGAAATCACCATAGTTGTAGCCCAGTTGCTGCAGACGCTGCTGTAACAGCCGGAAGTGCCGGGCCTCTTCTGCGGCAATGCGCAGCCAGTCACCCACATAAGCATCCGGCATGTCGCGGAAGCGCCAGGCGGCATCCAAGGCCAGATTGACCGCATTGAATTCGATGTGGGCAATGGCGTGCAACATGGCCGGCTGCCCCAGTGGCGAGCCGGGACGCCGCCGCGGCACCTTGGTGGCATGCACCAGTTCCGGCCTTGGCGGGTGCCCCGCCACCGGCAAACGTGACAAAGGCGCATCCAGCCGTTGCAGTTGACCGCCCTGCCAGGCGGCATGAATGGCCTCGACTGCAACCAGCTTGGCAGTCACGTCACAGCTGCACAGTGCAGCTTCGATCTGCGGATACAAGGAAGAAGGATTCATCATGGTGCAGCATTCTAACGGCTTGCACCGCTTTCAGGCGACCCGGTGCCCAATTGAGGGCAATATATGAATGCCACCAAGCAGCAGGGCGCTTCCCGCAAGCATGAAGCGTACATGGCAGCAGACAGCACAACGGCATCGTCGCCAACGCAGGCTTGATGCATAATGCTGGCATCTGCCACAGGGAGAACATCATGCTGTTTAATTCCAGCCAACTCGGCACCGTAGAAGTGGATGAAAGCACCATCATCAATTTTGCCCAAGGCATCCCGGCCCTGGAAAACTGCACCCAGTTCAAGCTGTTCCATAATGCGGATAGTGATAATCCATCGGTATTCTGGATGCAGTCGCTGAACGATGCAGGCATCACCCTGAGTGTGACCCACCCGGCCCAACTGGGTGTGCGCTACGAAGTGGAACTGAGCGATGAAGAAGTTTCCCGGCTGGAACTGAGCAAACCGGAAGACGCAGTCATTCTGGTACTGCTGTATCAGGAACAATCCGAGTCCGAATCCCATCCTGCATTGGGTGAGCTGAAAGCCAATATCCGCAACCCGCTGATCATCAACCTGGCCAGCCGTCAGGGCCTGCAAAAAACCGGCCTGTCCTGCGACATCCTGATGCACAACCTCGCCTGATCCCGCCCGGCCCGGCCATTGCCGGGCCATTCTGGAGCGCCGCATGCCCCAAGTCCCCCTGCCTCGCTGCCATTGGTGCGGCGACGACCCGCTGTATATTGCCTATCACGATGAAGAGTGGGGCCGCCCGCAGCACGATGAGCACAAGCTGTTCGAGATGCTGATTCTGGAAGGCGCACAAGCCGGCTTGTCGTGGATCACCATCCTGCGCAAGCGGGATGGCTATCGCCGGGCCTTTAACGGTTTTGATCCGGTAAAAGTGGCGCAGATGAGCGAGGAGGACGTGGAGCGCCTGATGCTGGACAGCGGCATCGTACGTAACCGGCTGAAAATACGCAGCGCCATCCGCAATGCCAAGGTATTCCTGCAGTTGCAGCAACAGCATGGCAGCTTTGACCAGTGGCTATGGTCGCACACTGACGGTTGCAGCCTGGTGAATCACTGGCAGTCACCTGCTGAATGCCCGGCCACGTCGGCACTATCGGATAACATCAGTCGGGAACTGAAAAAAGCAGGGATGAATTTTGTCGGCAGCACCGTAATCTATGCCTATCTTCAGGCAACCGGCGTGATCAACGACCATCTGCAGGGCTGCCACCAGCACCCGCACTACACGCCCGCCTGAAATCAGGCCTGACAGGTATCGAATACCACGGTGTGCAACAGGCCATCAGCCGAATGAAACGGGTGGGCGCTTACCAACTCGTCCTCCTGGCAGAATGCCATCATGCGCCAGCCATGAATCAGCTCGCGCACCTCCTCTTCCGACCACGGCCCTTCCTGACGGTCCGGCACCAGTGCCGACAGTTCGCGGCACAAGGCATGCAGCCGGTCGGGCATGGCCAGTTGCTGTAAGGTAAAAATCAGGGGCTTGACCTGAGGCATGTATAGCCTTTCCCCGGAACGGGTATACGGTGAGCAGCCATCATTTCACGCTTTATTGATCAAATCCAGTTAAAAGACTATTCGTAAAAATCTTTTACTTCTGTCCGTGCAAAACTGCAACGCTGCCAATAAAAAAGGACCACCCGTGACGGATGGTCCTTTTGCGTGCCGTAAAGCTGGCAGGCCGATGCAGGCTCAGAACAACTTCAAGCCCTTGAGCATCACCACCAGAATCAGCAGCGGTGACACAAAGCGCACCACCACCAGCAACACGCGCACCAGGCCCTCGTTGTGCAGCTGGCCTTCATTGGACAAGGCCGACTTCAGGCGATCAAAGCCCCACACCCAGCCCACGAACAGGCATAGGAAAATACCACCCAGCGGCATCAGGATGTTGGAAGTAACGAAGTCGAACAGGTCGAACATGGTCATGCCAAACAGCTTGAAGTCAGCCATGGTGCTGTTGGACAAGGCACACGTCGCCCCGAACAGCGCCAGCACCAGCAGATTGATCACCGTGGCCTTGGGGCGGCTGATACTGAAGCGCTCGCTCAATACCGAAACCGGCACTTCCAGAATCGACAGCATGGCACCGGTAGAGGCAATGGCTGCCAGGATGAAGAAGGCCACCATGAACAGCTGCCCCATGGGCATGCTGGCAAATACCGCCGGAATGGTAATGAACAACAGCGAGGGGCCGGCTTCCGGCTTGAAACCGAAGGCAAACACCGCCGGGAAAATGGCAATGCCGGCCAGCATGGAAACAAACAGGTCGGCACACATCACCCGCAGGGTAGTGGCCGGAATGTTCTGATCATCGCGGAAGTAACTGCCATAAGTCATCATGGTGCCCATGCCAATGGACAGCTTGAAAAATGCCAGGCCCACAGCAGTCAGCACTACACCAGCGGTAATCTTGGAAAAATCAGGTGTAAACAGGAAGCTCACCCCCTGCATGGCACCCGGCAGCATCAGGCTGCGCACACCAATCACCACCAGCAACAAAAACAGCACCGGCATCAGCTTTTTGGTAACAGCCTCAATACCCTTGGCCACGCCCATCAGCAAAATGCCACCAATCAGCGCCAATACCAGCCATTGCCACAGCAGTGACTGCACTGGATCGGCAATCAGCTTGCCAAATGCCGATGAGGTTACTTGCGGATTACTGGACAAAATTCCACCACCGATAGCCTTGAACACATAGGCGAACACCCAGGCAGCGACTTCGGAATAGAAAGCCATGATCAGGAAAGCCGACAACACGCCAAAAGCGCTGATCAGCCACCACGGCTGGCCGGCAGGTGCCAGCTTCTTCAGTGCCGTCACCGCGTCGGACTTGGCCCGACGCCCCAGCATGATTTCGGAAATCATCACCGGCAGGCCCACCAGCAAGGTGGCGCAAACGTAGACGATAAGGAAACCGGCACCGCCATTGGTACCGGTCAGGTAGGGAAACTTCCAGATATTGCCAAGGCCTACGGCCGAGCCCAGCGTTGCTGCCAGCACACCAAAGCTGGAGGTAAAACCGTCACGCGCCTTGCCGGCACCTGCGGAAGCCGAGGATCTGCTGTCCTGTTTCATTTGCTCTCTCATCACGACAAAATTCAAGCCCACTCAAGCGATAACCTGAACGGGTGCCACGGATTCCGGGGTCACCGGAGCGGCGATTCTGAAGTGATTTGCCAGACCATGCAAAATTATTTGTCAGGCCGGATCCTGCACGCGACACAACTCGTCAGTCAGCCGGGCCAGCCAGTCAAAACAGGCAAGCAGTTGACTCTCCTCAATAAATTCATCCGGGCGATGTGCCTGCTCGATAGAACCCGGCCCCAGCACCACGCAAGGTATTCCGGCAGCATGGAAGACACCGGCTTCCGTGGTGTAGGCAACACCATCACCGCCGTGGCAGGCGCACAGCTTTTCCACATAATGCAGTACCTCGCTGTCCGGCGTGGCCTCAAAGGCCGGGCAGTACACGCGGGGGGCGATGCTGATATCGGCTTCGGCAGCCACCTGGCGCATTTCCAGCAACAGATTATCGGCATAATCCCGCACCGAATCGACAAAGCGTTGCGGATCATCTCCGGGCAGCCAGCGGCATTCGAAAGTGAACTCGCAATCCTTGGGGACGATATTGTTGGCGGTACCGCCGTGAATGGTGCCGGTTTGCAGCGTGGTAAACGGCACATCATATAAAGGCTGGTGGTGGCCAAAGGAAGCCTCGGTATCCGCCAGCCTGCGCACATGGGTAATCAGCCGCGCGGCGTATTCGATGGCATTGACCCCTTGCGGTGTCAGCGATGAATGCGCGGCCCGCCCCTGTACATGGCAGTGATAGTGGGCAATGCCCTTGTGCGCAATCACCGGTCGCATCGAAGTAGGCTCACCGATAATGCAACCAGCCACAGCCACCTTGTCCTGCAGCAGGCCATCTATCAAGCGCGGCACACCCAGACAGCCGACTTCCTCATCATAAGACAGCGCAATGCCTAAGCCCTGTCGCAAACGCCCCTGTCCCTCCAGCGCAACCCAGTGCGGCACATGAGACAACACGCAGGCAATAAAGCCCTTCATGTCCGCAGAGCCCCGTCCATACCAGCGGCCATCACCCTTGTCGGTCAGCTCGAACGGTGGCGACGTCCACGCCTGGCCATCAACCGGCACCACATCGGTATGGCCCGACAGCAACAGCAGCGGCTGATCAGCAGAGCCGATACGGGCAAACAGATTGGCCTTGCTTCCTTCGTCATTCAGCGTGAGCTGGCATGACACGCCGTAAGCAGCAAGGTACTGCTTGACCCAGTCGATCAGCTCCAGATTGGAATGGCGGCTGGTGGTATCGAACGCCACCAGCGTACGCAGCAGGGAAAGGTAGGAAGAAGACATGGCGCAATCCTGTAGACAAATGCGGTATAAGGCGAAGTCTGCCCCGACTGCCCGGCAGACGGCAATATGCCGTACACAAAAATGCGGGTGCACGTACCTCATCGGGCCTGAACGGCGATGCCGGCATATCCCGCTTGGCAAACAGAATGAAACCCGCTATTATTCGCACTCTTCTACGGCGGGTCTCCTCGCATTGTACGGTAGCAAACCTGGTCAGGTCCGGAAGGAAGCAGCCATAGTTACTTAGTGCAAGTGCCGAGGGTCAGGCTCGCCACCCCCCCCCCTCTTAGCTTTTCCATCATCTGTGTACATGTTTACGACATGCAGCTACCATTTTTCGGCCAAATGGGATTCATTCCATTGTATTCATAGATAAGAATACGCTAACATAGCAGTCATGCGTGTGTAATCCATCATGGAACTTAATGATTTTTTTCAAATCTGATTATTCCTTATGGATTTTCTTTGCTATTTTTAGGACATAGGGCAGTGTCCTAAGCCAAAACAATAATTCAATACAATACTGTTTAGCCTTTTAAGAGGAACAACCCATGAAACTCTTTGAAAAAATCACCAATCCGCGTGAAATCCGTCGCAAGCTCGGCCTCAACCAGCAGGAATTCTGGAGCCGCATCGGCGTAACCCAGTCTGGCGGCTCCCGCTATGAAAGCGGTCGCAACATGCCCAAACCAGTACGCGAACTGCTACGTCTGGTTCACGTCGAGCAGATCGACCTGTCCAAGGTACGCCGCGAAGACTTCGAAATCGTCGAGTATCTGAAGGAAACCCACCCTGACCTGTACAAGAGCCTGCGCAAGGCAGTACGTGCCAAGATGGAAGCCCAGGAAGGCAGCAGCGAAGCCACCGCAAGCTGATTGTCCTTTTGTGGGCCTGAGGGCAGCAGCGCTCATCATGCATGGCGAGCGCTGCTGCCCTTTACTCATACCTGCCCGACTGCCAGCACAGACCGGGCCACCCGGTTTACTCGCCGGCGTTACGCACCAGCAACACCGGTACATCTGCCTGCTTGAGCAGTCCCTCGGCGACACTACCCATCAGGATGTGCATCAAACCGCTCCAGCCGTGGGTTCCCATCACCACCAGGTCCGCACCCCAACTATTGGCATCATCCAGCAGCACCGAGGCAATCTTGTCGCCCCAACTTTCCAGAATCTTCACTTCCGGAGTCAGCCCCGCAGCCACCGCCTGCGCCTGAGCCTGCCCCAATACCTGCTCGCCAGCCTGCTTGATGGACTTTTGCAATTCTGCCGCATCCAGGAATTCGGTACCGCCCCAGCCAAACTGGGCCAGATCCACCACGTGCACCAGCCGGATGGTGCTGTTCATGCTCTTGGCCAGCCGACATGCTTCAGCCAGTGCAAGGTTGGAAGTGTCGCTGTCATCCACCGGCACGAAAATGCGTTGGTACATAACCCTCTCCTTGTGTGTGTTGCTACTATGCATTCAGTCTATCAAACCATGCCTGCCAGCGGTTGATACAGATTAAGACAGTCGATTAGACTGAAAGTCATTTTATTCAGGTGAAATCATGGCCCGTATCAAGATTGCCCTTCCCGAGCAGTTCATCTATCAGACCAGCATGGACGTCCGCATCGGCGATATCAACTACGGCGGCCACATGGCCAACGATGCCATTTTGCGGCTGGCACACGAAGCGCGCTTGCGCTGGCTCAAGAGCATGGGCTACAGCGAACTGGATGTCGAGGGTGTTGGCATTATCATGGCAGATGCTGCGGTAATGTACCGGGCCGAGGCCTTTCATGGCGACAGTCTGCTATTCAAGCTGGGTGTATGCGACTCCAACAAATATGGGCTGGATATCGTCTACCAGGCAATCGATGGCAACAGCGGCAAAGAAGTGGCAAGATTAAAGACGGGAATCGTCTTTTTCGACTACCAGACCCGCCAGGTGGCAGTCATGCCACCGGCCTTCGTCACAAGACTCAATCAATAACAACAGGGGATTCCGTGATGCGTCCATATCCAATCAACAGTCCACAGGCTATTGCCCGTTTGCTGGCAATGTTCATGATTTCCGATGGCAATATGGATCCGCGCGAGCTGGACTTGCTGGAAGACGTCAACGTCTACGACCTCATCAACCTGCCTCGCAAACAGTTTGCCCAGGTCCTGGTCGACTACTGTGACGACATTTCGGATGAAGCAGAACAGGATGGCACCATCCATCTGCTGGACACCGACCGCATCGAAGCCATGCTGGCGGAAGTTACCGACCCGAACAAACGCATTCTCACCTGCGTGCTGGCCATGGATATCAGCAAGTCCGATGGCACTATCAGCGATCCAGAAATCGTCCTGCTGCGCCACATGATGAAAGAGTGGAATATCAGCCTGGAAGACCTGGAACGCCAGTTCGTGCGCTAAAACCACAGGCTCCGGATTCACGGCACGAGGGCTGTGAACCATGCTCCCGGCAGTATGAAAGCCGCCCCGGCTGCCCGCGGCGGCTTTAGTATTTGATAACAACAGGGCTAACCCACATGAACACACGCTTTAGCGGCAGCACACACTACGTTGCCACCGACGACCTGATGATGGCAGTGAATGCCGCCATTACCCTGCAGCGCCCGCTACTGGTCAAGGGCGAACCCGGTACCGGCAAGACCATGCTGGCCGAAGAAATTGCCGCCAGCCTGGGACGCCAGTTGATCATCTGGCCGATCAAGTCCACCACCAAGGCCCAACACGGCCTGTATGAATACGATGCGGTATCGCGCCTGCGCGATTCGCAACTGGGCGATGCCAAAGTCCATGACATCAGCAACTACATCATAAAGGGCCAGCTGTGGCAGGCATTCGAGGCGGATACCGCGCCGGTGCTGCTGATTGATGAAATCGACAAGGCCGATATCGAATTCCCCAACGACCTGCTGCGCGAGCTGGACCAGATGGAATTCTTCGTGCACGAAACCCAGCAGTTCGTGCGCGCCAGACAGCGCCCCATCATCATCATTACCTCGAACAATGAAAAGGAGCTGCCGGACGCCTTTCTGCGCCGCTGCTTCTTCCACTACATCCGCTTCCCGGAGCGGGAAACCATGCAGGCCATCATCGACGTGCACTACCCCGGCTTGCAACAGCAACTGGTGGCGCAGGCACTGGAAGTATTCTTTGCCATCCGCGAATTGCCGGGGCTGAAAAAGAAACCCACTACCTCGGAACTGCTGGACTGGCTAAAGCTACTGGGTAGCGAAGGCATAGACAGCGATGAGCTGGCACAAGGCCACGGCAATGCCAGCCTGCCGCCTCTGGCCGGGGCATTGCTGAAAAACGAGCAGGACATCTCCTTGTTCGAGCGACTGGCCAATATGGCCAGACTGCGCCGTGGCTGAAACATCCGACCTGCTACAAGGCTTTGCCGCCCAACTGCGCTTGCAGGGCAAGAGCCCGCACACACAGGACGCTTACCTGCGCGACCTGCAAGGGCTGCAAAGCCTGCTGGGTGAGCGTGACTGGCTGCACGTCAGGCCAGACGACATCCGCAAGGCCATGGCTACCCTGCACGCACGCGGCATGGGCAGCCGCAGCCTGGCACGTAAGCTGTCATCCTGGCGTCAGTTTTACGACTGGCTGTTGCGCGAGCAACAGCTTGATGCCAACCCCTGCCTGGGCTTGCGTGCCCCCAAGCAGGACAAACCACTGCCAAAGGCACTGCCCGTTGACGGCACCGCAGCGCTGCTGGAACACATTCCACCCGAAGACATGCTCAGTCTACGTGACCGGGCCTTGTTCGAGCTGATGTATTCCTCTGGACTGCGCCTATCGGAAGCCGTAGCACTTAATCTGGCCGATATGGACTTGTCCGAGCAACTGGTACGGGTACACGGCAAGGGCAACAAAACGCGGCTACTCCCCATCGGCCGCACTGCGCGGGAATACCTGCAGCAATGGCTGCAGGAAAGAGCTGCCGAAACAGGCTGCCAGGCGGTATTTGTCGGTCAGCACGGCAAGCGTCTTGGTGCCAGACAGGTACAGAAACGGCTAGCCGAATGGGCGATCCGCACCGGCATGGACAGGCATGTCCACCCGCACATGCTGCGCCACTCGTTTGCTACCCACCTGTTGCAATCATCCGGCGACCTGCGGGCGGTACAAGAGCTGCTGGGGCACGCCAATCTGTCCACCACCCAGATCTACACCGCGCTGGACTTCCAGCATCTGGCCAAGGTGTACGATGCCGCCCACCCCCGCGCCCGCAAGAAAGATTGACCCCGACCTGATGCCAGCAACAAAAAAGCGCCGGCTGCTGCCGGCGCTTTTGTATACATGCCCAACCCCGCTCAAGCGCGGCGTGGCACTGCAGCCAGCACGGCCTTGAGCAGTTGCCAGGCCTTGTCAACCGAGGCCAGCTCCACCCGCTCGCCCGGCGCATGGGCACCACGAATGGTCGGTCCGAAGGAAACCATGTCCATGGCGGGATATTTGGCACCGATGATGCCGCACTCCAGTCCGGCATGAATCACCTGTACGCCGGACTTGCCACCGAACTCCTGGGTATAAACCTGCTGGAACAAGGCCAGCAACGGCGACTGCGGATTGGGTGCCCAGCCCGGGTAGCCGCCTTCCATTTCCACGGCGAAACCGGCCAGGCCAAACAAGCTTTCAACTTCCCGCGCCAGCATCCAGGTGCCGGAATCCAGCAGCGAACGCACCATCAGGTTGGCAAATACCTTGCCATTTTCCACCCGCACCACGCCCAGATTGTTCGAGGTTTCCACCACACCGCTGACCCGCTGGCTCATGCGCTTGACCCCATGCGGTGCCGCATGCAATGCCGCCAGAATGGCAGCCTGATCAGCAGCATCCAGCACGACATCGGCACTGCACACCTCGGCCACCACGGTGATGCCCTCGTCCACACCGGCCAGTTCGAAACGCAGCAAGGACTGGAAGGCATCCAGCTTGGCCGCCAGCAGGTCTGCATCCGCGGCCGGATAGGCCACTACGGCAACCGCTTCGCGCGACAGGGCGTTGCGGGCCGTACCTCCGGTAAAGGACACCAGACGCAAATCGGTTTTCGCTT
This sequence comes from Aquitalea denitrificans, assembly GCF_009856625.1. Classification (GTDB taxonomy): domain Bacteria; phylum Pseudomonadota; class Gammaproteobacteria; order Burkholderiales; family Chromobacteriaceae; genus Aquitalea; species Aquitalea denitrificans. The sequence continues at coordinate 2,793,199 of NZ_CP047241.1, forward strand.
CCAGTTCACGCAGCAAACGTACCAGCAGCTTGTTGGCATTGCCGCGGCCAAGATGAATGTCAGCCCCGGAATGCCCGCCCTTCAGCCCGCGAATGGACAGGGACACAACCTGATAACCGGCCGGCAGCGCCACGGTAGCGTAGCTGCGCGTGACGTTGACATCCACGCCACCGGCACAGCCCATGTAAAACTCGCCCCATTCTTCGGTATCGATATTGATCATCATGCTGCCTTGCAACAGCCCTGGCTCCAGACCCAGTGCACCGCCCATGCCGGCCTCTTCGTCCAGCGTCATCAGCACTTCCACCGGGCCATGCGCAATATCGTCGCTGGCCAGCACGGCCAGGCCCATGGCAACGCCGATACCGTTATCGGCACCGAGGGTGGTGTTCTCCGCCACCAGCCAGCCATCCTGCAATACCGGGCGGATCGGGTCTTTGAAGAAATCGTGCTCGGTGCCGGTATTGGCCTGACATACCATATCCAGATGCCCCTGCAATACCACGCCGACGCGATCTTCCAGACCGGGCGTTGCCGCTTTGCGTACGATCAGGTTGCCCGCGGCGTCCACCACGGTTTGCAAACCGCGCAACTCGGCCCAGCCCTTGAGATAGTCGCGCAATTGCTGTTCGTGCTTGGAGGGACGGGGAATGTCGCACAGGGTCTGGAAATGCTCCCAAACGGCCTGCGGCTGAAGCTCGGCGATGTTAACCACAATATATCCTTTGACATGACATGCTGACGGGCATCTTTTGCGCCGCCATCGATGGAGCGTAGCAGAGACTGTCAATGACAGCCCTGTTTTGTACACAATCGACTTTATCATGCACACGCCGCCCGGTCATGCGGCATTGCACTAGCCAGGCGCTGTCCTGCCGCTGGCTACAGCCGCCAAAACCGGGAAATCAGGCAGGCATCAGCAATGGGGCATTAACCAGCGGTACAGCCGAGCGCATATAGTGATCCAGCAGCATCCGCATGAACTGATGGCTCTTGCAGATGGCATGGCGCAACTGGCTGATGGTTTCTACCGATGGATGTGGTCCTACCAGGGTGACGATGATTTCCAGTGCCTCCCAGGGATGGGCATCGTCATATCTGGCATGCAGCTTCAGCCACTTCATGGCCTTGGTGCGCACCGCATCACCAAACTGGTTTGCATAATGCGGTTTGGCACACACCCTGGCCGACCACTCACCGGTCGCCCCTTCGATGGCGTAGTTGGTTGCTGCCATGGCCACGGCCAGCGTATCCCGGTCGCACACCTGCCAGCACCACTGGCTCAGGCACAGGGTTTCCAGCGCCTGTGTGCCATGCACCATGGCAGGAACATCTACCCCAGATTCAGCCGCCCAGTTGACCCAGTGATCGGCATGGTTCTGTTCTACCCGGATATTGCGGATCAGATAGCGGCGTGCCATATCTTGCCCCAGCCCTTGGCCATAGCGGATTTTAAGCAGATTCATGGCCATGTATTGCGGAAACTGCTCAATCACCGGCCAACCACCGGACAGAAAGGCCTTGTGTGTTACATGATCAAGTCGGGCTTCCTGCATCCGGGTAAACAATTCGTGCTCCACCACCGCGCTTTTATAACGGTCGCAATAGTGGACCAACTCCTGCGTCCAGGCTGGATAACTGCAAACATCCATCAGCGGACCGGTGCGGACAAATTGCTGCTGGTCTGACATGCTTTCATTCTTTCCTGAAAAGGTCCGTATCAACTGCGGTCGGGCCAGCGGTATACGGCGGATTCTGGCTGGCCATGAGCAGGATAAACAAAGGGTTGCGGCTCGCCAATATAATAGCCCTGCGCATAATCCACGCCGATCTCCTGCAATGCAGCAAGTATTTCCGGGGCACTGACAAACTCTGCAATCGTCTTTTTTCCGGTCACATGTCCGATATGGTTGATCATTTCTACCATGGCCCGGTCCACCGAATCATTCACCATGTCCTTGACGAAACTGCCATCAATTTTCAGGTAATCCACCGGCAGATGCTTGAGATAGACAAAAGAGGACATGCCGGCACCAAAGTCATCCAGTGAAAAATGGCAGCCCAGGCCCTTGAGTTCGCTGATAAAACGCGTGGCCTGCTGCAGATTGGAAATGGCACTGGTTTCCGTGACTTCAAAGCAGATCATCCCCGGTGCAATGGCATAGCTGACAAACTGCCGACGGATGAAATCAAGGAAATTGTCATCGCACAACGTGGCACCGGACAAGTTGATGGCACATAGCGAGATTGAATGATCGCCCTGCTCCTGACGCTGCCACAAAGTTTCAAACGCCAGACGCACCACGATGCGGTCGATGTCGGGCATCAAACCAAAGCGCTCGGCGGCGGGAATGAATGCACCAGGCAGGATGATGCTATCGGCCTCATCCCGTAAACGCAGCAGCACCTCGACATGCCGTCCGCTCTTTTTCCCTTCATGCAGCAAGGGGATGATGTCCTGGCTGTACAGACAGAAACGCTCCTCCTCCATGGCTGAACGCAAGCGCTGCACCCAGGCCATTTCTACCGAACGGACTGCCAGCTCAGTATCTTTCGAACTGTACAACTGAATGCGATTGCGGCCTTTTTCCTTTGCCATGTAACAGGCAATGTCCGCTGCCTGCATGGCCTCGGCCAACGTAGCACCCGGCTCGCCCAGAAACACCAGACCAATACTGGTGCTGATGGAAAAGGGAATCCCCTCCCACTGGAAACCTGCCAGTTGTACTGCACGGCGCAGGCGATCGGCCTTGTCCAGCGCAGTATCGATACGGCAGTCCTCCAGCAAGACCCCGAACTCATCTCCACCCAGCCTGGCCAACACATCGGACAAACCCAACTGCTCCTGCAGCACGCGGCAAACCTGGCGCAGCAACTCATCTCCTGCAGCATGACCGTTGGTGTCATTGACCAGTTTGAATTGGTCCAGATCGACAAACAGCAACGCATGCGAGGTATCAGTCACCATCAGCCGGCTCAGGGCGCGCGTTACGCGCTGTTCAAACTCACGCCGGTTGTACAGCCCGGTCAATGCATCGTGTGCGGCCTGCCAGGAAAGATGGTTGATGTATTGCTGCTCGATGGACTTGTCATGCAGTACCAGTACCAGGCCATCCACTACGCCCTGCGCATCACGAATGGGCGAAGCCACCAGCGAAACCATATGGCTGCTGCCATCTATGCCTTGCAGTCGCAAACTGGGGAAAGTCTGCTTGCTTTCGCAGTGGGCACGCAGCTGACTGGTGGTGACCAGATCCATACTGCTGCCGGACAGGTCAATCATGGAGAAGACATCTTCAAAATAGCGACCCAACACTTGCTGGCCACCGCCAAGCAGGTGCTGGGCCACTGCATTGAGGTAACCGAGCTGGCCGGACAGATCGATGGTAATCACCGCATCGCCAATGGCATTAAGGGTGGTTTCCACGCGGTCCTTCTCAGCATTGAGTTCAGCCTGAAAGCGGGCCGACTGACGCAGCAGCACCCGTACTTGTCGCACCGTCAGCAGCAACAGGGCCGAGCCTGCCAGCAGATTCAGCCACAGCAACAAGGTGGTGGCAAAACGCGAGCCCTCACCCAGCACTTCGGAAAATGCTCGTGCCGGCGGCTTGAGTTCCTCATTGATCTCGACAATGCGTCGCCTGAGCACCTGAAGCTCATCGTCGCTGATGTAGCCATGATTGAAACCGCTGTGCAGCCGCTCGGCAATGGCTGATGTTTCCGCCACGTAGCGGTCGCCTATTTCCCAGTAATGAATGGCCTGGCTCAGATAGCTGACGTGCCGGAACCACAAGAAAGCCGCCATGACATTGTCGATATCATCCGGATGATTGCCCCCTTGCAGCAGCCCGGCGCGTGCCAGTTCCAAATCGGGTGATGCGCGATCCAGCGCCAGCCGCGCCTGACGGTCGCCCAACTGGATGGCAATGGCTGACTTGTAGGCATGAAAATCCTGCTCGGAACGACTAGCGGCATAGCGCGAGAGATAGTAGATGGCATCTTTCTGCGCCTTGGACCACAACCCTTCACCACCCACGTAGGCGCGGATGGTAGACAGGACATTCAGACTGAACACACTTACCAGCAGCAAGGCGCCGACAATCGTTACGAAGGGCCAGACCACCCGGATCAGCTTGCGGCTGCCATACGCGCTCATCGCAGACATTAAGCTCCCTTGCTATGTTTTCCCAGGTATGCGGTTGCCATGACAGCTGATCCTCACTGACAGCAGGCCCTGCACCAACAATGCCGCCAGCCCTGGCCGCACAGCCGGTTTCAGTTAGCTTGCGCGATCAAGTGATTGCGATCATCTATCAATCTTATTTGAATGTCTATTAAACAAACTGTCAATGCCAAAGTAATTTCATTCGGCATATCGCTCTTTGGGTATAGCCTTCTTTGCCAGTGCTGACCGGCTGATTTGCAGATACTGCCGCTGGCAATAAAAAAGCTGCCAACGGCAGCTTTGCGTTCATGGATATGTCCATCGCCGACGCACGTCAGCCCAGTTCAGGCCTGCACCTCCTCGCCGTCCTGCTGCTCCTGCTGCAACCGCCACATCTCGGCATAGCGACCACCTTGCTCCAGCAACGCACGGTGAGTACCACGCTCCAGCACGTGGCCGGCATCCATCACGATGATCTGGTCGGCATCCACAATGGTGGACAGCCGATGCGCAATGATCAGTGTGGTCCGGTTGGCCGAGATGCTTGCCAACTCGTGCTGAATCGCCTTTTCCGTGCGGGAATCCAGTGCACTGGTTGCTTCATCGAAAACCAGGATGGGCGGATTTTTCAGTACGGTACGGGCAATCGCCACCCGCTGCTTTTCACCGCCAGACAATTTCAGACCACGCTCCCCCACCTGGGTGTCATAGCCATCGGGCAGACTCATCACAAAGTCATGGATGTGTGCAGAACGGGCAGCCTCCATGACTTCGTCCCGGCTGGCTCCTGGGCGTCCATACGCAATGTTGTAGTAGATGCTGTCATTGAACAGCACCGTATCCTGCGGCACGATGCCGATGTGCGCGCGCAGGCTGTCCTGGGTAAGCTGGCGGATGTCGCGGCCATTGATGCTGATGCTGCCACGGGACACATCGTAAAAGCGGAACAACAAGCGCGACAGGGTTGATTTGCCGGCCCCGCTGGCACCAACCACTGCCAAAGAGCTACCCGCAGCAATCTCGAAATCCAGCCCGTGCAGAATGGTGCGTTTGTCATCATAGGCAAATTCGACATCAGTAAAGCGGATTCCGGCCTGCCGGGTATCCAGTGCCACAGCACCGGCGGCGTCGTCCACTTCCTGGTGGGTGGAAAGCAGACCGAACATGCGCTCGATATCAGCCAGCGAATGCTTGATTTCGCGATAGATAAAACCAAGGAAATTCAGCGGGGTATAAAGCTGGGTGATGAAGGTGGCCACCAGCACCACATCACCCACCGTCATTTTGTGCTGCACCACGCTGTTGGCTGCCAGCACCATGATAAGGGTGACACCGCTGGCAATGATGACACCCTGGCCGGCGTTAAGCATGGACAGGGACACCTGGTTCTTGATGGCAGAAGCCTCCCAGGCCGCCAGGTTGCGGTCATAGCGGGCGGCCTCGTACTGCTCATTATTGAAGTACTTCACGGTTTCGTAATTGATCAGCGCATCGATAGCCTTGGCATTGGCGCGCGAGTCCAGATCATTCATGCTGCGACGGAATACCGTACGCCATTCGGTCACCACCAGGGTGAACACGATATAGATGGCAATGGTGCCCAGCGTGACCGCAGCAAACACCCAGGCATAGCGACTGAACAAAATGACCGACACCATGCCGATTTCCAGTAGTGTCGGCAGAATGTTGAACACCATGAAATTCAGCAGAAAGCCTATGCCCTTGGTCCCGCGCTCGATATCCCGGCTCATGCCGCCGGTCTGGCGGTCCAGATGAAAACGCAGCGACAGGCGGAGCAGATGCTGGAACACGCCGCGCGCCACGCTGCGTACCGCCCCCTGAATGACACGGGCAAACACAGCATCGCGCAATTCGCCCAGCACGCTAGATGTCAGCCGGGCCACACCATACCCCACCAGCGCCATCACTGGCACGGCCAGGAGTGTGGCCGGAACAGACAGGCGGTCGACAATATCCTTGAGATAAAGTGGTACGGTAACCGCAGCCACCTTGGCCAGAATCATGCAGCTCAGGGCCAGCAGCACCCTGCCCTTGAACGCCCACAGATACGGCAGCAGCGTTCTGAGGGTTTGCAGGTCGTTACGGTTTGCGGGCGCGGGGCCGCTATGGGTAAAACGCATGAAGACTACCTGTCGGGTGGCCAGCCGCAGCCAGCACAAGATTGGGCACACCCCGCATACCGTACCGGAACTGGCGGGGTGAGAGCGTGGCAGTGCCGGGTTGGCACCACTTAATGCAATACGCGCGGTGCAACCAGCGTCATTTCCGGGATGGCGACATCAAAACGCTTGCCGTCATCCGCCAGCATCTGGTAACTGCCCCGCATCGAGCCATAAGGTGTTTTCAGATGAGTAGCGCTGCTGTATTCGAAAGTCTGGCCGGGCTCCAGCCGCGGCTGCTCACCCACCACGCCCATGCCGCGCACTTCCTGCTCCTGATTGTTGGCATCGGCAATGATCCAGTGACGGCTGATCAGTTGGGCGGCTTCGTTACCGGTATTGGTCAGACGAATGCGATAACCGAATACATAAACGTCGGTCGCCACATTGGATTGTTCGGCGATGTAGTGTGGTTCGGCTTCTACTTCAATCTGGTAGATTTTGTCTGCCATGCTGTTTTCCTTGTGCTGGTGTGCTGCATTTTATCGCGCTCGGTCGTGCTGGCGCGGTAGAATAAGCGCCTATTTTATGACTCCATCCGTGTTTGCAAGGTAGACCATGCGCGACTTCCGTATTGCCCCCAGCCTCCTATCCGCCGATTTTGCCTGTCTGGGCCAGGAGGTGCGCGACGTCATCGCCGCCGGAGCCGACATCATTCACTTTGATGTCATGGACAACCATTATGTCCCTAATCTGACCGTAGGCCCCCTGGTATGTGAAGCCATCCGCCCGCATACGCAAGCCCCCATCGACGTACACCTGATGGTCAAGCCGGTGGACAGCCTGGTGCCGATGTTTGCCAAGGCCGGTGCCGATATCATCACCTTCCATCCGGAAGCCTCCGAACATATCGACCGTACCCTTGGCCTGATCAAGGAATCCGGCTGCAAGGCTGGCCTGGTATTCAACCCGGCTACCCCGCTGTCCTATCTGGATCACGTGATGGACAAGATCGACATGGTGCTGATCATGTCGGTGAATCCGGGTTTTGGCGGCCAGTCCTTCATTCCGCATGCGCTGGAGAAAGTGCGCGCCGCGCGCCAGCGCATCGATGAGTATACCGCCAAGCATGGCGGAGAAATCTGGCTGGAAGTGGATGGCGGCGTAAAAGTGGACAATATCGCCGCCGTAGCTGCCGCAGGTGCCGATACCTTCGTCGCCGGTTCGGCCATTTATGGTCAGCCCGACTATCAGGCCGTGATTGCCGCCATGCGCACCGAACTGGCCAAGGTAGCCTGATGCGGGCCGCCATTGTTACCGGCGCATCGCGCGGCCTGGGTCTTGCGCTGTGCGCCGAACTACTGCAACGCGGTTTCGTGGTGATCGGCCTGGCACGACAGCACAGCGATGCCTTGCAGCAACTGGCGGCACAGCATGCAGGCCATCTGCACTTCCTGCAGGCAGACATGGCAGACAGCGCAACCCTGCAAGGCCTGATGGATGAGTCGCTGCAACTGCTTCCCCTGCACGACGTGCGGCAATTGCTGCTGATCAACAATGCCGGTGTCGTCACGCCGATTGCTACCGCCGGCTTCTACCCGGCAGCCGAACTGAGCCAGGCCATTGCCATCAACCTGACGGCCCCCATGCTGCTGACCGATGCCCTACTGCGCCTTGACGACGAACCGGATTGCGAGCTGCGTATCGCCTGCATTTCCTCTGGCGCAGCCATCAAGGCATATCCGGGCTGGGGTGTTTACGGCAGCAGCAAGGCCGGGCTGGACCACTTCTGCCGGCATGTCGCCCAAGAGCAATTGGCCCGTGCAAATCCGGCCCGCATCGCAGCCATCTACCCCGGTGTTGTCGATACCGACATGCAAGCCAGCATCCGCAGCAGCGATCCTCAACAATTCCCCAACCGCGAACGCTTTGATGCCCTCAAGCGTGAGGGCGGACTCAGCAGCCCGCCACAGGCCGCCCGCAAGATTGCCGATCATCTGCTCAGTGCAGAATTCGGCATGGAAACCGTCATCGACATCCGGCAACTGCCGGACACCGCACAACACTGAATACTGCCTGTCCCATGAATCTGAAACATATCAAAGCCGTTGCCTTCGACCTGGATGGCACCCTGGTTGACTCCATTCCCGACCTCGCCGCCGCTGCCAATGCCATGCGCCAGCATCTGGGCCTGCCAGCCCTGGAAAACATGCGCATCCAGGAACATGTTGGCGACGGCATTGCCAGCCTGGTGCACCGCGCCATCACCGACGAACGCCACGGTCAGGCCGATGCCGCTGTCTGGGAACAGGGCTTCAACTTTTTTGTTCGCTACTATCATGCGCATCTCACCGACAACACCAGCGTCTATCCGGGCGTGCGTGATGGCCTGGGCCTGCTGCGCGCCTTGCAGCTACCAGTGGCAGTGGTGACCAACAAATCGGAATACCTGGCCGTACCCCTGCTGGAACAACTTGATTTGCGTGAAGCCTTCAGCCTGGTAATCGGTGGTGACACCCTGGCCGAGAAAAAACCTTCCGCCCTGCCCTTACAGCATGTTTGCGATGTGCTGGGCATACAGACCAGCGAACTGGCGATGGTTGGCGATTCGGAAAACGACATCCTGTCCGCCCGTGCTGCAGGTGCCGTGGCCATCGCGGTCAATTACGGCTATGCCGATGCCAGCCAGCTACAGGCGGATCTGGCAATCGACAACCTTGCCGAACTGTACGATTTGATGAAAAAATAAGGCCCACAACTTCATTCCATATGGATCAACCCTGCATCATGACTTTCCTGCCCGCACCGGCCAGTTGGCGATGGCAACGCTAAGCCACATTCTGTCCAACCCTTTCGCTTTCAATCCGGTTTCAAGGTAGCGCACTCATGACGCATGAAGAATTCAACCAGCTGGCTGCGGCTGGCTACAACCGCATCCCGGTCACGCTGGAACTGTTTGCCGATCTCGACACACCGCTGTCGGTCTATCTCAAACTGGCCAACCAGCCCTACTCCTATCTGCTGGAATCGGTAGTCGGGGGTGAACGTTTTGGCCGTTACTCCTTCATTGGGCTGCCGGCCACCACACGCCTGCGTGTCAACGCACACAAAGTGCAGGTGGAGTATGGCGACAAGGTAATCGAACAGTACGAAGGCGATCCGCTGGCCTTTATCGAAACCTTCCAGCAACGCTTCTGCGCCCCCCCGGTAGCCGGACTGCCCCGCTTTACTGGTGGCCTGGTGGGCTACTTCGGCTATGACACCATCCGCTACGTGGAAAAGCGCCTGGCCAACACCCGCAAGCCCGACCCTATCGGCACGCCCGACATTCTGCTGATGGTGTCCGAAGAGCTGGCCGTGGTAGACAATCTGTCCGGCAAGCTCTACCTGATCGTGTATGCCGACCCAGCCGTGCCGAATGCGCTGGCCAAGGCAGAAAGCCGGTTGGGCCAGTTGCGGGCACGACTGCGTGAGCCGATGGAGATTCCACTATCGCTGCCGTCGCAAATCAGCAAGGCCGTCTCCGAATACGGCCAGGAAGAGTTCAAGCAGGCCGTCCAGCAATGCAAGCGCTACATCGTCGATGGCGACATCATGCAAGTGGTGCTAGCCCAGCGCATGCAAATGCCCTATAGCGACTCACCACTTTCGCTGTACCGCGCACTGCGCAGCCTGAACCCGTCACCGTATATGTTCTTCTACCATTTTGACGACTTCCACGTCGTGGGCTCCTCGCCGGAAATCCTGGTGCGCCGCGAACAGGAAACCGTTACCGTACGCCCGATTGCCGGCACCCGCGTGCGCGGCAAGAGCCGTGAGGAAGACGAAGCCCTGGCGGAAGAACTGCTTGCTGATCCCAAGGAAATTGCCGAACACGTCATGCTGATGGACCTTGGCCGCAATGACATCGGTCGGGTTGCCAACACCGGCAGCGTCAATATTACCGACAATATGGTAATCGAGCGTTACTCCCACGTGATGCACATCGTCTCCAGCGTAGAAGGCCACGTAAAGCCGGATGTTTCCAACATCGACATTCTCAAGGCCACCTTCCCCGCCGGTACGCTGTCTGGCGCACCCAAGGTGCGCGCCATGGAAATCATTGACGAGTTCGAACCCACCAAGCGTGGCGTTTACGGTGGTGCTGTCGGCTATCTCGGTTTCAATGGCGACATGGACCTGGCCATCGCCATTCGCACTGCCGTCATCAAGAACGACATGCTCTACGTGCAATCCGGTGCCGGCATCGTGGCCGACTCGGTGCCCGAATCCGAATGGCAGGAAACGCAAAACAAGGCGCGCGCGGTCGTGCGGGCGGCAGAGCTGGCCCAGGCCGGACTGGATGCCTGATACTCCGTCAGCAAAAACCCCGCTCAGGCGGGGTTTTCTGCTTTTCGGGCAGTACGCAGGTCTCGTTGCCTGGCGTCCTGCTTCATCAGGAACAGCACCAGGAAAATCATGGGCAAGGAGGCAAACGGCCACCCCACCAGACGATGGATCAGGATATTGATGCCGGAAATCCAGGAGTCTCGCATCAGCATTATCCAGCAGACCGTCGACATCAGTGCTGCAATGAGTTTATTTACGCATACCAACAGGATATCGCTGGTGTCGTAGTCCCCCTCCTCCACATCAAACTGGCTACCGGAAAACAGGCCGACCGCAAAATAGATGACGGAATCAAACATGACGTAGGTAATCAGGAGTCCACTGCGCCCTATCTGGAAAAACCAGGCTGCCATCAACAACAGCTGAACAAGCAGCACCGGCCAGCCCATGCTCCAGCCCAGCAGCACACCGGCCAGGAAAACAAAATCCCCGCCAAGGTAAAAGCCGAGATTCAGGTAAAGATACATACCCGCCATCACCATCCACGACAACAGCAGCATCAGCAGGATGAGACAAAACGGATAGTACAAATCAGTGGCGACAAAAGCTGAGAAACCGGCTCCCCGCTGACGGGTAGAGAATGATCTCAACAGGATATTTCTCAGCAGAAACAGAATTACAAAATGCGCCAGGATATAGGGCATGCATTTCAACATGTAATTCAGATGGAATTGCACCATCACGAAAAGATCATTCAGGTTATACATCGTGCGCCTCCCGGTAAAAATCATCAGTCACCGCTGCCTCCTGTAATAAAATTCCGCGCAGACCCCGATAGCACTGCCGGGCAGCATATGCAGACAGGATCAGCCGGGTTGCCGGCAAACAAGCGGTGCTCACCGCAAGACAACCCTATCAATCTAGCAAGCGGCCAGTAGCCGGATAATCAGATTTTTCCGGGATTCAATGGAACATAATGAGGGCTTTCAGGACCCGGACAGCCACCTCGCAAGCGCATGCAGGTATAATCAGCTGGTCGCTCCCCCACCCACGACTGTCACCCTGCCGCCTGCAACAGGCCGGGGCAGAGCATGGCCGACTTCAAGAGAATCTGTTTACATGACCCGTTTGTTCAGTACCATTCGAACCCTGACCCTGGCCCTGACTGTTGCAAGCAGCCTGCCCGCACTGGCAGGTAACAACGACGACCTCATCGCTGCGCGTGACGCCTACCGCAGCAACAATCTGAGCAAGCTGGCAGCCATTGCCGGCAGCATGCCCGCCAACTATGCGCTGCGTGACTACCCGTCCTACTGGCTGACCCTGAAAGCACTGGACAAGGACAACGACAGCCAGGTCATCGGCTTTCTCAACAGCGTGCGTGAAGGCTGGATGCCGGAGAAAATTCGCAACGAATGGCTGAAGAAGCTGGGCAAGCGCGAAGACTGGGGCAGTTTTACCGCCGAATGGAAAAAGCTGCCAGTAGAAGCGAGGGATGAGGAATCCATCTGCTATGGTCAGTTGCTGGATGTTCGCCAGGGCCGTAAACCGGATGACCTCAACCGCTTTCTGGAAATGCGTGCCACACCGGACGGCTGTAATCAGCTGATTACGGCAGCAGCAGCCCAGGGCTTGCTGACTCAGGACTGGCTGTGGCGCAGAGAGCGCCTGCTGCTGGCCGGAAATTACGTCTCACAGGCTCGCCAACTAGCTGATGCCACCAACCTGCCACTAGACAATGCCGCCCTGAATAATCCAGCCATGGCAAGCGCGAGCAGCTCTGGTGGTCAAGAAGCGATTGTCTACGGTATTGTCAGCAAGGCAAAAAATGACATCAGCGGCGCAGCCAGCCGCCTGAGCACTGTGGAAGAATCGCTCAGCAAGGAGCGCAGCGGTTTTGCCTGGGGCCAGCTGGCCCTGCTGTCGGCCCGCAAGCAATCGATGTCCCAGTCGCTGCAATGGTATACAAAGTCCGACCCTCAGCAGCTGACAGGTGAACAGTGGGAATGGTGGGCCCGTGCCGCACTGCGTGTCGAGCAATGGGCGCTGCTGGAACAAGTCACCCGCAACATGCCAGCGGCAGTCGCCAGCAAGCCTGCCTGGCAATACTGGCGTGCCCGCAGCCTGAAGCAGCTGGGCCGGGGCAATGAAGCACCTGCCCTGTTTGCCCGCGCCAGCGTCGGCCACCACTACTACGCCCTGCTGTCGCTGGAAGAGCTGGGCAATGCCCTGTCCACGCCGGCCAGCAAGACAGGCCCAACCGCAGCAGACATCAGTGCCATGCGTGGCAATCCGGCTATCCAGCGCGCCTTGATGCTACTCGACATCAGCAATAGCGAAGGCCGGGGCGAACTGCGCAGCGATGCGCAGCGCGAATGGCGCTGGGCCATGCGTGGCCGCAATGACATGGAGCTGCTGGCCGCCGCCGAAATAGGCCGTCGTGAAGCCTTCTACGACATGGCCATCTACAGCGCCGAGCGCACCAAGGAAGACCATGATTATTCACTGCGCTATCTGACCCCCTACCGGGATGTCACCCAGCGCTACGCCCGCCAGTTGAATGTGGACGATGCCTGGGTCTATGGCCTGATCCGTCAGGAAAGCCGCTTCATTACTGCGGCCCGCTCCGGTGTTGGAGCCTCCGGACTGATGCAGCTGATGCCGGCCACCGCCAAGTGGGTGGCCAAGAAAATGGGCCTGGGCAGTTATTCCGTCACCGATATCGAAACCAATGTCCAGCTGGGCACCTGGTATCTGCGCTATGTACGCGACAGCCTGTCCGGCAATGAGGTCATGGCAACCGCCGCCTACAACGCAGGCCCTGGCCGCGCCCGTGCCTGGCAGGATAGCCGCCCGCTGGATGGCACCATTTATGCCGAGACCATTCCATTTAGCGAAACGCGCGACTATGTTCAGAAAGTCATGGCCAATGCTGCCTACTATGCCAGCACCTTTGGACACGACAATATTTCACTGAAAACCCGCATGGGCACCATTCCGGCTCGTTAGACCGCTTGGCAGGACAGGAGAAAGCAATGCATGACCAACGCATTTGTCTGATTGGTGGCAGTGGCTTCATCGGTAGCTATATCGCCGAGCACCTGGCAAAACAGGAAGCCTCGCTCACCATTGCCACCCGCAACCGCGACCGTCACAAGGCATCGCTTATCGTACTGCCCAAGACCGAGCTGGTTTCCACCAATGTCCATCACCCGCTGGCACTGCAGGAGCTGCTGGCCGGACATGATGCTGTGGTCAGCATGGTCGGTATTCTGCATGGTGCCCGCAAGGACTTCGAGCGGGCGCATGTGGAGCTGCTGGACAAGATCATCAACAGTTGCCGCAAGCAGGGCATCCGCCGTCTCGTGCACATCAGCGCGCTGGGAGCGGACCCGCACGGCCCCAGCGACTACCAGCAGACCAAGGGCATCGCCGAACAGCACTTGCGCGACAGCGGACTGGACTGGACCATCCTGCGCCCGTCGGTGGTGTTTGGGCGCGGCGACAGTTTTCTTACCCTGTTTGCCGGCTTGCTGGACAAACTGCCGCTGCTGCCGCTGGCCGGCGCTCACACCCGCTTTGCCCCGATATGGGCGGATGATCTGGCCCGTGCAGTCGTCGCCTGCCTGGGCCAGCCCCACACCGTTGGGCAAAGCCTGGACCTGACCGGACCACGCAGCTACAGCCTGGCCGAACTGGTGACTTATGTGGGGCGCCTGCGCGGCACAAAGCGCCCCATCGTCCCCCTGCCCTCCGGGCTGGCCATGTTGCAAGCCGGGCTGATGGAGTTATTGCCAGGGCACACGCTGATGAGCCGTGACAATGTGCGCTCGCTGAGCGTGGACAATGTCAGCCCGCACCCCTTCCCCAGCCAGCTGCTGGGCTTTGCACCCACACCGCTGGAAGTGGTGGCACCTCAATATCTGGGCCGGGATGAAGTCAATCTCATCCTGGCCGATTACCGCAGGGACGCAGCACGCTGATGCAGATTTACATTGTTGGTGGTGCCGTGCGTGACCGCTTGCTGGGCCTGCCGGTGAAAGACAGGGACTGGGTGGTGGTGGGAGCCAGCGTGCAGAGCATGCTGCAGCAGGGTTTCAAGCCGGTAGGCAAGGACTTTCCGGTTTTCCTGCATCCGCGCAGCCACGAAGAATACGCCCTGGCCCGTACCGAGCGCAAAACCGGCAAGGGCTATCACGGCTTTGCCTTTCATGCTGACGAAAGTGTGACGCTGGAACAGGACCTGGCCCGTCGTGATCTCACCATCAATGCCATTGCCCAGGATGATCAAGGCCGCCTGATCGACCCCTACAACGGCCAGCAAGACCTGCGCGCTGGCGTATTGCGCCATGTCAGCCCGTCCTTTGCCGAGGATCCTGTACGCATTCTGCGGCTGGCCCGCTTTGCTGCACGCTTCGGCTTCAGCGTTGCCCCCGAAACCATGCAGCTGATGCGCGACATGGTGGCTGCCGGCGAAGTTGACGCACTGGTGGCCGAACGCGTATGGCAGGAAATGGCCAAGGCACTGATGGAAGACAAGCCATCGCGTTTCTTTCTGGTACTACGCGAATGCACTGCCTTGCAGCGCATCCTGCCGGAGATCGACGCCCTGTTCGGCGTGCCGCAACGTGCCGACTATCACCCGGAAATCGACACCGGCGATCATGTGATGCGCGTCATCGACATGGCAGCCAGCATGCAACAGCCGTTACCAGTCCGCTTTGCCGCACTCACCCACGATCTGGGCAAGGCACTGACACCAGCAGCTGTGCTGCCGCGCCATATCGGCCATGAAGCCCGCGGCGAAAAACCATTGCTGGCACTGTGCAAACGCTTGCGGGTGCCGGCAGAATGCCGCGATCTGGCACGCATCACCGTGCTTAACCATACCAAGATCCACGGTACCGCCCAGATGAAACCGGCCACCATCCTGCGCCTGTTCCGCGACTGTGATGCGCTACGTCGCCCGGAGCGCTTTCGCCAGATGCTGTCAGCCGTTCTGGCCGATGCGCGTGGCCGGCTGCATTTTGAAGACTGTGCCTACCCGCAGGTGGCATGGATGGAGCAAATGCTGCAAGCAGCCATGCAGGTAGATGCCGGAGCCATTGCCAAAAGCTGCACCGACCCACGCCAGATCCCGGTTCAGGTAGATGTCGCTCGTACGGAAGCCATCCGCAACGTGCGTCAGCAGCTGCAAACACAGCAGGAATCATGATGCCAACGTGCTAGAATGCGCCGGCCCCACTCATGGAGAATCGTAATGAAAATCTGTCTGAGCCTGATTCTGCTGGCCCTGAGTACCAGCGCACTGGCCAACTCCGCCTGCGACAAACCGAAAAACGACTTTGACGGCCTGTACTGCCTGAACAAGGTATATAGCCAGGCAGACAAGGACCTGAACGAGAGCTATGGTGAACTGGCGAAAATGCTGGACGCCGATGGCAAGAAACTGCTTAAAAGCGGCCAGCTGGGCTGGATTCGTCAGCGCAATGCCGACTGCAGCTATAGCGACAACCGCGGCTTTTTTGTCAATCTGGACTGTGCCACCCGCACGACCATCGACCGCCTGCAGTTCATCAACGACCGCAAGCGCGAATGCAAAAGCGCTGGCTGCATGAACAGCAAGCTGCAATAAACCCGGCTTGCCACTACCCAGCTCACCTCAGGGTGGTGGCAGCTGGCCTGCTACCTGACAACGGGCGGCACCGGCGGCAATGGCACGCGCCAGCATTACCGTGACGGCGGGCCGTGCCAACCTTTGCTCTTCTGCCGCATTCACGATGACCCCGTGCTCAATCAGCACTGCGGGCTGGGTGGCGGTCTTCAGCACCACCAGATCGTCAAACCAGTAAATTCCCAGCGCAGCATCGGCCAGCGGGCGGTTTTCACCGGCAATCGGCTCGGCGTGATGCAGGGTGGGACGCTCACCGCTTTCCTGCAAGGACAAGGCAATCTGCCTGGCACAAGCCAGGCTGAGCTCAGCAAACGGATTTTTGCGGGAAACAAATAGTGAATAGCCATGGAAACGCCCTGCTTCCCCCAGATATTGCGGCTGTACCGAGTCATGGTGCACCGACAGCAAGAGCTGGCGGCCTTGTGCCAGTCGGGTGCGCTCGCTTAATTGCGTGATATTGCCCTCAACCCCGATCACGCTCACCTCCAGGCCACGCTCACGCAGCTGCTCTGCCAGCAGCAGGCCGGCACGGCGATTGAAACTGAACTCGGTCTGGCCGCTGGCGCTGCGCGCACCGGAGGCCTGCAGGGAATGACCGATATCCACCGCCACCGACTGTATCCCGGCTGCGCAAGCAGATAGCGCAAATACACCGGCCAGCCAGCCCAGTAGTAGCCGGCATCTCAGCATTGCGACTGCACCTCCAGCTGTCTCACCCGTTCGAACAGGCAGACAGTTGCCGCCATCGCCACGTTCAGCGATTCGGCATGCCCGGGCATGGGAATACGCACCCTGGCATCTGCCAAGGCCAGCAAACCCTGGCTAACACCCGCTCCTTCGTTACCGAATACCAGTGCTACCGGGCCGGTGAGATCCTGACTGTAAAGCGAGCTGCTGCCTTCCAGATAGGTCACCAGAGTGCGGCCAGCAAAAGCAGCCAATGCGGCTTGCAGATCCACCTGCTCGTGAATGTTCAGCACAAAATGAGCGCCCATGCCCGCACGCAGCACCTTGGGGGAGTAAACATCGACACAGCCCTTGGATAGCAATACATCGCGCACGCCGGAAGCAGCTGCACAACGCAGGATGGTGCCCAGATTGCCCGGGTCCTGGATGTCTTCCAGCACCACGCGTGCTGCATCCGGCGCGGGTGACGGTGGCTGGGGGCGTTCGCACAGTGCCAACAGCTCGGGTGGGGTAGCCAGAGCGCTTACCTTGGCCATGATGGCCTCTGGCAGCATGATGACGGTGACACCTGCCGGCAGCCTTGCCAGCAGGGCTTGCACTTCTGCCTGCTGGCTGGCTGCTTCATTCAGATACAGCCGGTGTGGCGGCTGCGCCGTTTCCAGACAGGCATCGGTCAGGTGAATCCCTTCCAGCACCATCAGGCCCTGCTTGCGCCGCTCGCGGCTGTTCTGCACCAGCCGTGCCAGTTGCTTGATTTCTTCGTTATGCGGTGAGCTTATGGTTTTAACGGTGTACAACATGCATCAATGGTGCGGCGTCAGCCTGGCCACCAGTTCCTTGAAACGGTGATAGCTCGTGTCGTCGATGGCCCGTCCGCTGCGGCCATTATCCACATAGAACACCCCGGCCAGACGATGGCCAAGATAAAGGCTCATGACAGCGAATTCGCTATCCCCGATATGTTCGAAAAAGTCATCCTCATACTTGCGTACCAGCTGATTGCGCACGGTTTCCGGTGCATGGAAGCTTTGTGCTTTGCTGGTGAGCAAGGCAAAGAAACTTCCCGGTTCCAGATCCAGCACCAGCTTGCGCAGTGCATGCCCCTCGGCCAGCCCTACCTGGTACTTCAGCCGCAGGCTATGACTGTCGTGGTCGTAGCGGTAGTACAGTACGCGCTCGTATTTCAAGTCATTGGACAGGTGGCGGATGGACTCGCGTATGCCTTGCTCCAGTTGATCCGGCGAAGCCAGACTTGCGGCCTTCTTCATTTCCGGTCGCTTGTATTCGCCTTCGATAAACAGGATGGCTCTGGCCGGATAGGTATAGGCGGGTGCACGCGGCTGGCGCGCTACCGTAAGGCAAGCCTGCACCACCCCCAGATACACCTGCTGCGGGGTAGCACCTATCAATTTCGCTGCCACATCCAGTCCGACATTCCACGGTGCCCGCCACCAGCCCTGCTCCAGCGAATTGGCAGTGGCCATGGCCAGTTTCAGCAACTGCTTGCGCTTGGATGGCGCACCGCTGCCAAGCAAGGTAAGCAAACCGCCAGGCAAGGGAATGGCGCGGACAAACTGCTCCAGCAACTTGGAATAATCCGTACCGAAGTGATCGGAAACCTCCTGCAGCAAGGGCTTTTCCGGCAGCTGGTTACGATAGATCAGGTAGAGACAGGCCGGCAGATTGTAGATCAGCGCAGCGACAAAGCAGTCCTCCACCTTGTGCTCACCCGTGATGGACAGCCACTCCTTGATGATCAGCGCCGCCACCCGGCTGCGACCCAGCCAGTCTTCAACGGCCTCCGCCACCTCGGCATCCAGTTTGTCCGGCAGCGGCTGCATGGCTGTTAGCTTGCCAAAACGGCCAACTACCGCTTCCAGTCCCATCAGCATCAATGTCTGCTCGACCGAAGGAATGGACTCGTTGCGCTGCAAGGCACGCGAACCGCCCACCACGCGTAGCAGGTCGAACAGAAGCAAGGGATCAGACAAGCAGAGATTGGCCAGATCAGTAAAGCTGATCAGGTCATTGTGACGCGCGCAGGCATCTCTCACCCCTTCCAGGGTGGCAGGGAGAATCGGCCAGCGTCGCTCGGAGATAGACTGAAACCAGTTAGCAAGATCCATGAGGGTGGCACCAGATCAGCAATTCTTTCTGCAGCGGACCGCCAAGCGGAATCCGGCTATCAGGTTGGACATCGGGAACCGTGAAGGTATTGCTTACCAGCACACTGGCCGGAGCGCCTTCGGTCAGAAACTTGTGCCAGACACGTGGCATGGGTGCCGGCGACAGAAAAGCGTAGACAGCATCATGCTGACCCCAGTGCTCGTGCCAGAAACTGCGACAGCCAAACCGCACCCCCGCCGGACGACCAGCAAAATACCAGCGCAAGCAGGCCAGCAAGCAGCTGCCCCAGGCATTTTCCAGGGCAAGTATGTGCAAATCCGGGCGCAGTGCCGCCAGTTGGATAGCCAGCCGTCCATCACCGCAACCCGCCTCCAGCACCCGGGCACCCTGCGGCAGATAAGCCGCCAGCCTGTCGGCTACCTCGCGTCCGGAACGATACAGCGGCACCCGTTCTGTCAGCGCATTTCGTCCCATAGCAACAGTCAGTAGCAGGCCGAATAAATACACCCATGCCGGCACAGCCAGTTGCTGCAACAGCACGACCGCCGGCACAAACAGGCCATGGGAAATTTTTTGCCAGCCTGGCAGGCGCCATACATAAGTCAGCAATACGGCAAACAAGCCCTGCAGAATAGCCCAGGCCTGTGGCTGCGCCGCTGGTGCAATAAAGAACCAGGCCAGCAGCGCCGCCAGTAGCTGGAGCAGCAGATGTCGCAGCAGGGTCCCGCGCATACCTGCTTATTCAGCCTTGGCCGCAGTGTTTTCAGCCGGGCCGATAGGGCCGATCGGCTCCTGGCTGAGTACCGGCTTCACACCATCATTCTGGATTGCCTCCTCGGCATCCTTGTTCAGCACCACGATGGTGATACGGCGGTTTTCCGGGCTGAATACATTGCTCTTGATCAGCGGGTTGGCCGCAGCTACGCCAACCACACGCATCACCTTGTCATCCTGCAGGCCGCCGGCCACCAGCTCGCGCCGGGCTGTATTGGCTCGATCAGCCGACAGCTCCCAGTTGCTGTAACCGTTCTGCCCGTTTCCAAAAGGCGATGCATCGGTATGACCGGAAATGCTGATACGGTTGGGCAACTGATTAAGCTGCTGCGCCAGCTGCTGCAACAGCACCCGAGTGTGCGGCAACATGCGCGAGCTGCCTGAGTCGAACATGGGGCGGTTCTGCTCGTCAACAATCTGGATTTTCAGGCCTTCCGGTGTCATTTCCAGCTTCATCTGGTTCTTGTAATCCTTCAGAACCTGGCTTTGCTCCACACTGGACTGGATCTTTTGCTGCAGCTTGTCCAGAGCCTGCTTTTCCATCACCTTGCGCTCTTGTTCCTTGCTGCTCTTGTTGACCTGCCCTGCCTTTTTGGTAAGGTCGTTACCACCGCCCTTCACTACCGAGGTGGCATCGCCGGCACCATCACCACCAGACATCGCCACCTTCAGCGGTGTCTTGAAATACTCGGCAATACCGTTCAGCGTGCCCTGCGAGGCAGAACCCAGCAGCCACATCAGCAAGAAGAAAGCCATCATCGCCGTCACGAAGTCGGCATAGGCAATCTTCCAGGCACCACCATGGTGGCCGTGCCCGCCTTTCTTGATGCGTTTGACAATAATGGGGCGTTGCGATTCGTCAGCCATGTTCCAACCCTGCCTCGCTTATTTCTTGGCCTGCTTGACGTGGTCTTCCAGTTCCTTGAAGGAAGGACGATCCGTCGAAGTCAGCACCTTGCGACCAAACTCCACCGCAACTTGCGGCGCATAGCCATTCAGACTGGCCAACAGGGTAACCTTGATGGTCTGGAAGACACGGGTGCCATCACCCAGCTTGTGTTCCAGAATGGTAGCCAGCGGGGCCACAAAACCATAGGCCAGCAAAATACCCAGGAAAGTACCCACCAGGGCGTGGGCAATCAGCATGCCCAGCTCGGACGGCGGCGCGCCCACCGACTCCATGGTGTGTACCACCCCCATCACCGCCGCCACGATACCGAAGGCAGGCAAGCCATCGGCCAGGCCTTTTACCGCGCTGATCGGCACTTCACCCTCATGGTGGTGGGTTTCGATTTCCACATCCATCAGGTTTTCAATTTCGAAGGCATTGAGATTGCCGCCCACCATCAGCCGCAGGTAGTCGCAGATGAACTCCACCACATGGTGATCGTGCAATACCGCCGGGTATTTGGAGAACACCGGACTGGACTCGGGGTTTTCCACATCGGCTTCCACCGACATCAAGCCTTCCTTGCGCACCTTGGACAGGATTTCAAACAACAAGGTGAACAGCTCCATGTAGAAGGCCTTGTTGTAGGGCGAGCCCTTGAATACCGTTGGCAAGGCCTTGATGGTGGCCTTCATCGGTGCGCCGCCATTGGCGACCACAAAGGCGCCAGCTGCCGCACCGGCAATCATGACCACTTCCAGCGGCTGCATCAGCGCCCCCAGATGGCCCCCTGCTGCGACAACCCCCCCCAGCACGCAGCCGAGGAGAAGAAGGTAGCCGATTCCGACAAACATTAGCTTGATCCTGTAATTGTGATTATCGCGACTCGATTGAACGTTACTGACATTCAGTCTCTGGCATCCCCGCCATGACCGTAACGGACATCAGGCATCAACGTCACATGCTTCCTTGCGGGCTCCGAACAAGCAGGAGCAACCCCCTGACAAGGCAATGACAGCCCGAATAATAGCATGGCATGCCGCCCTTGCAGCGGGCCCGCCTTTATCTTTTGTAGCTGCCAGGCCAGGCTGCAAGCAAGTCCGCCATTTGCCTGCCAGCATGAAAAACGGGCCACCCGCAGGGCAGCCCGTTCTACTTACAGCCATCAGCCCATCAAACCAGGCCGCGCTCTTTCAGTTGTTTCTCGAATTCCACCATGCACTTGGCCGCAGTTTCAAGCATCTGGTCGATTTCTTCCTTGCTGATCACCAGCGGCGGTGCGGACACAATATGGTCGCCGCAGGCACGCATGATCAGGTTGTTCTTGAAGAAGATATCGCGGCACATGGTGCCGATTTCGCCAAAGTTCGGGAACAGCTCACGGGTGGCTTTGTTCTTGACCAGGGTGAATGCCTGAATCAGGCCCACGCCACGCACATCGTCCACATGTTCAAACTGGCCGAACACTTCACGCCAGCGTTTTTGCATGTAGGGGCCGGTGTCGTTCTTCACGCGGTCGACAATGCCTTCGTCACGCAGGGCCTTGACGTTGGCGTGCGCCACGGCAGCAGCCACCGGGTGACCGGAGTAGGTAAAGCCGTGGTTGAAGTCACCGCCCTCGGCCAGCGTAGTTGCCACTTTTTCATTGACGAATACTGCGCCAATCGGCTGATAGCCGGAGGACAGGCCCTTGGCGGTGGTGAAGATGTCCGGCTTGAAGCCGAATACCTGCTGGCCGAACCATTCACCAGTGCGACCAAAACCGCAGATGACTTCATCGGCCACCAGCAGGATGTCGTACTTCTGGCAGATGCGCTGAATTTCCGGCCAGTAGGTGGACGGCGGCACAATCACGCCACCGGCGCCCTGAATCGGCTCGCCCACGAAGGCAGCCACCTTGTCGGCACCCACTTCCAGAATCTTGTCTTCCACCCACTTGGCGGCAGCCAGGCCGAACTCTTCCGGCGTCATGTCCTTGCCATGCTTGTACCACCACGGCTGTTCCACATGCACGATGCCCGGAATCGGCAGATCGCCCTGTTCGTGCATATAGGTCATGCCGCCCAGGCTGGCACCGCCGATGGTGGAACCGTGATAGCCGTTCCAGCGGCCAATCAGGGTCTTCTTGTCCTTCTTGCCTTTTACATCCCAGTAGCGACGCACCATGCGGATCATGGTATCGACGGATTCGGAGCCGGAGTTGGTGTAGAACACCTGCTTGAACCCTTCCGGAGCCACTTCTGCCAGCAGGTGGGACAGTTCCACCACCGCCGGATGCGTGGTTTTGAAGAAGGTATTGTAGTAAGCCAGCTGCTCCATCTGCTGCTTGGCGACTTCCGGCAGATCCTTGCGGCCATAACCGATATTGACACACCACAGGCCGGCCATGCCGTCGAGAATCTTGTTCCCTTCGGAGTCGTACAGATAAATGCCGTCTGCCTTGGTAATGACACGCGCACCCTGCTGGTTCAGCGAGTTGGTGTCAGTAAACGGATGCAGATGGTGTGCTGCATCCAGTTCGCGCCATTCGGTCGTAGTACGTTGGTTCTGCATAAAAGCTTCCTCTCTACTATCTCTCCAGCCCTCGGGGGGCTTATTGTTGGGCTGGCCGGAATCGGCCAGCCTCAGGCTGCAACATTGATGTTTCCAGACAAAACCCGGCCAAGCCGGATCTCAGGATCAAGATGCCTGCTGCGACTGCCTATTTCATTGTTGGCCGGCATCCCGGCCAACAGCTGCCAGCACGCTGGCAGCACTCACCTGAAGCTTCTTCTTATACGTGCAGCAGCAGGAACTTGCGCTCCCACGGGCTGATGACGCGGAAGTATTCGGAGAATTCCTTCTCCTTCATGCCCAGGTACATCTTCACAAAGTGCGGGCCCATGACTTCCGGAATATCCGGGCAGGCAGCCAGACGCTTGAGCGACTCTTCCGCACCGTGCGGGAACTGGAAAGGCAGCTCGTAGGCATCGGTGGACATCGGCTCGCGCGGCTTGATCTTGTTGACGATGCCCAGATAGCCACAAGCCAGGGTGGCCGCCATGGCGATGTACGGGTTCACGTCCACGCCGGGCACGCGGTTTTCCACGCGGCGGGCTGCCGGGGAAGAATGCGGCACGCGCAGACCGACGGTACGGTTGTCGTAGCCCCACTCCACATTGGTCGGCGCAGCGGTATAGGGGCTGAGGCGACGGAAGGAGTTCACGTACGGCGCAAAGAACGGCATTACTTCCGGAATGTAGTGCTGCATGCCGCCAATGAAGTGGAAGAAGATATCGGACGGGCTGCCATCTTCATTGGTGAACACGTTCTTGCCGGTGTTCTTGTCGATCAGGCTCTGGTGCATGTGCATGGCGGAGCCCGGCTCGTTTTCCATCGGCTTGGCCATGAAGGTGGCGTACATATTGTGGCGGAATGCCGCTTCGCGCACGGTACGCTTGAACAGGAATACCTGGTCGGCCAGATCCAGCGGATTACCATGCAGGAAGTTGATTTCCATCTGGGCGGTGCCGATTTCGTGAATCAGCGTGTCCACTTCCAGATTCTGCGCATGGCAGTAGTCGTAGATGTCTTCGAACAGCGGATCGAATTCGTTCACCGCATCAATCGAATAGGAGCGGCGGCCGAATTCGGCGCGACCGGTACGGCCGATCGGGGCGGACAGCGGAATGTCCGGATCCGGGTTCGGCGACATCAGGTAGAACTCCATTTCCGGTGCCAGCACCGGCTCGAAGCCCAGTTCGTCAAACAGGCCCAACACGCGCTTGAGCACGCTACGCGGTGCCACGTCCACCAGCGAGCCATCGGCGCGGTAGCAGTCGTAAATCAGCTGGGCGGTGGGGTCCGCAGCCCAGGGCACAAAACGCAGGGAGTTCGGATCGGGCGTCAGCACCATATCCGGGTCAGTCAGGTCCAGCATGCTGTCGTCCGGGTAGTCGCCGGTAACAGTCTGGATCAGTACCGCTTCCGGAAGACGCATTTCCGGGTCGGAGACGAATTTGTCCTTGGGAACAATCTTGCCGCGTGCCACGCCGGTCATGTCCGGTACGATGCACTCGACTTCCGTGATGCGATGTTCTCGCAGCCAATCATTGATTTGGTTCATGTTTTCCTCTACTTCCATAGTGGCCGGTAAACCGGCTCTGGATAACGTGCGTCTCAGCCCTGGCGGCTGGCACGACGCGCGCGGCAAGCGTCACCGAACGCGTTGAAAATGGCCATGGACACCGGGTTTTCCCAGTATTTCCATTCCGGATGCCACTGCGCGCCATAGGCAAAGCCCTTGGCATCCTTGACCCGGTAAGCCTCCACCAGCCCATCATCCGCCACGCCTTCCGCAATCAGGCGGTCGGCCAAACGTTTGATACCTTGCTGGTGCAGCGAGTTCACCCTGACTTCGTCCTGCCCCAGCCAGCTTTTGAGCAAGCTGTCCGGTTGCAGGTGCAGGGCATGAGCCAGACCATACATCTCATCCAGATTCTGAGTATCCGGCTCGCGATGATCGCTAAAGCCTGCTTCTTCCTGTACGTGCTGGAAGAGTTCGCCGCCCAGTGCAACATTGATTTCCTGGAAACCGCGGCAAATACCCAGAAGCGGGATGCCTTCTTGCAGAAGAAGGTCGATGAGCGGCAGCGTGGTTGCATCACGCGCCGGATCATGAAGTGTTCCCTGGCGGCTGGCAGCGCCGCCATAACGATGAGGCTCTACATTGGACAGCGAGCCAGGCAGCAGCACACCGTCCACAAACTTGAGATATTCGCGCAGCGGCGCAGCATCACCCAGCGACGGGATCAGCACCGGGATACCACCCACGCCACCTGCGGCAGCTGCAATGTATTTCTCGCCAACCGCGTGAAATGGCAGACCGCTTACCAGTTTCACATCACACGGAATGCCGATGATAGGTTGCTGCATAAGGACCTCGTTAACTCGATTGAGGAATTCGCTGCTGCGAACTCCGACAGTTGCAACTTCGCGGCATTCTGCACTGCCAATAAAGCAGGCTGCGACAGGACGGAAACAGCTCATGGCGTCATTCATACGACACATTGCACTTCCTGTTACCGCAGCTGACCAGCCAGACTTGAAACCATGTAAACGGTCGAGACAACTGATCAGATGAAAGTACGCCGTCGCTGTGCAGAATACCAGCACGAAACAGCATGCCACGGTTCTTGCAACAAGCCAAGGTTTGATCAAATATACTGTTGCGGATGTTTAAAAAAATCCACAGCACACTTGATTCCTGTGGTCGATTCTGGCTATAAACTCGAAAACTTGCAAAATAATTTGATTTTGCGACGCAACAACAGATGCGGGATACGATCAAAAACCCTATGATGGAACGTCTAAAATTATTAACATAGATGGAAACCGCCAGATGGATGTTGGAGCACGATTGAGAGTGGTCAGAGAGCGCGCCGGACTCTCGCAACGCGAACTTGCCAAACGGGCAGGCGTGACAAACGGCACGATCTCGCTGATCGAGCAGAATCGCGTCAGCCCATCGATCAGCTCCCTGAAGAAAGTGCTGGAGGGCATGCCCATGACCCTGGCCGATTTCTTCACTTTTGATGTAGAGCCGCAACAGCCGCGTGTGTTTTATCAGGCCAAGGAGCTGCCCAATCTGGGCAATGATCAAATCAAGCTGCTGCTGGTTGGCACTGCCCACGAACGCCGTGACATTGCCATTCTGAAAGAACATTACGAACCGGGTGCCGACACCGGTCCGGACATGCTGATGCACGAAGGCCAGGAAGGCGGCGTCATCATTGCCGGCTCGATAGAACTCACGGTCAACAATGAAACCCGTGTCCTGGGCCCGGGCGACTCTTACTATTTCGACAGCAAACTGCCGCACCGCTTCCGCAATACCGGCAAGCAAGTCTGTGAAATTGTCAGCGCCAGCTCGCCGCCCACATTCTGATTGACGGTTGCCAGCCACGAGCAACCGGGATCACCGCATATAACACCAGGAGAACACCAATGGCTCGTACCCATGCACAGTGGAAGCAGTTTGCTGCCGAACTCAATATCGAAGGCCGCGCCTTCATCAACGGCAGCTATACCGCTGCCGCGGATGGCAAGACTTTCGACTGCATCAACCCGGCCAATGGCCAGAAGCTGGCGGACATCGCCTGCTGCGGCGAGGCCGAGGTCGAGGCTGCCGTCAAGGCCGCCCGCACTGCCTTTGATTCCGGTGCATGGTCCGAGCTGGCACCGCTGGCACGCGGCAAGATCCTCAAGCGCTTTGCCGCGCTGATCCGCGAACATGGCGACGAGCTGGCCCTGCTGGAAACCCTGGACATGGGCAAGCCGATTGGCGACTCCACCACCGTGGACGTGCCGGGCGCAGCCTACTGCGTGGAATGGTTTGCCGAGGCCATCGACAAGATCGGCGGCGAAGTGGCCCCGGTCGATCCGAAACTGGTGGGCCTGGTTACCCGCGAAGCCATTGGCGTGGTAGCCGCCGTGGTGCCGTGGAACTTCCCCATCCTGATGGCAAGCTGGAAATTCGGCCCGGCGCTGGCTGCGGGTAACGCCGTCATCGTCAAGCCGTCGGAAAAATCCCCGCTCACCGCCATTCGTCTGGCACAGCTGGCCAAGGACGCTGGCATCCCCGACGGTATCTTCCAGGTGCTGCCGGGTGCAGGTGAAGTCGGCAAAGCACTGGCGCTGCACATGGATGTGGATTGCCTGGCCTTCACCGGTTCCACCGGCGTGGGCAAGCTGATTGCCGGCTACGCAGCGCAATCCAACCTCAAGCGCGTGTGGCTGGAACTGGGTGGCAAGTCGCCCAATATCGTGCTGGAAGACTGCGCCGATATCGCCAAGGCAGCCCGCACCGCCGCCGGTGGCATTTTCTTCAATATGGGTGAAATGTGCACCGCCGGTTCACGTGTGCTAGTGCACAGCAAGGTGAAGGAACAATTCCTGGCTGAATTCAAAAAGGCAGCGGAAGGCTGGTATCCGGGCGATCCGCTGGACCCGGCCACCAGCATGGGTGCCATCGTGGACAAGATCCAGTACGACAAGGTGCTGTCCTACGTGGACAAGGGCATCAGCGAAGGTGCCGGCCTGATCTGCGGCGGCAAGGCCACCCACACAGACCGGGGCCTGTTCATCGAACCCACCGCCTTTGACTGCCCGCGCCCGGACATGACCACCTGCCGCGAAGAAATCTTCGGGCCGGTGCTGTCGGTGATCACCTTCGACACCATCGACGAGGCCGTACGCATCGCCAATGACTCCGAATACGGCCTGGCTGCCGCGGTATGGACTGCCAACGTGACTACCGCGCATCAGGTATCACGCCGCCTGCGCGCCGGTACGGTATGGGTGAACTGCTACGACGAAGGCGGCGACATGAACTTCCCCTTCGGCGGCTTCAAGCAGTCGGGTAATGGTCGCGACAAGTCACTGCACGCGCTGGAAAAATACACCGAACTGAAGAGCACGCTGATCAAGCTGTAAACCGATCCGGCTTGTTGTAAACATGCGGGCCTTTGCCAGTGGTGGCGAAGGCCCGTTTTGCCGTGCAGGCCTGCGGCAGACTTACAAGGTGTACTGCTGGATGATGCCGATTTGTTTTTCCGCCAAGGACAGCAATTGCCCTGCATTACGCGCTGCATCTGCAGCGCTAACGGATGACGCCTCCGCCATTTGCACCACCTGTTCAATACGCTGGGCAATACTGTTGGCCGCCAACCCCTGCTCGGTAATGGAAATGGCCATTTCTTCTACCATTTTCACGGTATTTCCAGTGGCATCGCCAATTCTGCCGATGGCCTGATCGGCGTCATCCGCTCTTGAAACACCCATCCGCGCCAACTCCTCGGCTACTTTCATCTGCTCGGTTGCCTGGGTGGACTTCTCTCGCATGGCATTGATGGTTTGTGAGATCTCCTGCGTGGAAACCGCGGTACGTTCCGCCAGCTTGCGTACTTCGTCGGCCACCACGGCAAAACCTCGGCCCAACTCGCCCGCGCGCGCCGCCTCTATTGCAGCATTCAAGGCCAACAAATTGGTCTGGTCGGCGATATCCTTGATCACCAGCACCACAGTATTTACTGTACCGCTATAGTTTTCCAATTCCCGAATGCTGACTCCGGACTTTTCCACAGCCTGAGAAATTTCACGTATATCCTGAATGGTCTGGGTAATGGTGGCCGAGCCTTGATGCGCCAGCGTTCCAGCCTCCTGCCCCAGATTGCGCGCATGCGTGGCACGTTCGGCAATATGGTTCACCGCAACCGTCATTTGTTCGATCGAAGCGGCCATACTGGCAGAGGCTTCACTTTGCTGATTGGATGCAGAGGATACTTCTTTAGCAGACTGGCTGAACTCTTTGGAAGAAGTCATCACGGCACGGGCACTGGTCTGCATTTCGCCAAAGTTATGATGCAGATTCTCAATCAGTGCATTCACGGTATTCAGCACCTCACAGACCTCATCCCGACCCTTTCGTACATGGCGCACGGTGAGATTCTTATCCTTGTTTAACTGATAAATAACGGATTTCATTTCAGCCAAGCCACCAGCGATAGCCCGATAAACATTTAAATATACAAGCGACAATATCAGAAAAGAAATTCCGGCAACTGAAGAGAGCATAAGCACATTGCGGGCCGAAGCTGATGCATCCTCGCGTTGAATATTCTCCGCAATTTTCATATTGTAGGCAACATGCTCACGAATAGCGCGCATAAATGCCTCGGCCGCCATCTTGACATCCCCAGTCAAAAAATGGGCAAGTGCAATACCTCGCCCGGTTGCCGTAGCCTCCAGCGCTAGTGCAGACAGCACCGCCTTATTATAACGATCAAATGCTTCCTTATCCTTCAAGAGCAGCATCTTATCCTGCTGGTCATATATATCATTTTTTTCATATCGATCCAGCACCTGCTTTAGTTGCACGGCTGAAGATTGAAACATCTGCAGCAGCTTTTTTCGCTCTTCAGTAGAATCAACCAATAGCGTTTTATTGGCATCAGTGCGCATTTCGACAAATGCATCAATAGCGCCATTCAGATCCTTGACCGATGGCAGCAGATTATTCAACGCATCATCCAGTCTGCGATCTGCCATTTTTTCAAAACTGATTGCCATTACAACCAGAATCAGCATGGTCAACACTGAAACCAGAATGGACATTAACAATCTTGATGAGAGCTTCATCAAACACCTCAGACATTTGGTGGTAAATATCTTGCTTATAGCACCCCCATCATTAGCTTCAAGCAACGCCACACAAGTCAATCTTGACCTTTAGTACAGGTTAAAACATCAGCAAATAAATCACCATAAACTATGTAAATTTATTCAGGCCAATCACATTGAATGCATTTCACTCTTAATGACCGCAGCCATTAATAAAACGCAATTCATAATACCAATAAAAAAGGCGCTTCTGCAGAAGCGCCCAGGCACAACATCATCATTCATTTAATACTGCAATCCATCTTATGGCATATAGCGCCAACACCGGACGTGGTGCCAGACCTGTCAAGTCATGGAGAAAATCGTCAAACTTGTGCTGCCATATTCAAAGCCAGCGCCTCGGCCACACGGATGCCATCCACACCAGCGGATAAGATACCGCCAGCGTAGCCAGCACCCTCGCCGGCCGGATACAAACCCTTCACGTTCAGGCTTTGCAGATCTTCACCACGGGTAATGCGCAGTGGCGAGCTGGTGCGGGTTTCCACCCCGGTCAGCACGGCATCGTGCATGTCGTAGCCGCGAATCTTCTTGCCGAACTCTGGCAGCGCCTCACGCATGGCGGCGATGGCAAAGTCCGGCAGCGCGCTGGACAGGTCGGTCCAATGCACGCCAGGCTGGTAGGACGGTTCCACCGAACCGACTGCGGTGGAGGCGCGGCCAGCCAGGAAATCGCCCACCAGTTGGGCCGGGGCCTCGTAAGTACTGCCGCCCAGCACATAGGCGTGGCTTTCCAGCGCGCGCTGGAAGGCAATGCCCGCCAGTGCACCGCCTGGGTAGTCTTCCGGGTTGATGCTGACCACCATGCCGGAGTTGGCATTGCGCTCGGCACGGGAATACTGGCTCATACCATTGGTCACTACGCGCCCCTCTTCCGAGGTTGCCGCCACCACCTGCCCGCCCGGACACATACAGAAGCTGTAAACCGCACGACCGTTGCTGGCGTGGTGCACCAGTTTGTAATCCGCCGCCCCCAGAATGGGGTGACCAGCATATTTGCCCCAGCGCGCCTTGTCGATCAGGGCTTGCGGGTGTTCGATACGGAAGCCCACCGAGAACGGCTTGGCCTCCATGAACACACCGCGCTGATGCAGCATCTCGAAGGTATCGCGTGCGCTATGGCCCAGTGCCAGAATCACGTGGTCGGCCTCGATCTGGCTGCCATCAGCCAGCGTCAGGCCACGGATGTGGCCATTGTCGATGTGCAAATCGGTCACGCGTTGCTGAAAGCGGATTTCACCGCCCAGCGCCTCGATTTCCGCCCGCATCTTCTCCACCATGCTGACCAGGCGGAAAGTACCGATATGGGGCTTGGCGATGAACAGGATTTCTTCTGGCGCACCGGCCTTGACGAACTCGGTCAGCACCTTGCGGCCCAAATGGCGCGGATCCTTGATCTGGCTGTACAGCTTGCCGTCGGAGAAAGTACCGGCACCACCCTCACCAAACTGCACATTGGATTCCGGGTTCAGCACATTCTTGCGCCACAGGCCCCAGGTATCCTTGGTACGTTCACGCACTTTCTTGCCGCGCTCCAGCACGATAGGCTTGAAGCCCATCTGCGCCAGCAGCAAGGCAGCCAGCAGGCCACAGGGACCAAAACCCACCACCACCGGGCGCTTGGCCAGCGTGGCCGGGGCCTGGGTGACAAAGTGATAGCTGGTATCCGGCGTGGGCAGCACATGGACATTGCCCTTGAAACGGGCCAGCAGCCTGGCTTCGCCTTCCACTTCCATATCGATGATGTAGGCCAGGCTCATCACGCCACGGCGGGCATCATAGCTGCGCTTGAATACGGTGTAATTTTTCAGCTCGGCTGGCTTGATGCCGAGAAAGGCCACAATGGCCTCGGTCAGTTCTGCTTCGCTGTGATCCAGCGGCAGTTTGAGTTCGGTAATGCGTAACATGCTGATTCCAATGCGCAGGTTGCTGTCTATTCAACAAGGGCCGTATTGTAGGAGGGACGTCCGGCAAAAGCAAAACCGGCCCAGGGGGCCGGTGTAATCTGCCAGAAAACGGCGCTGGCTCAGTCGCGGAAGTTGTTGAACTGCAGCGGCACACCGTTTTCCTTGTCGTCGGCAATCTCCTTGCGTAGCAGGGCGATACATTCTTGCAGCAGGTCACGCTTGGCACCGGACACGCGCACCGCTTCGCCCTGGATGCTGGCCTGCACCTTCAGCTTGGCATCCTTGATGATGCGGACGATCTTCTTGGCCATTTCGGTTTCCAGGCCTTCCTTCACGGTCAGCACTTTTTTCACCTTGTTGCCGCTCACCTTTTCCAGCTTGCCATATTCCAGGCTGCGGACATCCACGTTGCGCTTGGACAGCTTGCTCACCAGGATGTCGTTGACCTGGTCCAGCTGGAATTCGGCATCGGCATACAGGGTGATTTCCTTGTCGGTCTGCTCGATGCGGGAATCACTGCCCTTGAAATCGTAGCGGGTGGAGACTTCTTTATTGGACTGCTCGACGGCATTGCGCACTTCTACTTTATTGACTTCGGAAACGATATCAAAAGACGGCATGGCGGGATCCTGTAAGGCATGTATATCTGAATGGCGCAATTCTAGAGATTGCGCACGCCCTTGTCACTCGCCAGCCTGCGCACTGCCCTCGCCCAGCCGCACACGCATGGCTTCCACCTCCTGCAGGCGGTTGCTGATCGTTCCCCAGTAACGGGTATTGATGGCGGCAATCACCGCATCCACCAGCAGCATCAGCGGGGTATTGCTGTCCCAGCCGGAAGGACCGGCAGTATGCGCGGCCAGGGTGAAACGTGCCACCCGGGAAACCGGTGACAGCCACTGATCGGTAAACAGCAGCACATTGACTTTACGCTGGGCGGCCATCTCGGCAATGCTCAGCGCGCCATCCCAGTAACGACGGATATCAAAGATCACCAACACATCGTGCTTGCCCATGTCCACCAGCGAATCCGCCCAACTGGACGGCAGGCCGCGCAGGTGCACCACGTCGGCGCGTACTACTTTCAGGTGGTGGCACAGATAGGCAGCCAGCGGGTCGGTCAGCCGCCCGCCCAGCAGCCAGATGCGGTGCTTGCGCTCACCCAGCATGTCGACCACGCCATCGAATTCGGCCCGCGGCAAATGGGCCACCGTCTGCTGCATCAGCTGGGCCACCTTGCTGGCATAAGCCACCAGAAAATCATGATCACCCTGCAACTGGGCCGGATCATGCCGCACCAGGGGTGACTGCAGCCGTACTTCCAGTTCGTCGCGCAGGGCAGTCTGGAAGGCGGTATAGCTGTCATAGCCCAGCTTGCTGATCAGCCGCAGTACGGTCGGGCCGCTGACATCCGCCCGTGCTGCCAGCTGGGCAATGGTTTCCAGTCCGGCCACCGGATAGTTGGCCAGCAACACCCTGCCCACCTTGCGTTCGGTTGGGGTCAGGCTTTCGAACAGGCTGCGGAGCTCTTCCGCAATGGACCGCTGATGATTCAAGGCTTTCTCCACAATCAGGCCATGACTGACAAGCCGTTGTTATCAATGTCCAACTTCGGCAAAAAACGCATACATCCCGCTGATGATACCAGCCATCGTGCTTTCAGCCGCATTGTGTCATTGCTTCCACATTGCATAGCACAATCTAATTTTTATTACATTTTCTACTTGATTGACAAATTTCTAACGAACAATACTGTGCGCAACAGGAGGAAGACAGCACCTGCCACCCCCCAACACCAGCGCAAGGAGCAATCATGGATGCTCGGCATGTGAAGACAATGGCGGATTTGAAAACCCTGATCGAACAGCGCCAGTTGCGCCAGATCAAGGTTGGCCTGGTTGATATCGATGGCGTGATGTGCGGCAAATACATGTCGCGTGACAAGTTCCTGTCCTCGCTGGAGGGCGGCTTTGGCTTCTGTGACGTGGTCTTCGGCTGGGATGTGGGGGACAAGCTGTACAACAACACCCTGCTGACCGGCTGGGGGCGCGGCTATGGCGATGCGCAGATCCGCCTGATCCCCGAGTCCTGCCGCGAACTGCCGCTGGAAGACAATATGATTTTCGTGCAGGGCGAGGTGGTGGGCCGGCTGGAAGGCCTATGTCCGCGCGGCGTGCTGCGGCGGGTGGTGGAGCGGGCCCGCACCATGGGCTTCGAGCCGATGGCCGGTTTCGAGTACGAATTCCTAGTTACCGACGAAAGCCATGAGGCATTACAAAGCAGGCTGTACCAGCAGCCCAAGCCACTGGGCAGCGGCGCATTTGGCTACTCAGTGCTGCGCAACTCGGTGAATACCGAGTTCTATCGCGGCCTGCTGGATCTGTGCGAGCAGATGAACATGCCGATCGAGGGCTTTCACGAGGAAACCGGCCCCGGCGCACTGGAAGCTGCCCTCACCGTGGATCACGCCATGACCGCTGCCGACAACGCCGTCTGCTTCAAGACCTTCTCCAAGGTACTGGCCGAAAAACAGGGACGCATGGTCTGCTACATGGCCAAGTGGAATGAAGAACACTCCGGTCAGGGCGGGCACATCCATATTTCACTGAAAGACCGCGACGGCCACAGCGCCTTCCACCAGGCTGGCCACGAACACAATATCAGCGACACCATGCGCCATTTCATTGGCGGCATCCAGAAACTGATGCCGCAGTTCATGAGCCTGGCCGCTCCCACCATCAACAGCTTCCGTCGGCTGGTGCCTGGCTACTGGGCGCCGACCAGCGCCTTGTGGGGCGTGGATAACCGCACCGTAGCCATTCGTGCCATCCCGGGCAGCAGCAAGTCGCAGCGGGTGGAGTACCGCCTGCCCGGTGCCGACACCAATCCCTATCTGGCCTTGGCCAGCGGCCTGGCTGCCGGGCTGTACGGCATCGAGAACAAGATAGAACCGGAAGAAGCGGTCACCGCCAACGGTTACCTGATGCAGGCACCGCCCCATCTGCAACTGCACCGCACCCTGTGGGATGCCGCCCAGGCACTGCGCGGCTCGGCCGCGGCGCGTGACTGGTTCGGCGATGATTTTGTCGATCACTTTGCCGCCACCCGCGAGTGGGAAGAACGCGAGTTCCAGCGCCATGTGACGGACTGGGAATTGAAACGCTACTTCGAGATCATCTAAATGAGCACCTCATTCGCTGTCATCACCCCGCTGGACGGCTCCATCCTGCTGGAACGCCCCTACGCCACCGCCGCCCAGACCCAGGCAGTTCTCGATGCGGCCTGCGCCGCGCAGCGCGGCTGGCGACATACCGCGCTATCTGAACGCAAGGCGCTGATAGGCAAGGCGGTGGACTGGCTGCTTGCCAATAAAGACCGCTGTGCCGATGCCATCACCCGCCAGATCGGCCGCCCCATCAGCCAGTCACCGGGCGAGCTGCGCGGACTGGAAGAGCGGGCCCGTTACATGCTGGACATTGCCGAACAGGGCCTGGCCGATATCCAGCCCACCGCCAAAGCAGGTTTCCAGCGTTTCATGCAGCGCGAGCCGCTGGGTACGGTACTGGTGCTGGCACCGTGGAACTACCCCTTCCTCACCGCCATCAACACCATCGTGCCGGCACTGGCCGCCGGCAATAGCGTCATCCTCAAGCACTCATCGCAAACCCCGCTGGTGGCCGAGTTGTTCCAGCAGGCTTTCGATGCCGCTGGCTTGCCGGCTGGCGTGTTCCAGAGCCTGCATCTGGATCATGCCGCTACCCTGCGGCTGGTGGCGGCTCCGCAGATCGACTTTGTCGCCTTTACCGGCTCGGTAGCCGGCGGCCATGCCGTGCAGCAGGCAGCCAGCACCCGTTTTATCGGCGTGGGGCTTGAGCTGGGCGGCAAGGACCCGGCCTATGTACGCGAAGATGCCGATCTGGCCAGTGCCATCGAAAACCTGGTAGACGGTGCGTTTTTCAACTCCGGGCAATCCTGCTGCGGCATCGAGCGCATTTATGTGCACCACAGCCACTACCAGGCCTTTGTCGATGGCTTTGTCGAACTCACCAAGGCTTACCGCTTTGGCAATCCGCTGGATGCCAGCACCAACCTCGGCCCCATGGTGCGCGCCAGTGCCGCCAGTTTTGTACGCAGCCAGATTGCTGATGCGATGGCTGCCGGGGCGCGGGCGCTGATTCCGGCCGGCCATTTTGCCGCAGATGCCCCAGGCACTGCCTACCTGGCCCCGCAGGTGCTGGTGGACGTGCATCACGGCATGAGCGTGATGCGTGACGAAAGCTTTGGCCCGGTGATCGGCATCATGCCGGTGGATTCCGATGCCGAAGCCGTGGCCCTGATGAACGACAGCGTCTATGGCCTGACGGCATCGCTGTGGACGCAGGACAGCGCCGCCGCCATCCGCCTGGGGCAGGAAATTACCACCGGCACCGTATTCATGAACCGCTGCGACTACCTGGACCCAGCCCTGGCCTGGACCGGGGTCAAGGACACCGGCCATGGCATCTCGCTATCGGTGCTTGGCTACCAGCAGCTCACCCGCATCAAGTCCTTCCATCTCAAGGGGTAGATCATGCAATTGCAAGGTAACTGGAACTATCCAACCAGCATCCGCTTTGGTGCCGGCCGCGCCAGCGAGCTGCCAGCACTGTGCCAGCAACTGGGCATGCGCCGACCGCTACTGGTCACCGACCCCGGACTGGCCCGCCTGCCGCTGATAGCAAAACTGCTGGAATACCTGCACGCGGCCGGGCTGGAAACTACCGTTTTCAGCGATATGCGCCCCAACCCGGTGGGCCGCGATGTCTACGCCGGCATCCATGCTTATAAGGAAGGCCGGCATGATGGCGTGATTGCGGTGGGCGGCGGCAGCGCGCTGGATGTGGGCAAGGCCATTGCCCTGATGGTGGGACAGGATCGCCCGCTATGGGATTTCGAGGATGTGGGCGACAACTGGCTGCGGGTGAATGTGGCCGGCGTGGCCCCCACCATCGCCATTCCCACCACCGCCGGCACCGGCTCGGAAGTGGGCCGCGCCTCGCTGATCATCGATGAGGAGGACCACCGCAAAGTCATCATCTTCCACCCGTCCATGCTGCCACGGCTGGTGCTGGCCGACCCGGAACTCACCACCGGTCTGCCGCCACATCTGACGGCGGCCACCGGCATCGATGCCTTTGTGCACAATTTTGAAGCCTATTGCTCACCGTTTTATCACCCGCTAGCCCAGGGTGTGGCACTGGAAGGCATGAAGCTGGTACACGACTGGCTGCCCGCCGCCTATGCTGACGGCCACAATATCGAGGCGCGCTCGCACATGCTGGCCGCCTCCATCATGGGAGCCACCGCCTTCCAGAAAGGGCTGGGCGGCGTACATGCGCTGGCCCACCCCATCGGTGCGGTATTCGACACCCATCATGGCCTGGCCAATGCCATCCTGCTGCCCTATGTGATGGTGCGCAACCGCAGCGCCATTGCCGAGCGGCTAACGGCCGCCGCGCGCTATATCGGCCTGAGCGATTGCAGTTTCGACGGTTTCCTGACCTGGGTACTGTCCTTGCGCAGTGAGCTGGGCATTCCCCATACGCTGGGGCAGATCGGCATTCCGCTGGAGCGGGCCAGCGAGATCGGCCGCATGGCCAAGGCCGACCCCAGCGACGGCGGCAATCCTCTGGCGCTACAGGCGGCGGACTACAGCGCCATCTATCTGGCAGCAGTGGAAGGCAGGCTGTCATGAAGCCCCCGCTGATCGGCCTGACCACCTACCCTGCCGGCCAGGGCTACGGCTACCACACCCCGGTGGATTACGTGCATGCCGTAGTGAGGGCTGGTGGTGTGCCGGTACTGCTGCCACCGGTGGGCGAATCCGCCATTGAGCGCTGGTTGGCCGTGCTGGACGGCGTGGTGCTGATTGGCGGCGGCGATATTGCCCCTGCGCTGTTCGATGGCGGTGCCCACCCCACCATCTACAACCTCAGTGCAGAGCGGGACGATACCGAAACCGCGCTGGCACGCTCCCTGCTTGCATGCAAGCTACCCACGCTGGCCATCTGCCGCGGTTTGCAAATTCTCAACACCGTCCTGGGCGGCAGCTTGCATCTGCATCTGCCGGATGTGGTGGGCGAGGCGGTGGCGCATCGGGTGCCACCACGCGACCCGACACTGCACAGCGTGCGCGTGGCCGGTGACTCCTGCCTGGCCAGCCTGCTGGGTGGCACGCAGATCAGCAGCAAGTCCTGGCATCACCAGGCAATCGACCGCGCCGGCGATGGCGTACGGCCGGTGGCCTGGGCCGAGGATGGCGTCATCGAGGCCATCGAAATCGACGACGCACCACAAGTGATTGCCGTGCAGTGGCATCCGGAGCTTTCCGCCGCGGACGACAGCAGCCAGCAAGCGCTGTTTGATGCATTGATCAGAATGAGCAGCAACAAGAACTGAAACCGGCAGCAGCGCAAGCCACCATTCAGTCATTTCGGCAGCAACGGGCCGCAGAACGCCAGCAACAGACAGGCAAGAGCAGAAGCGATGGGAAGGGTAAGGCCGCATGGCAATACCGGACCCAGGCCACTCTCTTGCCC
Source organism: Aquitalea denitrificans (assembly GCF_009856625.1). Taxonomy (GTDB): domain Bacteria; phylum Pseudomonadota; class Gammaproteobacteria; order Burkholderiales; family Chromobacteriaceae; genus Aquitalea; species Aquitalea denitrificans. Next base: position 2,831,668 of record NZ_CP047241.1, read on the forward strand.
GCAAGCGGCTGGCAATGCAAAGGGTGATGTTTCAGCAAGTGCATTTCCATGACGTGTCATTCAACACCGGAAAAAGGATCATCATGAATCGCGATCAGCACGCAGCCACGCCGCAGGGCGAGGACGAGAAACTGTTACACAGCATGGGGTACGCTCAGGAGTTGTCCAGACGCATGAGCGGTTTTTCCAACTTTGCTATTTCCTTCTCCATCATCTGTATTCTGGCCGGCGGCATTACCGCCTTTCCCGCCGGACTGAGCGCCGGAGGCGGCGCTTCCATCGGCATAGGCTGGCCGGTGGGTGCCCTGTTTGCCAGCATTGTTGCCGCCGCCATGGCACAAATTGCTTCGTCCTACCCAACCGCCGGCGGCCTGTATCACTGGTCGTCCATTCTCGGCGGCAAAGGTTTGGGCTGGGTGACCGCCTGGATCAACCTGCTGGGGCTGATTTTTGTAGTGGCCTCGGTCAATTTCGGGGTGTACGACCCCTTCTTCAAAACCCTGATCGCACCACTGCTGGGCATCAATCCGGACAAACTCACCTGGACGGAGCAGACACTGTTCCTGGCCGGCATCACCATCAGCCAAGCCTGGCTGAATCACCTGGGCATCAAGATTACCACCCGGCTGACTGATATGTCCGGCTACCTGATTTTTGTCATCGCCGTGGTGCTGACCGTATCGCTGCTGGCTTACGCCCCCGGCCCGCTGGACTTCTCCCGCCTGTTCACCTTCAGCAATTTCAGCGGTGCCGATGGCGGCACCTGGCCCAAAACCGACAACAGCCTGCTGGTTTTCCTGTCCGGCTTGCTGCTGACGGTTTACACCCTTACCGGCTATGACGCCTCCGCCCATACCTCGGAAGAAACCCATCAGGCCGCTCACAACGTACCCAAGGGCATTCTGCGCTCGGTACTGTGGTCTGCCCTGTTCGGCTACATCCTGATCTGCACCTTCGTGCTGGTGCTACCCAGCATGCAGGCAGGCGTCAAGGCTGGCATGGGCTTTTTCGACCTGCTGCTGGGCAGCCTGCCGCCGCTTCTGAAGGCAGTACTGGGTATCGGCATTTTCCTGGTCAACTATCTGTGCGGTCTGGCCTGCCTGACTTCCACCTCACGCATGATGTACGCCTTTGCCCGCGATGGTGGCCTGCCCTTCTCCCATCAGCTCAAGCAAGTGCACCCGGTACACCGCACACCGGGCCTGGCTATCTGGGTGAGCGCCACCCTGGCAATCGTTGCCACCTTGTACGGCGATGCCTTTACCGTGCTGTCGGCTGGCTCTGCAGTGTTCCTGTACATTTCCTACATCATTCCGGTCACCGCTGGCATGTTTGCCGAAGGCAAAACCTGGACCCACAAAGGACCATTCAGCCTGGGTGCGGCATCAAAGCCCATCGCCCTGCTGGCCACCATCGGTGGTGCCGTGCTGGCCTTTGTCGGCATGCAGCCACCGAATGAGAAGGTGCTGTACCTGACCATTGCCCTGCTGCTGGTGCTGCTGTTTTTCTGGTTTGTGCTGGGAGTGCGCAAGCAGTTCAAGGGCCCGCCGATTGGCGAGCGCATCCAGAAGCATCAGGCGCATATCCGCGAGATAGAAAGCGCGCTGGACAAGACCACCTGAATCCCTTACTGCATCTGTAACGGCCATGCCCGGCATGGCCTTTTTCATATCAACTGCAGCGGTGCTGCATGCCTGTTCATGCCAGGAAAACCTGCTTGCCCCCAACTGGAAAATACTTAATGATGTTGTCTTGTTTGCCTTGAGAACAACGCCATGATCGTGAGCCCGGAACAACTGGCAGCCTTCACCGCTGCCGCCGTACTGATTACCCTCTCCCCCGGACCGGACAACCTGATGGTACTGAGCCTGGGCATTGCCAAGGGCCGCCGCCAGGGCATGGTTTTCGGCCTGGGTTGCGCACTGGGCTGCATCACCCACACCGTACTGGCCGCACTGGGGGTGAGCGCGCTGATTGCTGCTTCGCCCATGGCCTTTGGCCTGCTGAAAATTGCCGGTGGCAGCTATCTGGTGTATCTGGGCTGGCAGGCCATTCGCAGCAAGGGCAGCAGCCTGCACGCCGACCAGCGCCAGACCGATAACACGCCGCTGGCAGCGCATTTCCGCAAGGGACTGATTGCCAATGCCATCAATCCCAAGGTGGTGCTGTTCTTTCTGGCTTTCCTGCCGCAATTCGTCAATCCAGCCCAAGGGCATAGCGGATGGCAGACGGCCATTCTGGGGCTGATCTTCACTGCACAGGCTGCGATGCTGTTTGGCAGTCTGGGCTATTTTGCCGGTGCCATCGGCAGCTGGCTTAACCGCACTCCCAAGGCCAGCCAGTGGCTGGACCGCATTGCCGGCAGCATCTTCATCGCACTGGGCCTGCGCCTGATTCTGTCGCCGCAGCGCTAAGTCGCTGCTTGATTTCCCTGCCCCCATACGCAAAACGGGTTGGCACAAGCCAACCCGTTTTCCTTTGGTGCTGCTGCTCTCTCTTATTTGAGTACCAAGAACTCCACCAGCACGTTCTTGAAAATGAAGCCCACCACACCAAAACCCAGCACCAGAAACAGAATGGCCGTACCCATCTTGCCAGCCTGGGATTTCTTGCCCAGATCCCAGATGATGAAGCCCATGAAGATGATGAGACCGGTCAGACATACGGTCATGGAAATATCGGTAAATTGCTCTTCAGACACCCTGATGTTCCTTGATGAATGCGGCTGTATGGTCAGGCGCACAGCGCTTGTGCACACGGCAGTCTTGGTGAAGCCGATACGATACGCCGCATCTACGCCCCGCTCAACTTTTCCTCAATCACAGATCGGCCAAAAGCAAAAAACCGCCCGAAGGCGGTTTTTCAACAGCGGGCCAATCAGCCGCGCTTGAGCTTGGCGTTGGCAGCAATCCGCATACGCAGTGCATTGAGGCGGATGAAGCCAGCCGCATCAGCGTGGTTGTAAGCGCCGCCGTCTTCATCGAAGGTGGCGATGTTCGGGTCGAACAGCGAATCGGTCTTGGATTCACGGCCCACCACGATGACATTGCCCTTGTACAGCTTCAGGCGTACCCAGCCGTTGACGGTGGCTTGCGAAGCGTCGATCAGGCCTTGCAGCATCTGACGCTCCGGGCTCCACCAGTAGCCGGTGTAGATCAGCTGGGCATACTTCGGCATCAGTTCATCCTTCAGGTGGGCCACTTCGCGGTCCAGTGTGATGGATTCGATGGCGCGGTGTGCCTTCAGCATGATGGTGCCGCCCGGGGTTTCGTAGCAGCCACGGGACTTCATGCCCACGTAACGGTTTTCCACGATGTCCAGACGACCGATGCCATGCTTGCCGCCCAGGCGGTTCAGCTCGGTCAGCACCTGAGCCGGGCTCATGGCCACGCCGTTGATGGCGGTGATGTCACCCTTTTCGTAGCTCAGCTCGATGTATTCGGCCTGGTCCGGTGCATTTTCCGGGCTGACCGTCCACAACCACATATCTTCTTCCGGCTCGGCTGCCGGATCTTCCAGCACGGTGCCTTCGTAGGAGATGTGCAGCAGGTTGGCATCCATGGAGTACGGGCTGCCACCGTTCTTTTTCTTGCTGATGTCGATACCATGCTTTTCGGCATAGCTCAGCAGTTTTTCACGGGACAGCAGGTCCCATTCGCGCCACGGCGCAATCACCTTGACATCCGGTTTCAGAGCGTAATAGCCCAGCTCGAAACGCACCTGGTCGTTACCCTTGCCGGTGGCACCGTGCGATACCGCATCGCCACCCACGGCATTGGCGATTTCGATCTGGCGCTTGGAAATCAGCGGACGGGCGATGGACGTACCCAGCAGGTACTCGCCTTCGTAGATGGCGTTGGCACGGAACATCGGGTAAACGTAGTCGCGCACGAACTCTTCGCGCAGGTCTTCGATAAAGATGTTTTCCGGCTTGATACCCAGCGCAATCGCTTTCTTGCGGGCCGGTTCCACTTCTTCACCTTGGCCGATGTCGGCGGTGAAGGTCACCACTTCACAGTGGTAAACATCTTGCAACCATTTGAGGATGACGGAGGTATCCAGGCCACCGGAGTAGGCCAGCACTACTTTTTTGATGTCAGACATGATGCGTTTTCTTTCCAGCGAATCTAGTGGGTTGTCCTGCCGGTTCAGTCGTACTGATGACCAAGCAGCAGATATTCGATCAGGGCTTTCTGGGCGTGCATGCGGTTTTCCGCCTCATCCCATACCACGCTCTGCGGGCCGTCGATGACCTCGGCGGTCACTTCCTCACCACGGTGGGCAGGCAGGCAATGCATGAACAGCGCGTCCGGCTTGGCATGCTTCATCAGCTCGGCATTCACCTGGTAGCTGGCAAACGCTTCCAGTCGGGCTGCACTTTCTGCTTCGTAGCCCATGCTGGTGAACACGTCGGTAGTGACCAGATCGGCCCCTTCCACGGCCTTGACGGCGCTGTGACTGGGCTCGAAATGCTCGGGGCCGTAATGCACGCCATCCAGCACCGTCAGCTCGTAACCTACCGGCGTAGCCACCTTCAGCTTGAAGCCAAGAATCTTGGCCGCCTGCAGCCAGGTACGGCAGACATTGTTGCCATCGCCAATCCAGGCCACGGTCTTGCCCTTGATCGAGCCACGATGCTCAATGAAGGTGAAGATGTCGGCCAGGATCTGACAGGGGTGGTATTCATTGGTCAGGCCGTTGATGACCGGCACCTTGGAATGCGTGGCCAGACGCTCAACCAGCGACTGCTCGAAGGTGCGGATCATGATGATGTCGCTCATGCGCGACAGCACCCGTGCCGTGTCTTCAATGGGCTCACCGCGCCCCAACTGGGAGGTCTTGGTATCCAGGAACATGGCATGACCGCCAAGCTGAGCCATGCCGGCTTCAAAGGAAACCCGCGTACGCGTGGAATTCTTTTCGAAGATCATGGACATTACGCGGCCTACCAGCGGCTGATACAGCTGTTTTTCGCTGTGTCGTCGCTTCAGAACCTTGGCACGCTCGAAGATGTGGCGATACTCCTCGTGGTTCAGGTCGCTGAATTGCAGGTAATGTCCTACTTGCTTCATGGGTAAGATTTCCAAAAAAAAAGACCATCGCGCATAGAACACGGTGTGTGTCTTCATGCGCAATGGCACATTACTACACGCAGGTCTCAAGTCAGTTAACTGGTGTCGCAATCCCGTAGCAATTGGATACTGGATTTATATATTTGCGACAATTGTTATATTTATCGGAAATCTGCCATTCTGACAAGGTCTCAGCCGAACAATAATCTGTCAGGCAAATGCGAAAGCTCCCTATCTTTTAGCACTCTGACATACATTTCCCCGCCATCTTCGGCGAGTCCATGCATTTCTATGGTCTTTTGTGTCTTTTGCAGACGCGCCAGATAAGACAGGATACTGTCGTCAATTACCTGACCGGGCACCAGAACCGGTATGCCCGGCGGGTAAGGCACGATCTGATCGCAACATACCCGGCCATTGAGCGCAGCATTGGGACGGCCATCATCATCCAGCAGCGGCAGGCGCTCACCAGCCTCATAAAAGGCGTCGCGCGGCAAGCAGGCCAGGCGGGAAAAGCGCGGAATCTCCGGCATCCGCCCGACAGCACGCGGTGTGCGCTTTTCCTTGGCCAGACGCAGCAGCGCATCATACAGCCGTGATACCTTGCTGCGCGTGGTACCCATGGTCAGCAACAGGGTGATGGTGCTGAAGGTGGATTTCTCTACCTGGATGTTGTAACGCTCGAACAGCTCGTGTTGCAGCTCGTCGGTGGTAAAGCCGGACTGGCTGATATCCACGGTCAGCTTGGTCGGGTCCAGCCGGATGTCGTCCTCGCGCATTTCCTCGGGCAGCAGGTCTTCCAGCTCCAGCACGCGGAAAGCACCGGTGGAGTTGATCTTGTCACGCAGTTCCTCTGCCAGCTTCAGCGTACGGTCCAGCAGCCGGTAGCCCTCGGTCACGGCTTGCTTGCGTGCCACATCCAGGCTGGCAATCAGGTTGTACTGCGGGCTGGTGGAGGTATGCATATTGAAGTTCTCCCGGAACAGATGCTCGTCAAATCCGGGGTCATTCACATGGATCATGCTGGCCTGCGAGAAGGCGGACAGAATCTTGTGGGTACTTTGCGTGACATAGTCGGCACCGGATTCCAGCGCCGTGGGGCGGAAGGCCGGATGGAAACGGGCAAAACCGTACCAAGCCTCATCCACAATCACCTTGATGCCCTTCTCATGTGCCGCTTCGATGATGGGGACCAGATCGTAGCGCAGGCCATCATAAGTGCAGGAAGTCAGAATCAGCACCCGCGCATCCGGATTGGCCTCGATGGCGGCGAAGATGGTGGACTTGGGTACCGGCCCGAAAATGCCGTACTGCTTGTTGATGGAGGAATCCAGATACACCGGCAATGCACCGGACAGAATCACCCCGTGATGGACTGATTTATGGCAATTGCGGTCCAGCAGCAGCTTGTCACCCGGTGCCAGCAAAGTCTGGAAGATTACCTTGTTGGAAGTTGAGGTGCCATTGGTGGCGAAATAGGTCTTGCGTGCGCCAAAGGCTTTGGCGGCCAGCTTTTGCGACTCGGCAATCACCCCGGTCGGATGCAGCAGTGAATCCAGCATCGGCACCGAGACCGACAAGTCGGCGCGCAGCATGTTCTCGCCGACAAAGTCGTAAAAATCTCCGACCCACGGGCTGCCCTTGAGCGAATCACCACCGGCATGGCCCGGGGTATGCCAGGAGTCCTTGGCCATGCGCACGTATTGCTTGAGCTTGTCGTAAAACGGCGTAGCCGATTTCTCCGCCAGCTCGGCAGTCAGGATGCGGAACCAGCCGTTGTAGTCGGTTTCGTCACGATAGAAATAACCATCCACGGCGTGGCTGGCAAGATTCTCCACCAACACACGCTCGTCATCATCCATCAGCAATACATATAAGGACAATTCAGGGCGGAAGTGGCTGATCTGGTTGGCCAGCTCGACTGCAGCCTGATTCAGCCCTTTTTCCTGCAGCTGCTTGTCTACCAATACCGCCTGGATATCACCATCACGGCGGATGATGTCCATGGCCTCCTTCAGGCGCGATGCGCCCATGAAAGTTAGTCCATATGGGTTCTCCAGCCTTACGGCTACAGCACCCAGTCCGGCCAGCACATCAGACTGCCACTTTGCATCATCGCTTACCACCAGAACGCGGCTAACGGGTGTCATCAACTCATTTCTCCTGTGTGCAGAACACTGCGTACTTGTTATTTGTCTGTCCATGCGTACGCAAAACGTGTCAGCCTTTTCTTGTCACATGCCATCCAGTTTCCGCCGGAGACTATGCAGTGGCTGATCACGCCTGATGAATTGTTTTGGCTATCGTATCCACAAGCCGAGCGCGGCGTCATTTTGCAAAGCAGCATTTGCGCACCAACGAAAATCCATGACGCTTTAGCACCAAAACCACCCTCAGCTTGCGGTACAATCGCGCCATGCTGACCGATGCCGAAAAAGACGCCATTCGCGACCACTACCGTACCATTGCCGACAACCTGCCCGGCTTCCGTCCACGCGCTGCCCAACGCCGCATGCTGGCCGAGATAGCCAACGCACTGTCGCGCAGCATGGAAAAACAGGGTGATGCCTATCCCAATCGAGAGGGTGAGAGCATCGCAGTGATCGAAGGGCCGACCGGCGTTGGCAAAAGTCTGGCCTATTTGCTGGCCGGTGGTGTCATGGCAAGGTCACGCGGCAAAAAGCTGGTGGTCACCAGCGCCACCGTTGCCCTGCAAGAGCAGCTGGTCAATCGCGACCTGCCCTTCGTGGTGGAAAACAGTGGCCTGCCGCTGACATTTGCCTTGGCCAAGGGCCGTGGCCGTTATCTTTGTCCGCAGCGCATCTACGCACTGACCGCCGAAAATTCCCAGGGCCAATTGCTGGCCCCGGACCCGATGCTGGCCTTGTGGGACCGCAAGCCCCAGGCCGGTGAGATAGAAGCCTTGCGCAGCATGGCGGACGAGTTCTACTACCGCCGCTGGAATGGCGATCGTGACACCTGGAAAGAAATCATCGATGACAGCCTGTGGAGCCGCGTCACCAACGACCGCCACGGCTGTCTGAAAGCCGCCTGCCCCAACCGGCCGGAATGCCCGTTCTACCTGGCGCGCGACACCCTGGAAACCGTGGATGTCATCGTTGCCAACCATGATTTGATGCTGGCCGATGTTTCCATGGGTGGCGGCGTCATCTTGCCGGCCCCGGAAGACAGCTACTACTGCATCGACGAGGCACACCATCTGGCCAAAAAAGCCATCAACCAGTTCTCGGCTGAACACTCGCTTGCCCAGGCTATGAGCTGGCTGGACAAGGTAGCCCCCACAGCAGCCCGGGTGGAAACACTGACCGGCAAGGTGGAAATCACTACTCAGGCCATGGATGCTGCCAGTGCCTGCATGGAAACACTGAACGAATGGCTGTGGCTGCTTGGTGGCGAAGACGCACTCAGTGCCAACAGTGAAAACATGGAGCCCACCTGGCTGATGGATGACGGCCAGTTGCCAGAGCGCCTGCAGCAGCCAGCCCGCAATATGGCCATTGCCGCCCGCGCCATCTTCAAGCATCTGGCCGCACTGAACGATGCGCTGACCGAGGCCCGCAAGGAAAAAGGCAGCGATACCACCCAGATCGACAAAGCCGCCACTGACATCGGCTTTCTCAATGGCCGTGCCGAACAACTGATGGCGGTATGGGATCTGTTCGAGAAAGAAACCGAAGAATCCGCCCCACCCATCGCCAAATGGATTACCCGCCGCATCGAGGGCAAGGGTGACTATATTTTCTCCGCCTCCCCCGTCAGCGCAGCCGCCAGCCTGGCGGCCACCTTGTGGCGTCGTGCCGCCGGAGCAGTCCTCACCTCGGCCACCTTGCGCTCACTCGGTGCATTTGACCTGCTGCTATCGCAAACCGGGCTGAAATGGCTGCCCCAAGTCAGCTGTGTTGCACTGGATTCGCCATTCAACTTTACCGAGCAGGGCGAGCTGTATTTGCCACCTATGCTGGCCAGCCCCAAGGACCCACAAGGCCATACCCGCGAAATTGTCGAGTGGCTGCCCAAGCTGGTGGATATTGCCGAACCGGTTGGTACGCTGGTGCTGTTCTCCTCGCGCAAGCAGATGCAGGAGGTTGCTGCCCTGTTGCCAGAAAGCTTGCGCACCCAACTACTGATTCAGGGAGAAATCCCCAAAAGCGTACTACTGGAGACCCACCACCAGCGACTGAAAGAAGGACAACCCAGTGTGATCTTCGGACTGGACTCTTTCTCGGAAGGCCTGGATTTGCCAGGAGAGAGCTGCGTGCATGTCATCATCGCCAAGCTGCCGTTTGCCATGCCGGATGATCCGGTGGGGAAAACCCTGTCCCGCTGGATAGAAAAACGCGGCGGCAACCCTTTTGTCGAACTGACGGTTCCTGAGGCCTCCATCAAACTGATTCAGGCAGTCGGCCGGCTGATCCGCACCGAGCGCGATTATGGCCGTGTCACCATTCTGGACAACCGTCTGGTGAAACAAAGTTACGGAAAAAAGCTGCTTGCCTCGTTACCGCCATTCAAGCGCATCTGATTTTCAGGTAAAATTGCGGGTAAACCCGCTATTGCCCTGCAACAAAGACAGACCAAAACAAAAATCCTGTCTTTGCTATAGATAAATACAGAGACCACACCTTAAAAGCACACCCGGTTCATCACCATGATTTGCAATCCATATGAAGTAGTCATCCAGGGACTCACCTCCGAAGGCCGTACCTTCCGCCCCAGCGACTGGGCCGAACGTCTGGCAGGCATTCTCGCCTCTTTCGGTGGCGATCAGAAACTTTCCTACCACGCCTATGTACGCCCGATGCTACTGGAGGGGGTACGTTGCGTGGCCGTCGACAAGAAGCTGCAGAAGATCGACCCGCAGGTTTTCCAGTTTCTGATGGACTTCGCCAAGGACAATGATTTGCGTATTGTCGATTGTCGAACCTTGATCGACGAAATCTACCCCAACAAGTTTTTGGCGTAAAAACAACAAATCCGGTTTGTCTAGGCTTGATCTGCATCATTACTGCAACATCAGCGTCACATTTTGTGGTTAAACTTCGACAGTACTGACGTGCTGGACGGCTCAAACATAGAGTTCCGCCACAGCCAGTACGCATAACGAAACATAAAACCCCTGATGGAGCACTGATGATGCACAAGAAAAGCCTAGCCGCACTGGTTGCAACCCTGTTCGCCGTTCCGTTCGCCGCTCACGCTGACGTAACCATTTATGGTTTCCTGAGCAGCAGCATCGAATCCACCAAAGCTACCGGCGCTACCGCTGGTGACTACAAGTCCCGTACCCGTGTCGTGGACGACAACTCCCGCATCGGCTTCAAGGGCAACGAAGATCTGGGCAATGGCACCAAGGCCATCTGGCAGGTTGAAAGCAGCCTGCGCTACTTCGAGCAAGGCGGTACCAACGATATTGGCCAGGGTGCTACTTTCGCTAGCCGCAACTCCTTTGTTGGCCTGGACAACTCCAGCTTCGGTAAAGTTCTGCTGGGCCAGAACGACTCCGCCTACAAGTCCCTGACCAACATCGGCCTGAACCTGTTCGGCGATACCACCGCTGAAAACAACGGTGCTGCCAACGTTTACAGCCGTGGCGAAGCCCGTCTGAAGAACTCCATTCACTACTTCTCCCCTAACTGGTCCGGCTTCCAGGTTGGTGGTTCTTACGGCGTGGATGAAAGCCGCACTTCCAGCGGCAGCAACGGCAGCACCAACGCATCCCACCTGTCCTTGGCAGCAAACTACACCAACGGCGGCCTGCAACTGGCAGCTGGCTGGGATCGCACCAACGACACCGGCTTCAAGCAAGACCAATTCAAGAGCTCGGCCTACAAAGGTTTTGCCTGGTCCGGCGCTAACGTGACCTACACCAAACTGGCTGCCAGCTACAAATTTGCCACCGGCACTTTTGTTGGTGCCGGTTATGAATTCGGTCGCTTTGACCAAGCCATTGCTGGTGCCAGTTCCCTGAAACAAGATGACTGGACCCTGTCACTGGGCCAAGACATCGGCGCTGCTACCGTGAAGCTGGAATACAGCTCGCTGGGCCGTCTGAAGGGTGCCACTGCAGGTACTGAAGACAACTACAAGGCTCACCAGTGGGCGCTGGGTGTGGACTACAACCTGTCCAAGTCCACCAAGCTGTTCAGCTACTACACCAAGATCACCAACAAGCAATCGCAATCTGCGAACTTTGCCAACACTCCGGTTTACAACACCACCGACACCACTGCCAACACTGGCGTGTTGAACGCTGGCAACGACCCGCAAGCCTTCGGTGTTGGCCTGAAAGTTGCGTTCTAAGCTGAAAACCGCTTAGCAACAATCTGTAAAACGGGCGTCCCATGGGATGCCCGTTTTTTCATCATTTGCTAGAATGGAACATTGCCGCACACACCAAGACCACCACAATGAGCGTTGAACTGAAAACTCCCGCCGATATCGAGAAGATGCGTATCGCCGGCAAGCTGGCTTCCGAAGTACTGGATTACATCACCCCCTTCGTCAAACCTGGTGTCACCACCGAGGCCATCGACAAGCTGTGCCATGACTACATGGTCAATGAGCAAGGCTGCATTCCTGCCCCGCTCAACTATGCGCCGGACGGTCACAACCCCTACCCCAAATCCATCTGCACCTCGATCAACAGCGTGGTGTGCCATGGCATTCCCAATGACAAGCCGCTGAAAAACGGCGACATCATGAACATCGACATCACCGTGATCAAGGATGGCTACCACGGCGATACCAGCCGCATGTTCTTTGTCGGTGAAGTCAGCGAACACGCCCGCCGCCTGTGCAAGATCACTTATGAATGCATGTGGCGCGGTATCGAAAAGGTCAAACCGGGTGCCACGCTGGGTGATATCGGCTATGCCATCCAGCAATACGCCGAAACCAGCGGTTACAGCGTGGTACAGGAATTCTGCGGCCACGGCATTGGCAAGCGTTTCCATGAAGAACCGCAAGTATTGCACTACGGCCGTCCCGGTACCGGGCTGGAACTACAAGCTGGCATGATTTTTACCATCGAACCGATGATCAACCAGGGCAAGCGCCACCTGCGCATGATGGGTGATGGCTGGACTGTCGCCACCAAGGACCGCAGCCTGTCGGCACAATGGGAACACACCATTCTGGTTACCGAAACCGGCTATGAAATCCTGACCCAGTCGGCAGGAACACCGGCCAAGCCTGCCTCGCGCTAAGGTTTTGTTAGCAATACCACAGCAAACACCCGCATATTGTGGGTGTTTTTGTGTAAATACTGGTTAAGAAGAAGAATGGCATCTATAGTAAGCCCATGATCTGACAGTGTAAAAGCGACCTTAACATGCTTGGCATCAATACCAATCTCGGCGCACTCAACGCCCAGACCCAACTGGACAAATCGCGCAAGAATACCGAGCAGACGCTAGCCCAACTAGCCTCTGGCACCCAGCTCACCAGTGCAGCAGTCAATGCTGCAAATACGGCACTGTCCCAGTCACTGGAAGCGCAAGTACGTGGTGATAATCAGGCCAGCAGCAACGCCTTGGATGGCATCTCTCTGGTGCAGACAGCAGATGGCGCACTATCGCAATTACAGAGCAATAGCCAGCAAATTCAGGAACTGGCGATCCAGGCTGGAGACGCTGCACTCAACGGCAGCAATCGCCAGGCCATGCAACAGCAGGTAGACCAGCTAACCCAGAGCAACTCGGCCATCATCCAGAGTACGCAATACAATGGCACGTCCCTGCTGAGCGGCAATACCCAGCTGCAATTCCAGGTTGGCCCCAATGGCGGCAGCAGCAACCAGATCAGCGTCAGCACCAGCAATCTGAGCGCCAGCCCTGCCAGCGGCGGCCTCAACGGTTACAGCAGCAATCTGAATGCCACCGGCACCATCGACATTTCCAACCCGGCCAGTGCCATCGCCGCCCAGTCACAGATGCAATCCGACCTGGCAACGATAGGCAGCGCGCGCACCCAGCTGGGGGCGGCCAGTAACCAGTTTTCCACCGCCATCAGTAATCTACAAAATGCCTCACTCAATGCACAGGCAGCCAACAGCCGCATCAGCGATACCGACTATGCAGCAGCCACTGCGCAACTGGTACAGCAGCAGATACTCGGTCAGTCGGCTATTGCGGTCCAGGCGCAAGCCAATATGTCTCAGCGTAGTGCACTGAGCCTGCTAGGCTAACACGCGGCAACTTTCCGTCGGCTCCACACTCCAAGTCAGACATGCATCTTTATTTGCAACCACACGCACAGGCAATTTCTCTGCCTGTGCTTTTTATTGAACGAAGGAGTCGACCATGCCTAGCCAACCATCCATCATCGTTTCCAGCCTTGACTACGAAAGGCTGGCGGCCTGGATGGAACGGCTTCCCGCACAGGACAAGGCAACCCTGACAGCACTGGAAGCAGAGCTGGAACGCGCCGAAGTTGTGGAACCAGAAGAAATCCCTGCCGGCATCATCACCATGAACAGCACGGCACGGGTTCGCATTGAACAAACTGGGGAAGAAAAACTGCTGACCCTGGTTTATCCTAACCAGGCCGACGGCACGGCCGGACATGTATCGGTACTGGCCCCGGTCGGAGCCGCACTGCTCGGGCTGGCTGAAGGCCAGTCCATTGACTGGCCGACATTGGCAGGTGTCACCCGCCTAACCGTCGTAGAAGTCAGCTACCAGCCAGAAGCTGCTGGCGATCTGCATCGCTAATACAGCCAACAAAAAAGGCCGGTCATCTGATCGGCCCATATCAACTCATTATCCCGACATTTACCAGCAGCGCTGGATCATCTGCCCCAGCTTGACCAGTTTGCCATGGAAAAAATGGCCTGCACCGGGGAATACCAATACCGGCAGATCCTGCGGCCTTGCCCAGTCCATCACGGCAGACAATGGGATAACCTCATCCTCTTCGCCATGAATCACCAGCGTATCAGCGGGGACAGATGGCGTGGGAATTTCATACTTGCCGACGGCAACACCCATCAACAACAGCTTGTCGGCCTCGATTACCGCTCGGGTACGCGCAGCGACAAATCCGCCAAAAGAGAAACCGGCCAGCGCCAGCGGCAGTTCGCCATGCTCGTTACGTGCATGCGCAATCACAGCCAGTACATCATCCACTTCACCAATGCCGTGATCATGCCCCCCCTCGCTCTCCCCCACCCCGCGCAGGTTGGGACAGTAGCAGGCATAGCCCAGTTGCGAAAGCGCCTTGGCAGTCGTCTGCACTACCTTGTTGGTGTTAGTGCCACCCTGCAGCGGATTGGGATGGCAAATGACCGCCACACCGCGGATGGCAGCCTGCGGCAATACAACGATGGTTTCCAAACCGCCAACCGGGCCAGCCACTACAATCTTGTTCAATGCTTTGAGCATCAGATCTTCAGCCTTTCTACAATGCGCCCGGCCACCATGTGCTCATCCACGATTTCATCAATATCCTGCTTGTCGATAAAGGTGTACCAAGTCTCTTGCGGATACACCACCATAACCGGGCCATCATCGCAACGCCCCAGGCAACCGGCCTTGTTGATGCGGATCTTGCCATCGCCCGCCAGACCCAAGGCTTTGATACGATCTTTCATATAGCCCAGCAACTCACTGGAGCCATGGTTATTACAGCAATCCTCACCCGTGGCACGCTGGTTGCAGCAGATGAATACATGTTTGTCAAAAAAGCTCATGACCTTCCTTTCCTGAACAGATGCACACACCTGCTGCACCTTGCTTCCTTGCTGACAGACAACCTTAGCTATCACTGTCCGCCCAGCCGCTGATACCCAGCGTGGCTGCATTTTCGAATTTGGCATGTTTGCCGACAAAGGCCAGTCGCACCGCCCCAGTCGGACCGTTACGGTGCTTACCGATAATGGCCTCGGCCATACCCTTTACTTCCGCGTTTTCCGGGCTGTAATACTCTTCACGGTACATAAAGATAATGATGTCAGCATCCTGCTCGATGGCACCGGATTCCCGCAAGTCGGACATCATCGGGCGCTTGTTGGGACGCTGCTCCACCGCACGTGACAGCTGCGACAGCGCAATCACCGGCACTTGTAATTCCTTGGCCAAACCCTTCAGGCCACGCGAGATTTCACCTAGCTCCGCAGTACGGTTATCGCCACGGCCGGAGCCGGACATCAACTGCAAATAGTCGATCACGATCAGGCCAAGCTTGCCGCCATGCTGGCGTGCCAGGCGACGGGCACGGGCACGTAGCTCCAGTGCCGTCAGTGCCGGGGTTTCATCGATATACATCGGCGCTTCGGACAGCTTGCCGATGGCGTAGGTCAGTTTCTGCCAATCCTCATCGCCCAGCTTACCAGTACGCAACACATGCTGATCCAGTCGGCCTACCGAGCCCAGCATACGCATTACCAGTTGGGCACCACCCATTTCCATGGAGAATACGGCCACAGGTGCCTTGTACTCCACCGCAACATGCTCCGCGATATTCATGGAGAATGCGGTCTTACCCATGGACGGTCGACCAGCCACAATCACCAAGTCCCCCGGCTGCAGTCCGGATGTTTTGGCATCCAGATCGATAAAACCGGTGGGGATACCGGTTACTTCATCCGGATTGTCACGGCTGTACAGCATGTCGATACGTTCGACCACTTCCTTCAGCAACCCTGGCATTTCCAGAAAGCCCTGCTTGGATTTGGCAGTAGATTCGGCAATCTGGAACACCTTGCCCTCAGCCTCATCCAGCAACTGGGCAGCATCACGGCCTTGCGGGGCATAGGCCGATTCGGCGATCTCCGCCCCCACCACCGCCAGCTGACGCATGATGGAGCGCTCGCGTACGATTTCCGCATAGCGGCGGATATTGGCGGCCGATGGGGTGTTCTGCGCCAGTGTCGCCAGGTAGGACAGGCCACCAACATCGGCCAGCTCGGCATTCTTGTCCAGCACCTCGGACACTGTCACTACGTCGGCAGGACGGCCCAGTTCAACCAGGCGGGCAATGTGCTTGAAAATCAGCTTGTGATCGTGGCGGTAAAAATCCGCCTCAGAGACAACATCGGCAATCTTGTCGAATGCCCCGTTGTCCAGCATCAGGCCACCAAGGACCGACTGCTCGGCCTCGGTCGAATGTGGCGGCGTGCGCAGGGATGCCATGGCACCATCAAAATTTTCGTACTGTTCGGTCATGGAGACTCAATGAAATGTGCAACAGGCAGCAGCATGGGGTAAGACGGCAATTCTAGCAGTTTTTCCCGGCCACATAGCCGGATGACCACGCCCACTGAAAGTTATACCCCCCCAGCCAGCCGGTGACATCCACCACCTCACCGATGAAAAACAGACCAGGCACCTGCTTGGCCTCCATGGTCTTGGATGACAATGCCTTGGTAGATACGCCACCGCGGGTTACCTCAGCCTTCTTGTAACCTTGCGTACCATTGGGCTTGATGCGCCAGTGCTGTACCAGCTCCGCCAACTGGATACGTTTTTTGACTGACAAATCTTTCAGGCGGACATTGAACCCTAATCGCGCCAGCCAGGCTTCTGCAAAGCGCTTGGGCCAGCCCAGCTCTGCCAGCGCATTACTCAACAGTTGCTCACTGCCCTGCCGTTCGTCCAGAAACGCCTGTACATCACAGTCGGGCAGCAGATTGATTACTACCTCCATGCCGGGCTCCCAATACGAGGAAACCTGCAGGATGACCGGGCCAGACAGACCCTTATGCGTGAACAGTACCTGTTCGCGGAAACGTCCCTTGCCAGCCCTAACCTCCACATCCAGCGACACTCCGGCCAGGGGAGCAAAAGCCTCTGCGTCTTCGACATGGAAAGTCAGCGGTACCAGGGCCGGACTCAAGGTCGTTACCGGCAGACCAAACTGCTCGGCAATGCGATAGCCCAGCGGGGTCGCGCCAATTTGCGGTATCGACAAGCCACCAGTTGCTACCACTAGCGAGCTGGCAGTAAAACTGCCCAGCGCGGTTTCAACGGTAAAAATGCCATCCTCAGCCTTGCTCACGGACAGAATGCTGGCACCCATCTGGCGTTGTACATCAGCCACGCTGCACTCGGCATCCAGCATGTCGATGATCTGCTGGCTGGAGTCATCGCAAAACAGCTGGCCCAACTTTTTCTCGTGATAGGCAATGCCGTGGCGCTCCACCATGGCGATGAAATCCTGCGGGCCAAATTGCGCCAGGGCCGACCGGCAAAAATGCGGGTTATCCGACAAATAGCGATCCGGCTTGGCATCGATATTGGTGAAGTTGCAGCGCCCACCGCCAGAAATGCGAATCTTCTCCGCCAGTTTTTGCGCATGGTCCAGCAATAGCACCTTGCGGCCCTGCTGGCCGGCTACCGCTGCACACATCATACCGGCAGCCCCAGCCCCCAGCACAATGACATCAAATGACTTATTCATTTTCTTACTTTACTTATTTAGTCAACTATTGGCGATCATCTGTTGATTCCAGTACACTTGCTGCTACAGTAATCCGCTAGATTCGGCTTTCGCAATTTCGCAAGCCCAATTCTCAACAAGGAGCGCATGATGGAACACAAACTGCCGGAACTGCCTTACGCACTGGATGCGCTGGCTCCCCACATCTCCAAGGAAACCCTGGAATTCCATTACGGCAAGCATCATCAGACCTACATCACCAACCTGAACAACCTGATCAAGGGTACCGAGTTCGAAAATGCCTCGCTGGAAGAAATCGTGAAGAAATCTTCCGGTGGCATCTTCAACAACGCCGCCCAGGTGTGGAACCACACTTTCTACTGGTTTGGTCTGGCTCCGAATGCCGGCGGCGAACCGACTGGCGCACTGGCCGATGCCATCAACGCCAAGTGGGGTTCCTTTGAAGAGTTCAAGAAAGCCTTCACCCAGACCGCCGTGGGCACCTTCGGTTCTGGCTGGGCCTGGCTGGTGAAAAACAGCGATGGTTCGCTGGACCTGGTATCCACCAGCAACGCCGCCACCCCGCTGACCACCGACAAGACTCCGGTCCTGACCTGTGATGTGTGGGAACACGCTTACTACATCGACTACCGCAACAGCCGTCCGAACTACCTGGACAGCTTCTGGAAGCTGGTGAACTGGGACTTTGCTGCAAAGAACTTTGCCGCCTGACTCATCGCCAGATAAAACAAAGGGCCTTGCGGCCCTTTTTTATTGCTTGCCGATACTACGCAGCAAACAGGCGAGGCCAACACCCGGCCTCGCCATTCATGGTTTTATTGTTCGCTCTGATCACTCAGCTGCTGCTTGCCCATCTTGATCGGGTATTTCTGCCGCAGCGTTTCCAGATAGCTGCCCAGCTGACTGCGCGCCGCCATCTGCACCATGGCACCAGCCAGTTGCGTACGCTCATCATCGCTGACAGCTGCACCAGCCCCCACACTGGCAATCTGATAAATGGCATAGTCACCATTATCATGCTTGCTGCCAGCAAATGCCGGCAGCGGGCTGACCGGCGCAGCAAACACTGCGCGTACATCACCACCAACCATGGAGCCAGGATTACGCCGCGAAACCGTCAGTAGCTCGCCCCACTTCTGGCCATCCATACCCTTGCCGGACTTCAGCTGCGCCAACAGGGCCTGACCCTGCTTTTCCGCCAGCTTGGCACCTTCAGTGGCAATCAGCTCACTCTTGATGACATCACGTACTTCATCCAGCTTCTGCTGACGCTCGGGCTGATGATCAGCCACGCGCACCACCACCAGATTGCCGCCACCAATATCCACCGGCTCGCTATTGTGCTTCTTTTTCAGCACATCATCGCCGAACGCAGCATCCAGTACCTTGGCATTGGCCAGTACCGGATCAGCGGATTTCTTGTCGCGTGCCAGCCAGTCGGAGTGCTTGACCTCCAGCTTGAGCGCATCTTGCACACCCTTGAGTGAATCGGCCTGCTGATAGGCAACTTCTGCCAGCTTGTCAGCCATGCTGCGCAGCTGACCAGCCGCCTTCTGCTGCTTCAGATTGGCTTCCACCGCTGCCTTGATGGCGGCAAAGTCAGGCTGTTTCACCTCATCCAGCTTGATGATGTGATAACCATATTCGGTCTCCACCACTTCGCTGATCTTGCCAGGCTGCATGCGGAACACCACATCATCAAACGGCTTGACCATCGCACCATGCGCAAAGAAACCAAGATCACCACCATTGGCAGCAGAACCCGGGTCTTGCGACTTGGTCTTGGCCAACTCGGCAAACTTGGTCGGATCGGCACGCAATTGCTTGAGCAAGGCATCAGCTTCAGCCTTGATCTTGGCCTTGTCAGCAGGTTTGGCATCCTTGGGAACAGTCAGCAGGATATGGGAAGCACGGCGCTCTTCACCGGCCAGGTCAGCCTTATGCTGTTCGTAATACTGCTTGACCTCGGCATCGGTCACTGTCAGACCGGTGGCCACCGCCTGCGGCGATAACACCACATAGTCCAGTTTCACCGACTCGGCCGTGCGGAAGCGCTTGGCATTGGCATCATAGAAAGCCTTGAGCGCCGCATCGTCCGTCTTCACCTGGGCGGCAAAGTCAGCCGGCTTCAACAGCAGCAGGCGAACCTGGCGCTCCTGGGCCATCAGGCCACCCATGCGCTCCACCATGCTGCGAGCCACAAAGCCGGTACCAGCAAAATTATTGATCTGGTTTTGCAACATGATGTCACGGCTGATTTTGGCCTCAAAGGCTTCCGGCGACATATTGCGCGCAGCGAGGAAATCCTTGTAGCGCGTTGCACTGAACTGGCCGTTTTCCTGCAGGTCCGGAATGCCGGCAATCGCTTTGCGCAACTGCTCGGGGCTTACGCTGGCACCACCATCCTGTGCCGCAGCAAGCAGGAGATCCTGGCGGATCAGGTCATCCAGCGCTTGCTGACGCGTAGCGGCATCGGAGGGCTGGCCTTCCAGAATCCGATCCAGATCACGCTTGTAGATTTTGGCAGAGCCTACCTTTACCAGGTAAGGGTCTTCCACGGCGGAGGTATAGCTCCCCACGCCAAAGCCAACAAAGGTCAGCGCTACCGCGCCCAGAATGACTTGAATGGCAATTTTATTATTCTGAACAAAATCGAACATGGCGATATCGGCGCAAGCCACCCCATTGGTAAAAAAAAAGGTGAACGACTGAACACGTTCACCTTTTCTGTAGATTCTTGGCGGAGTGGACGGGACTCGAACCCGCGACCCCCGGCGTGACAGGCCGGTATTCTAACCAACTGAACTACCACTCCAAACTGTGGTGGGCGTTGACGGAGTCGAACCGCCGACATTCTGCTTGTAAGGCAGACGCTCTACCAACTGAGCTAAACGCCCGCTATAAAACCTTGCCGCTATTGCTAACGACAAGGTTGCAGATTATAGCGCGTCTTTCAGTGCTTTACCAGCACGGAACTTCGGAGAACGTGCAGCCGGGATCTTGATGGTTTCGCCGGTTTTCGGGTTGCGACCGCTGCGTTCAGCACGCTCGCCAACGTAGAAAGTACCAAAACCTACCAGAGTCACGGTGTCGCCTTTTTTCAGGGCGTCGGTAACAGCGGCAACCATACCATCCAGTGCCTTGGCAGCTGCAGCTTTGGAAATATCGGCTTCAGCGGCGATTGCATCAATCAGTTCAGACTTGTTCACGTAAGTCCCCTTTCGTCGTTCTTCGGTCTACGTAATTCGGATAAAAACCGCTTGCTTTATAGCAAGGTCAAAATCCTTGTGTCAAGCGCCTTCCAGCGGAACATTGCCATTTGACAAGCCCGTCCGGAAAGCACAAGCGGCCCGGTAATTTAACTACGGCTGCAACATACTGATTTTTAATGCGTCATTACGGATACACCGGACGCACCTTCCGGTGCGGGGTGCAACTCTTCCGGCTTCGCTTCTTCAGGCAAGGGCTCGGGCTGACGCTCCAGCGCCAGGGCCAACACCTCGTCGATCCACTTAACAGGATGAATTTCCAGCTTCTGCTTGATGTTGGCAGGAATATCCACCAAGTCCTTGGCATTGCCATGCGGAATCAGTACATGCTTGATTCCCCCGCGATGTGCAGCAAGCAGTTTTTCCTTCAGCCCACCAATGGGCAATACTTCCCCGCGCAAGGTAATCTCGCCGGTCATGGCAACATCAGAGCGTACCGGAATTCCAGCCAGAACGGAAACAATTGCAGTTGTCATCGCAATGCCAGCGCTCGGGCCATCCTTTGGTGTCGCACCTTCAGGCACATGAATGTGCATGTCATGTTTTTCATGAAAATCAGGCTTAATGCCCAAAGCCCTCGAACGACTGCGCACCACACTCATTGCCGCAGTGATGGACTCCTGCATCACCTCACCCAACTGGCCGGTTCGCACAATATTACCCTTGCCTGGCAGCGAAACCGCCTCGATGGTCAACAACTCACCACCCACTTCGGTCCAGGCAAGACCAGTCACCTGGCCAATACGGTTTTCCTGCTCTGCCACACCATAATCAAAACGGTGTACACCCAGGTACTTGTCCAGATTCTTGGCATTTACCGTAACCTTGGTCGTCTTGTTCTTGCCCAGTAAAGCACCCGTCACCACCTTACGGCAGATCTTGGCTATTTCGCGGTCCAAGCTGCGCACACCAGCCTCACGCGTGTAGTAACGCACGATATCGCGCAAAGCACTTTCCTGCAGTACCAGCTCGCCTTCCTGAACGCCATTGGCCTTGATTTGCTTGGGTACCAGATACTTCAGCGCAATATTGACCTTTTCATCCTCGGTGTAGCCAGCCAGGCGGATGATTTCCATCCGGTCCAGCAAAGCGTGCGGAATGTTCAGCGAATTGGCTGTTGCCACAAACATCACATCCGACAAGTCATACTCGACCTCGGCGTAATGATCGACGAAGGAGTGATTCTGCTCCGGATCCAGCACTTCCAGCAAGGCGGATGAAGGGTCGCCACGGAAATCAGCCCCCATCTTGTCCACCTCATCCAGCAGGAACAGCGGGTTCTTCACCCCGACCTTGCTCATGTTCTGCAGCACCTTGCCCGGCATGGAGCCAATATAGGTACGGCGATGACCACGGATCTCGGACTCATCCCGCACGCCGCCCAAGGCCATACGCACAAATTTACGATTGGTTGCGCGAGCGATGGACTGTCCCAGCGAGGTCTTACCTACCCCCGGCGGCCCTACCAGGCACAGAATAGGCGCTTTGAGCTTGTCTACGCGCTGCTGTACTGCCAAGTACTCAAGAATGCGCTCCTTGACCTTTTCCAGGCCGAAGTGATCCTCATCCAGCACAGCTTCGGCGTTACCGACATCCTTATTGATCTTGGTCTTCTTCTTCCAAGGCAGTTCCAACAAGGTGTCAATGTAGTTGCGAACCACCGTCGCTTCGGCCGACATGGGCGACATCATCTTGAGCTTTTTCAGCTCGGCACTGACTTTGTCCTTGGCTTCCTTGGGCATGCCAGCCAGACGAATCTTCTTTTCCAGCTCGTCAAGATCGCTGACTTCATCCATATCACCCAGTTCTTTCTGGATGGCCTTGACCTGCTCGTTCAGGTAATACTCGCGCTGGCTCTTTTCCATTTGGCGCTTGACGCGGCCACGGATGCGCTTTTCCACCTGCAAGATGTCGATCTCGCCTTCCAACTGGGACAGCAAATGCTCCAGCCGCGCACGCACATCAAACATCTCCAGCACTTCCTGCTTCTGCTCCAGCTTGAGCGGCAGGTGAGCCACGATGGTATCTGCCATGCGACCGGCACGCTCGATGCCTGCCAGAGAAGTCATTACTTCAGGCGGAATTTTCTTGTTCAGTTTGACATACTGCTCAAACTGGGCCAGCAAGGCGCGGCGCATAGCTTCGGATTCGGTGGAATCTTCACCATCGGCCGCCAGCGGTGTAATGGTGCCGACAAAGCAGCCACCATCCTCTTCGACCCGGCTGATCTGTGCACGCTGACGGCCCTCGACCAGCACCTTGACAGTGCCATCCGGGAGCTTGAGCATTTGCAGGACCGAGGCAATCGTGCCGACGCTGTAGAGATCATCCGCTTCCGGTTCGTCCTTGGAGGCAGAGCGCTGGGCAACCAGCAACACCTGCTTGCCTTCGTCCATGGCGCTTTCCAGCGCACGGATGGACTTGGCCCTGCCGACAAACAGCGGGATGACCATATGGGGGAAAACAACCACATCCCGGAGCGGAAGCAGGGGCAGTGTGGTTTCTTCGCGGAGTTCTGCGGGTTGGGGCATATCACCTAACCTTGCGTACGTGAAACATTGCATGAAAGATGGGGCAGTCATGCTGAAAATCAACACCCCATACTAAATCAGTTTGGCGACATTACAAAAGAAAACCGCCCGTTGCGGGCGGCTTTTCCTAATCCTGAATCAACTCAGGCGGACTGAACCTGCTCATCCTTGTCGCGATAGATGAACAGAGGCTTTTCACCTTTTTCGATAACCTTTTCATCCACCACAACTTTTTCCACATTTTCCATGGACGGCAGTTCGTACATGGTATCCAGCAGCACACGCTCGATAATGGAGCGCAGACCGCGCGCACCGGTCTTGCGGACCAGTGCCTGCTTGGCAATGACACGCAATGCGGAAGGACGCACTTCCAGCTCAACATTCTCCATACGGAACAGACGCTGGTACTGCTTGATCAATGCATTCTTCGGCTGGGTCAGGATGGTGACCATGGCCTCTTCGTCCAATTCTTCCAACGTGGCCACCACCGGCAGACGGCCAATCAGCTCGGGAATCAGACCAAAACGGATGAGGTCTTCCGGCTCAGCCTCCTTGAACAGGGCCGAGGTCGACTTGCTGTCATCCTTGGAGCTGACTTCCGCGCCAAAACCGATGCCACCCTTTTCCGAGCGGCGGCGGATGATCTTTTCCAGACCATCAAACGCACCACCGCAAATGAACAGGATATTGGTGGTATCCACCTGAATGAATTCCTGGTTCGGATGCTTGCGCCCACCTTGCGGCGGAATGGAAGCAACCGTACCTTCGATCAGTTTCAGCAAGGCCTGCTGCACGCCCTCACCCGATACATCTCGAGTAATGGACGGATTTTCCGACTTGCGTGAAATCTTGTCGATCTCATCGATATAGACAATGCCCCGCTGGGCCTTCTCCACATCGTAATCGCACTTTTGCAGCAACTTCTGGATGATGTGTTCGACATCCTCCCCCACATAGCCGGCTTCAGTCAGCGTGGTGGCATCCGCAATCACGAACGGCACGTCCAGCAGGCGAGCCAGCGACTGCGCCAACAAGGTCTTGCCAGAACCGGTAGGACCTACCAGTAGGATATTGCTCTTGGCGAGCTCAACCTCATCCTTATCGCTTGCAGGGGTGTACAGACGCTTGTAATGGTTGTACACGGCAACAGATAAGGTCTTCTTGGCGAAATCCTGGCCGATGATGTATTGATCCAGATCTGCGCGGATTTCCTGCGGAGTGGGCAGTGCGGTGGCAGTGCCGGTGGCATCACCGATTTCGCCGACCACCTTTTCCAGCTCTTCACGAATGATGTCATTGCACAGCTCGACGCATTCGTTGCAGATGAAGACCTGGGGACCGGCGATCAAACGCTGGACTTCATGCTGGCTCTTGCCGCAGAAAGAGCAATACAGAAGTTTTTCGTTGCTGTTTTTATCAGCCATTAGCTAGTTCCACTGCTTACGCCGTAACATCCTTGCGGGAGGTCAGCACTTTATCAATCAGACCGTACTCGCGGGCCTCCTCGGCGGACATGAAATTGTCACGCTCGGTATCGGCCTGCAGACGCTCCATGGTCTGGCCGGAATGCTTGGCCAGCAGCTCGTTCATCTTGCCCTTTACCTTCACCAGCTCACGGGCATGGATTTCGATATCGGTCACCTGACCGCTCAGACCACCACCATACAGCAGCGGCTGGTGAATCATCACGCGGCTATTGGTCAGGGCAAAGCGCTTGCCCTTCGTGCCAGCGGAGAGCAGAAAAGCGCCCATGCTGGCAGCCTGACCGATACACAGCGTGGAAATGTCCGGCTTGATGAAATTCATCGTGTCGTAGATGGACATGCCCGCCGTGATCGAACCACCTGGCGAATTGATGTAGAAGTAGATGTCCTTGTCCGGATTTTCCGACTCGAGAAACAGCATCTGCGCCACAACCAGGTTGGCCGATTCGTCGGTGACGGGCCCTACCAGGAACACGATACGCTCCTTGAGCAGGCGCGAGTAGATGTCATAAGCGCGTTCGCCACGACCACTCTGCTCTACTACCATAGGCACCAGGCCCAGCCCTTGCGGTTCAATCATCGATTTCATCGACCAACTCCGTTTGTGTCGTTATCAGGCGTTGTTACCCATCAGGGCATCAAAGGACAATTCTTCTGCTTCAACCTTGGCCTTGGACAGAACGAATTCCACTACATTGTCTTCCAGCACCATGGAAGTCGGGCCTTCCAGACGGTCTGCGCTGGCGTAGTACCAGGTCAGCACTTCTTCCGGATGCTCGTAGCTGTCAGCAAACTCTTCGATCATGGCCTTCACCTGCTCCGGCTTGGCTTCCAGCTTGTTGGCGTCAACCACTTCAGCCAGGATCAGGCCCAGAGCCACGCGACGTTCTGCTTGCTGAGCAAACAGTTCCGGCGGGAAAGGCATGTCCTTTACGTTCATGCCACGTTGCTGCATGTCACGTTGTGCCTGTTCGATCAGACGACCGATTTCCAACTGAACCAGCGCCTTCGGCAGGGTAATCTCAGTTGCATCCAGCAGCGCTTGCATCACAGCTTCCTTGGTGCGAGCCTGCAGACGACGCTTCACTTCACGCTCAACATTCTTGCGAATTTCAGCGCGCATCTTTTCCACGTCACCATCGGCAATGCCCAGCAGCTTGGCGAACTCTTCGTTCACTTCCGGCAGGGTCGCTTCGGCAACATTCTTCACGGTGATTTCGAAGACGGCAGTTTTGCCGGCAACGTCCTTACCATGGTAGTCAGCCGGGAAGGACACTTCCACGTTCTTGACTTCATCTTCCTTCATGCCGGTCACGCCAGCTTCGAAGTCAGCCAGCATCTGGCCTTGGCCAATCACGAAGGGGAAGTTCTCGGAAGAACCGCCATCGAACAGCACGCCATCAATGCTGCCCTTGAAGTCGATGATCACGCGATCGCCTTCGGCGGCAGCACGCTCAACGCGGTTGTAGCGGGTACGTTGCTTGCGCAGGATATCGATAGTCTTGTCGATTTCGACATCGCTAACCGGGGTCGACGGCTTCTTGATTTCCTTGTCGGCCAGTTCGCCAACCTTAACTTCCGGGTAAACCTCGAAAGTAGCAGCAAACTTGAAGTTCTCTGCATCGCCCTCGGCGGCTACTGGCTCAAAGCGCGGATAGCCGGCAACGCGCAGCTTCTGCTCGCTCACTGCGCTATAGAAACCTTGCTGAACCTGCTCACCTAACACTTCTTCACGCACCTGGGCACCGTAATTGGCTTCAACGATTTTCAGCGGAGCCTTGCCCGGGCGGAAACCTTGAATCTTGGCAGTACGTGCCACGCGCTTCAGGCGCTCAGTCACTTGGGCATCAATAGCAGCCATCGGCAGAGCGATGTTCATGCGGCGCTCAAGATTGTTCAACGTTTCCAGTTGTACTTGCATGTTCAATCCTTAAACTAGTCATCTGAATACGAGTTCGGCCCTTGCACGAACAATTCGTATTTTGGAAAACAGGTGAAACCCTTGAGGGCTTCGGCTCTATATGGGGCCACCAGCCCCGGCTACAAGTGCCACCCGTTCCGCTGCCTGCATTACACAGTCATAACGGGACAGCATCCCATTGCGAAAACGCGCAGTATAGCATGCAGCCTGTTTTTGTATGCAGGCGAATAGCGGCGCAAATGCCGGTCATTCAACGCATCCCGCAAGGCAGTTAATCCGCGAACAGAAATGACAATAGGTGCACAGCCATCCCGACCACCAATACAATGACACCCCTGACAGGGAGAAGAATCTGTTTTAACAGCCCGGACAGACATCACACGGCGAAACAGGGAGCATGAATGCAGAATGGCCGCCAAAAGCATACGCTTGGCAAATATAAGGAAATCACTACTTCAGAGAAAAACAACTAAGGGGGAAGTCATGATGTGGTGCGAGCGGAGAGACTCGAACTCTCACGCCTTGCGGCGCTGGAACCTAAATCCAGTGCGTCTACCAATTCCGCCACGCTCGCACTACCATCAGGGCAGCGAATGCCACCGACGAAGAGGCCGCACTATACCCCAGGCCAGTACATCTTTCAAGCGCTTCACAATGAACCATTGCCATGGTTTCATGTCACAATGCTGGCACTTCATTTTCATGCCAGCTGTTTGAACAGCACACACAACACCAGATAAAGAGGGCAGCATGCAACCAGACCTGCACAATACTTACCAGGCCGGCACTTCGGGTCTTGCGCGGAATAAGGTTTTGCGCAACACCTACGGCTTGCTCGGCCTTTCGATGATTCCCACCGTCATGGGCGCACTCATCGGCACCCACTTGAACTTTGCCTTCATGGCTGCCAGTCCGATCGTGGGCATGCTTGCCATCATGGCCGTTTTCTATGGCTTGGTATTTGCCATTGAAAAGAACCGCAACAATGCGCTGGGCGTTTTCCTGATGCTGGGCTTTACCTTCATGATGGGTCTGCTGCTGGGACCGTTGCTGCAGTTTGCAATGCGCTTCAGTAATGGCGGCCAGCTGATCATGACTGCAGGCGCAGCCACCGCACTGGTATTCATCGTGATGGCAGGCATCGCCAGCACCACTAAGCGCGACCTGTCCGCGCTGGGCAGCTTCCTGACCGTGGGTGCCATTGTGCTGATGGTGGCTGTTGTCGCCAACATCTTCCTGCAAATGCCCGGGGTTCAACTCGCCATTGCCGCTGCATTTGCACTATTTAGCTCGCTGATGATTCTGTGGCAGGTGAAAGTTGTGGTTGATGGTGGTGAATCCAGCTATGTATCGGCCGCACTGTCGATCTACATCAGCATCTACAATCTGTTTACCAGCCTGCTTCAGTTGCTGTTGGCATTCAGCGGCGACCGCGACTAAACCGCAGCACCCAACAAAAAGCGCCTTACTTCAAGGCGCTTTTTTTATTTCGGCTGATTATTCCGGCAACCACTCCGGCCAGTAACCGGCAGCATCATAACAGTCACTCGATACCGCCACCCCAGGCAATGCAAGCAGGCGGCCATCCATGCCAAACAACAAAGGCCACTGCTGACGTAACAAAGGTGGAATACCCGCCTCCTGCAGCAACTTCTTTACCTGTTTTTTTCCGACGGGTTGTGGCAAGCGCTCTCCGCCCCGCCTTGGCGACAAACGGATACCCTGAGCCAGCACATCAGCGGCAATGCCACCACGCCGCGACCAACACAGACGCCCACCCCAATCAGGGAATACCTGCTCCGCAGACTCCCCTGAAAATGCCTGCACCGCATCCGGCAGACACTTGCAGTCCCGCAGCAGCAGCACATGCAACTCCCCTCTGTAGCGCAAAACAGCAAGACCACCCACCACCAGGCTGGGCTGACTGGCGGCATCTGCATCCCGCAGTTGGCGCAAAAATTCCTGCACCCGCTCGGCGCTCACTGTCGTCACACCCTGCTGGCGCAACCAGGCAAGCAGAACAAACCCCTGTCTGACTTCCGACAGAGCCCGCAGGCTGGCTACGTCAAAACCATGCCCTCTGCTGCCTTGCGCCAGATCAGCCGCCACCACCTCATCAATCAGCGCCGATGCCTGCCCCATATGCCAGGCAGTTCGTGCAATATGCTGTCGATAGTCCGGCAACTGCTGCGCCAGCAGCGGCATGACGCAATGGCGCAACATATTGCGACGGTAGCGTGTATCGGCATTGCTATCATCTTCCACCCAGCGCAACTGATGCGCTGCTGCATACTGCTCCAGCTGCTGGCGGGAATAGGACAACAAGGGACGCCACAGATGCAAAGCTGCCAGGGGGCGGCAAACCGGCATGCCAGCCAGCGCCTTCACGCTGCCGCCACGCAATAGCTGCAGCAAGACGGTTTCCGACTGATCATCCTGATGATGCGCCAGTGCCAGTACCGCTGCCGTAGATTGGGCATACGCCGCATAGCGCAACTTGCGCGCATTGGCTTCCACCCCTTCGGGTGCAGCCCGATCGACCAGCACCCGGACCACCCGTAGCGGCACCCCCCACTCGGCACACACGGCCTGGCAATGACCTACCCACTCGTCGGCAACAGCACTGAGACCGTGGTGTACATGGACGGCAGATATCTGCAACTGCGGCCGCTGCCGCCGTGCACGCACCAGCAAGGATAGCAGCACCATGGAGTCCAGCCCGCCACTCAGCCCCACTTCAAAAGCAGAAAGGCCGGACAAATTGTCCGGCCAGCTGGCTAACAGGCTAGGCAGCAGATCAGGCTGCATCTTCCTTGAAACGCCCATAACTCATCAGACGATCGAAACGCTCTTTCAGCAGCGCGTCAACCGGACGATTGGCAAAGTCTTTCAACTGTTCCTGAATGACCCGCTTCATCGCATTCATCATCTGAGCATGGTCACGATGAGCACCACCAGCCGGCTCACTGATTACACGATCAATCAGACCCAGCGTTTTCAGGCGGTTGGCGGTAATACCCAGCGCCTCGGCGGCTTCGGAAGCACGTTCCGCCGTCTTCCACAGAATGGAGGCACACCCTTCCGGCGAAATCACCGAGTAGGTCGAGTACTGCAGCATGTTGACCTGGTCACCTACCGCAATCGCCAAGGCACCACCGGAACCACCTTCACCAATCACGGTGCAGATGATAGGCACGCGCAGGCGCGTCATTTCATACAGATTACGACCAATCGCCTCGGACTGGCCGCGCTCTTCTGCGCCAATGCCCGGATAAGCACCCGGTGTATCGATAAAGGTGATGATGGGAATGCCAAACTTCTCGGCCAGCTTCATCAGGCGCAATGCCTTGCGATAGCCTTCCGGGCGCGGCATGCCGAAATTGCGGTAAATCTTTTCCTTGGTATCGCGGCCCTTCTGATGGCCAATCACCATCACGGGCTGGCCATTGAAACGGGCCAGACCACCCACGATTGCCGGATCATCGGCAAAGGCACGATCACCATGCAGCTCTTCAAAATCAGTGAAGATGCTGCGCAGATAGTCCAATGTATATGGACGCTGCGGGTGGCGTGCCACCTGGGAGATCTGCGAGGGGGACAGTTTGGCATATAGAGTCTTGGTCAGTTCCAGACTCTTCTTTTGCAGGCGTGCGATTTCTTCGGAGATATCCAGTACGGAATCGTCCTGTACGAATCGCAGCTCTTCTATCTTGTTCTCGAGCTCGGCGATAGGCTGCTCAAAATCGAGAAAGGTCGGCTTCATTATGCACATCATCCGATTAAGCGAATCGGGCAATCATACATGACTGCCAAAGAGTCCGTCACGCCCCTGTCTGACAAAATTCAGTCGGCATAAGCGGGCGATTTGATTATTCCTGGATTTATGCAAAAAAGTGAAACCTCCCCCTTGCGCTGACTTTTAGGCTGTGCTTTAATTCGCCTCCTCGCTGAGACGCAAACGCAGACAGCGAACAGATTTCAGGGCGTTTAGCTCAGTTGGTAGAGCGTCTGCCTTACAAGCAGAATGTCGGCGGTTCGACTCCGTCAACGCCCACCAGGTTGGAGTGGTAGTTCAGTTGGTTAGAATACCGGCCTGTCACGCCGGGGGTCGCGGGTTCGAGTCCCGTCCACTCCGCCAACAGTTTAATAGCAGTAACCCTTTTCGGGCGTTTAGCTCAGTTGGTAGAGCGTCTGCCTTACAAGCAGAATGTCGGCGGTTCGACTCCGTCAACGCCCACCAGGTTTGGAGTGGTAGTTCAGTTGGTTAGAATACCGGCCTGTCACGCCGGGGGTCGCGGGTTCGAGTCCCGTCCACTCCGCCAACAGTTTACAAAGCAGTAACCCTTTTCGGGCGTTTAGCTCAGTTGGTAGAGCGTCTGCCTTACAAGCAGAATGTCGGCGGTTCGACTCCGTCAACGCCCACCAGGTTTGGAGTGGTAGTTCAGTTGGTTAGAATACCGGCCTGTCACGCCGGGGGTCGCGGGTTCGAGTCCCGTCCACTCCGCCAACAGTTTAATAGCAGTAACCCTTTTCGGGCGTTTAGCTCAGTTGGTAGAGCGTCTGCCTTACAAGCAGAATGTCGGCGGTTCGACTCCGTCAACGCCCACCAGGTTTGGAGTGGTAGTTCAGTTGGTTAGAATACCGGCCTGTCACGCCGGGGGTCGCGGGTTCGAGTCCCGTCCACTCCGCCAACAGTTTAATAGCAGTAACCCTTTTCGGGCGTTTAGCTCAGTTGGTAGAGCGTCTGCCTTACAAGCAGAATGTCGGCGGTTCGACTCCGTCAACGCCCACCAGGTTGGAGTGGTAGTTCAGTTGGTTAGAATACCGGCCTGTCACGCCGGGGGTCGCGGGTTCGAGTCCCGTCCACTCCGCCAACAGTTTAATAGCAGTAACCCTTTTCGGGCGTTTAGCTCAGTTGGTAGAGCGTCTGCCTTACAAGCAGAATGTCGGCGGTTCGACTCCGTCAACGCCCACCAGGTTTGGAGTGGTAGTTCAGTTGGTTAGAATACCGGCCTGTCACGCCGGGGGTCGCGGGTTCGAGTCCCGTCCACTCCGCCAATATTAAAAAAGCAGCCTACAGCTGCTTTTTTTGCGTTTGTGGATAATCAAATCATGCAAAACCGGCTCAGTATTACCTGAGCCGGTTTTCATCTTTACATCAATTCGGACTCTTGCGAAATGCCAGCCAAAGCTGGAAAACAATCACGCCAGCAAAAAACACCGCCACCCAAAACGGCATTGCCTGCCCCAGGAATGTCCAGTCCACCTTGGCACACTCACCGCTTCCCTTGAAGACTTTGGACAGCACATCCCACAAGGGCGAAGTTTCCATCAGGTAGTCCAGCCCTGGCCCGCAAGCCGGCACCATGTCTTCCGGCAGACTTTGCAGCCACAGCTGTCGTACCGAAACGGCACCGCCGCCAATAGCAGCAAGTACCCCCAGTACACCCCACACCCGATAGCCGATTCCTCCCGGGTTATGCAAGGCCGCCAGCAAGGCAATAATGCCGACAGAAATTACTCCCACACGCTGAAAGATGCATAAAGGGCAGGGTTCAAGATGCAATACATACTGCGAATACAGGGCAAAACCCATTGCCGCAGCACAGCCAACTGCAACCAGTAAAAAACCCTGCCGGCGCGATAAACGAATACTCACAACATCCCCTTGTCTTAGTGTTGGGCTTGAATATGGAACACCTAGGATTTTAGTCCTGATTTAAAGTTCCAGAAATTGTCTGATGGCGTCTTTCTGTGCCAGCGCATCCTTGTAACCCAGCGCAATCAGCGCGCGGCAATATCCTGGTTCAAACAGCAGATAAGTTGCCAGCGTCATGCCACGCTTCTTGGTTCCACCCGCCCCTTTCATCAGGAAGCGTAATACCGGCGGGAATTCGTGCGCGTGCTGATAAGCAATACTTTCCAGCGACTGGCTGGGACTGAGCATGAAGATATCCACTTGCTTGAGACTGGTTTGCGCACACAAATCCTGATTCCCCTGCAGCAGGGAAACGGTGTGATTGACACGCAGCAGGCGCTCCATGTCCATCGACATGCTATCCACAAAGACACTATTGAGCAGATGCCCAAAAACCTGAGCCGGTGTTGGCACCACGCTGGCGGCACGCCGTTCGACCACAGCGGGTCGCTGACTGGTCAAGCCGACAATAAACAGCTTGTCTGCCCCCAAATGCAAGGCTGGCGACAAGGGCGTCATCTGCCTGATGGCACCGTCACAGTAATGCAGATTACCGATCTGGGTGGACGGAAAAATCAGCGGAATGGCCGAAGTTGCCATCAGGTGATCCAGGCCAATCTGCTCCCGCACACCCATGCGCTGATGCCGCGACCATTCATCAAGATGGCGCTGACCTTCAAAGAAGGTGACCGACATGCCGGTACTGAAACAGGATGCGGTCAAAGCCAGCGCTTGCAGCTTGCCCTGCTCCAGTGAATGGCGGATACCATCAAACGGCATGGCACGGCCCAGAAAATCACGCAGGGGCGCATTGTCCAGAAAGCTTTTCGGATTGCGCCAGCCATGCCCGCCAGTCGCAATCGAAATGCCGAAATGGAAAAACGTCTTGATGAAATAACTCAGGCTGGCATCGTACACATCATGAATGTGCAACTGCTTCCACATCTGGGCCAGATAATGTACCGACTGGCGGTAGTTGTTGGCACCGGAGGCAACCGCAACGGCATTGATGGCACCAGCTGAGGTACCGCAAATAATGGGGAAGGGATTATGTGCGGGATCCGGCAGCATCCTGGCAATACCCAGCAGCACTCCGGCCTGATAGGCCGCCCTGGCACCGCCTCCCGACAGTACCAGGCCAATATTGCTTTTCCCCGCCATTTTGCACCTCGCCCTGGATGCATTGTTTATTGCTTTAGAAATAGCTGCAAAACGACAGACTTAGCAAGCAACCGCAGGTCAAGCCTGTCTGTCCGATCTCATCCACGCGCTCCAGCAGCCAGAGCCTAGCTCTCGCCAGCAACCATCATTGACTCGATCAGCACCGACCCCATCACCTTGCCACCACGTGCCAGCGTATCAGTACCAACCGCCACCATGCGCTGGAACATCTCTCGCAAATTGCCGGCGATGGTGATTTCCTCAACCGGGTAAGCAATCACCCCGTTTTCCACCCAGAAACCAGCGGCACCACGCGAATAATCACCCGTCACCGTATTGATGCCATGACCCAGCAACTCAGTCACCAACAAGCCCGTACCAACTTGCTGCAGCAACTCGGCAAAGCTTTCACCCGTGGTGTGGACCAGCAGATTATGCGGGCCGCCGGCATTACCAGTGGATTGCATACCCAGCTTGCGCGCCGAATAGCTGGCCAGCATATAACCCTGCAATACACCGGCATCGATCAGACGACGCGCGGAAGTTTCCACGCCTTCACTGTCGAATGCACCACTAGACATACCGCGAAGCACAAACGGATCTTCGTCGATGATGATATTCGGATGAAACACCTGCTGCCCCAATGCATCCAGCAGGAAAGAAGATTTGCGATACAGATTTCCACCGCTGATGGCTGAAACCAGATGGCCGATCAGCGATGCAGCCACCGGCGCCTCAAACAAGACCGGATACTGCCCGGTCTTCACCCGACGTGCAGACAGACGGCGTACCGCACGCTCGCCCGCAGTACGGCCCACCTTGAGCGGATCATCCAGATCAGCAGGGTGACGTGCGGCCGAATACCAGTAATCGCGCTGCATAGAGCCAGCCTCTTCCGCCACCACGGCAGCAGAAATGCTGTGCCGGCTGCCCGGATAACCGGCCATGAAGCCATTACTGTTGGCATAGATAAAGTGACTGGCCTGTGCCGACACCGATGCACCTTCTGAATTACTGATGCGCGCATCCACACCGCGGGCTGCGTCTTCACAACTGCGCGCCAACTCGATGGCCTGCTCGACTGGCAGATTCCAGGGATGGAACAGATCCAGATCCGGAAAGTCCGTCGCCAGCAACTGACGATCAGCCAAGCCCGCGCAGGCATCTTCGGCAGTAAACCGAGCAATATCCAATGCAGCCTTCACCGTATCCTGCAATGCCTGATCAGAAAAATCAGAAGTGCTGGCATGGCCTTTTTTCTGCCCCAGATAAACGGTAACCGACACACCCTTGTCCTGGTTGTACTCAATGGTTTCCACTTCACCCAGACGCACGCTTACCGTTTGCCCCAGGCCTTCGGAAACATCGGTTTCGGCTGCTGTCGCACCAAGCTGACCGGCCAGTTCCAGCACCCGGCTGGCGATGCCTTGCAATACGTTTTTACTGAAACTGAATGTGTTGTCTGCCAATGTCTTATCTACCATGATGAATGTTGCCTTGCCCATGACGCGACCCTGTCGGCACAGTACCACGCCAGGCGTGTTTGCACGGGAATCGGCCCGCCTTTTCCGGTATCATACCAGCCTTGAAAACCGTAGAGACTTTTGAACGATGACTGATTACCAGAACGACAGCCTACCTGACGGCATGATCAGCAAGTCCCAGCGCAAACGCGACATGGACGCGCTGCAGGATCTGGGCAAAGAGCTGGTCGAACTCTCCAAGGATACGCTGAAGAAAATGCAGCTGCCGGAGGATTTGCTGACTGCCATTCTGGACTACAAACGCTTTACCGCCCATGGTGCCCTGCGCCGCCAGCTACAGTATATCGGCAAGCTGATGCGCGACATCGACCCGGAACCCATCCGCCAGTACCTGCTGGTGATCAAGGGCGAGTCGGCCGAACACATTGCCTGGCAGCATCTGCTGGAACGCTGGCGCGAACGCCTGATGAGCGACGACAAGATGTCCGCCGCCTTCATCAATGATTTTCCCAGCGTTGACCCCCAGCAATTGCGCACGCTTATCCGCAATGCCCGTAAAGAGCAGGCTGAAAGCAAACCACCCAAGTCCTTCCGCCTGCTGTTCCAATTGATCAAGCAAGCCATTCCCGAGCCGGGCAAGCCACGCCAGCAGGCTGACGAAGCGGCTGACGATGCCTATGGAGAAAATGAATAATGCTGAAAATCGGTCTGGTATCGGTATCCGATCGCGCCAGTACTGGCGTGTATCAGGACCAGGGTATTCCAGCGCTGCAGGATTGGCTGTCCAGCGCCATCTGCAGCCCGTTCTCCACGCTGACCCGGCTGATTCCAGACGAGCAGACAGAAATCGAAGCTACCCTACGCCAACTGGTAGATGAAGAAGGCTGTCAACTGGTACTGACTACCGGCGGCACCGGTCCGGCACCGCGCGATGTCACGCCGGATGCCACCCTGGCCGTAGCCGATCGCGAGATGCCCGGCTTTGGCGAACAGATGCGCCAGATCAGTCTGCGCTTTGTCCCCACGGCCATCCTGTCCCGTCAGGTAGGGGTCATTCGCAAGAATGCACTGATTCTTAACCTACCAGGCCAACCCAAGGCCATCAAGGAAACCCTGGAAGGGCTGAGGAACGATGCAGGGGAAACACTGGTCCCCGGCATTTTTGCCGCTGTACCCTATTGCATTGATCTGATCGGTGGCCCCTACATCGAAACCGATCCGAAGGTGAGCAAGACATTCCGGCCAAAATCGGCACTGAGGCCTTCAGCCGCCTGATGAACTACTCCGCGCCAACCTGGCTACCGGAAGGACACAGCCAGACGATCTGGCCAGCCTTGATGATACGCCCGCCACGCCCGTCCTATCGGCGTGAGCACTGGCCCACGCCGGATGGCGGCACCATTGCCCTTGATTTTGTCGATGGCAAGCCAGGCAGTCCGCTGGTCGTGCTGTTTCATGGACTGGAAGGCAGCAGTGACAGCCATTATGCCCGCGCACTAATGCTGCAATTGACCGAGCGTGGTTGGCATGGGGTAGTACCACATTTTCGTGGCTGCGGCGGCATGGACAATCCGCTGCCGCGTGCTTACCACGCCGGCGATGCGGACGAGATACGCTGGATAGTGCAGGCGCTCACTGCGCGCTACCCGGTCATGGCAGTCGCAGCGGTATCACTAGGTGGCAGCATGCTGCTCAACTACCTGGCAGCAGAAGGCAGACAGGCCATTCCGCGCGCGGCAGCGGCCATATCGACTCCGCTGGATCTGGTTGCGGCCAGCACACGGCTGGATCGCGGCCTTGGCAGACTGCTATATACCCGCATGTTCATGCACACGCTCAAGCCCAAAGCGCTGGCAACACTGCAGCGCCACCCCGGCCTGTTCGACGGCCAGCGGCTGCGACGCGCCCATACGTTCATCGAATTTGACGACCTGGTCACTGCCCCGCTACATGGCTATGGCACCGCGCTGAACTACTGGAAAACTGCCAGCAGCAAATCCCGACTGCAGCTGATTACCTGCCCCACCCTGGTACTCAATGCGCAGAACGATCCATTTCTACCGGCAAGCGCCCTGCCCTCGCCGCATGAAACCAGCCCGGCCGTACTACTGGAGTTCCCGCGGCATGGCGGCCATGTCGGTTTTGTCAGTGGCCGCTTTCCCGGCCACATCAACTGGCTGCCACAACGCGTACTGAATTTTTTCCAGCCCTATCTGCAGCCCTGAAGCTAGCTCGCATGCTGGCAAACAAACTGCCGCTCTCATTGCCAAAGCCCGTACAGTTCTGCATGATGTCCGTTTTGGCTGAACGCATTACCACAGGCTTACAGAATGTCCGACATCCTCAATACCATTGTTGCCACCAAACATCAGGAAGTCTCTGCCGCCCTGCAAACCCGTCCGCTCAGTGTAGTACGTGAAGCGGCCGAAGCACGTCGCACTGACAAGCGTGACTTTGTTGCCACCATGCGCGCCAAGCATGTACTGGGCCAGCCGGCGGTGATTGCTGAAATCAAGAAAGCCAGCCCCAGCAAGGGCGTGATCCGTGCTGACTTCAACCCGGCAGCCATTGCTGCAAGTTATGCCAGCGCTGGCGCAGCTTGCCTGTCGGTCCTGACGGACAAGCAGTATTTCCAGGGTGATGCCAGCTATCTGGAAGCTGCCCGTGCCGCCTGCCATCTGCCGGTTCTGCGCAAGGACTTCATGGTGGACGAATACCAGCTGTATGAAGCCCGTGCCATGGGGGCGGACTGCATCCTGCTGATTGCCGCCGCCCTGCCGCTGGCACAGATGCGTGACTTCGAAGCCCTGTCGCGCGAGCTGGGCATGGCTGTTCTGGTCGAAGTACACAATGAGGAAGAACTGGAACAGGCGCTGCAGCTGGATACCGAACTGATCGGCGTCAATAACCGCAATTTGCGCACCTTTGAAGTCAGCCTCACCACCACGCTCAAACTGCTGCCGGGTATCAGCAATGGTCGCATCGCCGTCACCGAAAGTGGCATCCTCAGTGTGGACGACGTACGCCTGATGCGCAGCCACGATGTCCACAGCTTCCTGGTAGGAGAGGCATTCATGCGTCAGGACGATCCCGGCGCAGCGCTAGCCAACCTGTTCTTTCCTGCTGCACAGTAAATCAGACAATAAGCGACTGACTTACCGCAACTGCAGCCCAAATAAAACGGCCACTGAAACAGTGGCCGTTTTGCTGTTCCAGACCAAGCAACTCAGTAATCCGCCCCCAGATACAGATAGCCACTGAGCTTGCCATTCCTGGCATTGCCTACGCCAAGAAAAAATGGCCCAAGTATGGTGTCTGCCGCCAGAAATACCGAGCCGGCAGGAATCCAGCCCGTATTACTACCATTGAACGGATTTCCCCATACTCTGCCAACCTCAGCCGACATCCCGGCATACAGTCCGCTTCCCAGCACCGAAGGCAGTGATGACGCCCGCCAGTACACCATCAACCGGGATAGCGCCACCTTCTCACCCAATAGCTCTCCCGCCTGATATCCGGTCAGATTCAGGAAACCACCTAGCGACTCCAGCCGGTAATCATCCTGCTTGCGATTGACAATGCCACGCGCCTTACCGGTAAGCCGGAAGGTAATATTCCCAAAAGTCTTGACCCCTTCCACGATCGCATCGTAATCACGACTGGCGGTATAGCTGCCCATTGCCGGCAGGGAGGATGTCAGCACCGTATTCATGAAATAACCCGAACGTGGCCAGCGCGGATTATCGAACTGATCGATCACCAACTTGCCACGTACGCCTGCGTAGCTGTGCGTGATGTTGTCCGACAGATACGAGAACTGTCCCTGGGATAGATAACTTTCAACCCGTGAATCAAACAGACCAATCCGGAACTCACCGTAACGCCCCAGAACGGTACCGACATCAGCATTCACCGAAGTTACATCATTACTGATTTCTGCATATTTGATGTGATTGTCATCATAAAAGGACAAGGGCTGCTGGTGATAGCTGATCGATGCTGCCGCAAACAAGGGACTGTCATAGGACCATGGCTGGTATAGCTCGGTTTTGAACAGCTTATTCTTGCCGATCACCATTTCATTGCGCCAGGAGCCACCCGAAGCATTCAGCCAGTTCCGCTGATGTGCAGCAAGGAAGCTAAAGCTGGAGTCTCCCGGCGTCGAGCTACTCAGGCTCAAGCCAAAATGCACCGTATTGGGACCTATGCTCTTTTCCAGTGGCATGACCGTCATGACATTGCGACCGCTACTGGCATCGAGTGAGTAGCTCAATTGGTCGTAATCGCCCGTGGCAAATGTGTCGCGCAATTTTTTGCGCACTTCACCGACCGCCTCATCTCCCTGCAATCCGGTAATACTTTTAGCCAGCCCATCTACATTGACAAAACGGCTACCACTCTTAACTTGCACCTCATCCACAACTGGATAAGACGGCAGTTGAAGCCGTCTGCGCCAGGCGGTGTAACGTTCCGGACTGACAGAGAAACGGCTCAACTCTTTGGTCTGTGCAATCGCGGCCACAGTGCCGCGCTGGATGATCGCCTGGTTGTCGCCAAAGGCAGCAGAATTGTAACCATTCAGGTCTGGCCGGATCAGGACATCCCCCTTCTCCATCAGCGCCATCTGTTCTTTGACATTGCGGCCAACCATCAGATTGGAGGTCTGAGCCACCACATCAAACAGGCTGTTGATCTGATCCTTGGTTAGGGGGGGCGTTCCCACATCCACCACGATAAGATGCTGGGCGCACTGCCGTGCATCCTGGATGGGCAGATTACGGGCCAGACCACCATCCACCAGCAAACGACCATTGGTTTCCACCAGGTCGAACAGGCCAGGGACTGCCATGCTGGCACGTAGCGCCTCGGCCAGTGGTCCCTTGTCGAACACCACCGCCTCACCATTGGCAAGATCAGTGGCAACGGCACGAAATGGAATGGGCAACTGATCAAAAGAGTCGAGCTGCCGATCTCGGGTTAATTTACGGATGAACATTTCGATTTCTTGCGAATTGATGGCACTGCGTGGCACACGCAGCTGACCATCCTGCAAACCGAAAGTCACGTCCAGATAGTTCTTGTAATCATCCCGCTTCTTGTCATAGGGGATATCACTTCTGGGCAAGCGACCGGACAACATTTGATCCCAGTTGGCATTTTTGAAATCCTCTGCCATTCGGTCCAAATCCATCCCGTTAGCATAAACGCCACCAATCAGCGCCCCAGCACTGGTTCCGGCAATGCAGCGAATCGGGACATGCAGCCGCTGTAATTCACGCAGCACACCCAGATGGGCGAATCCACGTGCTCCACCTCCGCCAAGCACTACACCAACTCCCTCATCGGGACCTAGCTCCTCAGAGTGGGCTGACTGGCAGTTCAGTAATAGCAAGCTGCCAAGGAACAACATTCCCAGCAGGAAATCAGAAATTCTTTTTGCGCGAAAATGCATATTCAGTAAAAAAGGGAAATTTACTATTTCACCTAAGCATCACGGTGACGTAAGATATAGTGACATACATTCGACAAAACATAGAGCCCAATAAAGCTAAGGCACAATGTTCGATTTTAAATCTCTGGTCAGCTCCCTGCTCACAAAAAACTCCCTGGCAACGGGCATCGCACAATCTGCGACCTTGCTAGTGAGGGACCTGCCGCAGACTGAATACTTCACGGCACTTGTCGAAATCATCAAGGCCATCTCCAAGATCAACGCGGATACCGACATTCCGTTGAAGGAGCGCATCAAGACACTGGTCTATGTCGATGACAAGGCCCATAACATCCACCATCAGCTGTGTCAGGATTTCCTGGCCGCCACACCGGGCAGCAAAAACTACCTGCCCACCATTCTGGCCTTCTGGCACGAGCTTGCCAATGCATACCAGATTTGCCTTCGCCTGTATCAGGCTGCGCCAAACAATGCAATGGAAGCAGATATCCGGCTGATCACGGCACGTGGGCTACATCACCAGATGCGCCTGATCGCATGGAACTCCCTGCGCTACCTGAAGCCGGAAGGCTCGGTCTGGCAGCAGGGCTTCCGCTTTTACATGCAGGCTGAAGATGCGGGTGTGGCCCGTACACCGCTCATGCTGTATCCAGATGCCAAGGTGGAAGTCAGTTGCGAGCAATTGCTGCTGCAAGGCTGCATGTTGTACCTGGCACAGACCGACAACATGCTGCACCGGGAAATCATTGCAGTCGACCAGTTAATGATGCCGCTGAGCCAGGGAATTCACCTGGAAAAACAGCCGCCAGCGCAGGAGCCGGTGTTTGTCATCAATCTGAGCATGCCGGAACATCCACAACCCATCTTGCGTGGCATGGCGGGCAAGTGGCTACGCTACTGGTCCACCAATGATCTCACCAGCCGCCTGGCAGACCTGATGTTTGATCTGGATCGCTCGATTCCGCCGACTCTGCGGGCACTGGACGCAAAACTGGAGTGTGAGGAATGGCTTGCACTATGTGAAAAACTGGCCATCCGCTGGTCGGATGATGGTGGAAAGTCACTACGTAAATCCGAGCGCTCGCTGCACACCTCCTCTGCGCAAGTGACCATTGGTTTCGAACGCGTAGCCTTTGCTGTCAAAATCCAGGATATCGAAAACAACAGTAGCAACAATATTCAGGAATGGAAGGTCAACGACA
Source organism: Aquitalea denitrificans (assembly GCF_009856625.1). GTDB lineage: Bacteria > Pseudomonadota > Gammaproteobacteria > Burkholderiales > Chromobacteriaceae > Aquitalea > Aquitalea denitrificans. The sequence goes on from NZ_CP047241.1 coordinate 2,873,359, forward strand.
TCAGCAGCAGCGGAATGGGGCTGACCTTTGTCGGCAAGAGTGTGGAACAGTTGGCCATTGGCCGTATCGTGCTGGTCAAGACTGAAAACCACCCCCTGTTGCTGGGTGCCATCCGCCGTATTCTGCGGCAGCAGAACGGCACCAAAGTCGGTATCGAAATCTTGGGACAAAGTCCGGTAGGTGTTTCATTGACCGAACCTGGCGGTGACCGTGAGCAGCCTACCACCGCCATCTACATTACCCAGCCCAACTCTCGCAAAGGACAGCGCTGGTTCCTGATGCCGAAATTACTCGCAGCCCCCGGCAAGGAGCAGATTCTGACTGCACAGGGAAAATCATATCTGATCAGGCTGAAAAGCCCGCAGCAGGAGTTTGAAGACTGTAGCAACAGCGACTTTGACACGCTGTCAAAAGTGGATTGATCACGTCAACGCTGGCAGCGGCTTATCGACTACATCTTCATCACAATAAAAAACGCCCGCATATGCGGGCGTTTTCATGACAGCCGGATTGGCTTACAACACTTCGATAATGCCAGCTGCACCCATGCCGGTACCGATACACATAGTCACCATGCCATAGCCCTGCTGGCCGGCATTACGCATGCCATGTACCAAGGTAGCGGTACGAATGGCACCAGTGGCGCCCAAGGGGTGGCCCAGAGCAATCGCCCCGCCATGCGGATTGATCTTGCTGGTATCCAGTGCCAGATCACGCGTCACCGCCAATGCTTGCGCGGCAAAAGCTTCGTTCAGCTCGATCCATTTCAGATCATCCTGCGTGATACCCGCTTGCTGGCAAGCAGCCGGAATGGCTTCTTTCGGGCCAATACCCATGATTTCCGGCGGCACACCCTTCACTGCAAAGGTGACATAGCGCGCCAACGGCACCAGGTTGAACTCTTTGAGTACCCGCTCGGACACCAGAATCACCGCGCCGGCACCGTCGGACATTTGCGAAGAGTTACCGGCAGTCACCGAGCCCTTGGCATCAAATACCGTCTTCAGCTTGGCCAAACCTTCCAGCGTGGTCTCGCGACGCGGACCTTCGTCGGTATCCAGCAACCTGGTCTTGCTGATGACTTCGCCGGTTTCCAGATTCGGGGTACGGTAGGTCACTTCCAGCGGGGTGATTTCGCTCTTGAAAGCACCGGAATCAATGGCGGCAATGGCACGGCGATGCGACTCAACGGCAAATGCGTCCTGATCTTCACGTGATACACCCCACTGCTGAGCCACTTTTTCTGCCGTCAGGCCCATGCCATAGGCGATGGCATAGTTTTCGTCCTTGGCAAAGATTTCCGGGTTCAGCGATACCTTGTTACCCATCATCGGCACCAGCGACATGGACTCGGCACCGGCAGCAATCACCACATCAGCCTCACCCAGGCGAATGCGGTCAGCTGCCATCTGTACCGCATTGATACCGGACGAGCAGTAACGGTTGATGGTGATGCCACCCACGGTATTGGGCAGCCCTGCCAGCAACACGCCGATACGCGCCATGTTCAGGCCCTGCTCTGCTTCCGGGAAGGCGCAACCCACCACGCAGTCGGAAATCAGTTTCGGATCCAGCGTCGGCACCTGGGCCAGCGCGCCGGTAATCACATGCGCCAGCATGTCATCCGGACGCACATGACGCATCATGCCACGCGGTGCCTTGCCCACCGGGGTACGGGTGGCAGCGACGATATAAGCTTCCTGTACTTGCTTGACCATTTTTCAATCTCCTTGCAGCCGACGGCTCCGCCCCTCGCGGCCGTCGGTCTGATGCATTGTTCGTATTAGTTGCGCAGCGGTTTGCCGGTGGTGAGCATGTTGGCAATGCGGTCCTGGGTTTTGGAATTTTGCAGCAGGGTCATGAAGGCCTTGCGTTCCAGATCCAGAATCCACTGCTCGTTCACCAGCGTACCGGCCTCAACATCACCACCGGTCATGACATCGGCGATTTGCGAAGCAATGAAGAAGTCATGCTGGGAGATGAAGTGTCCTTCCAGCATATTGATCAGCGAGCCCTTGATAGAAGCGGCACCAGAGCGGCCAGCCACCGGGAAGCCCTTCACTTTCAGCGGCGGGCGATAGCCGGATTCAGCCATGGCCAGCGCTTGTTGCTTAGCGACATACAGCAGTTCGTAAGCATTGAATACCACCGGGTCACCCTTGCGGAAGAAGCCGATTTCCTGCGCTTCCTGACCGCTGGTGGCCACCTTGGCAGTGGCAATGGCCATGAAGTAATCTTTCAGCGCAGCCAGCACATCACCCTTGGCTTCCTGTGCGGCACGCAGGGCAAACTCCTTGCAACCGCCACCGCCCGGCAGCAGGCCGACACCCACTTCCACCAGACCAACATAAGATTCCAACGCCGCAACGGTCTTGTCGCAGTGCATGGCGAATTCGCAACCGCCACCGAATACATAGCCCTGGGTTGCCGCCACGGTGGGCACCTGGCTGTAACGCAGGCGCATGGAGGTTTCCTGGAAGCGGCGCACCGTAGCGTCAATGGCAGCCCAGTCGCCGGTCATGAAGGCCGGCAGCATGGACTGCAGATCGGCACCCACCGAGAACGGCTCTTCGGTCTGCCAGATCACCAGCCCCTTGAAGCGCTGCTCTGCAATATCCAGCGCGGTGTTCAAACCGGTGATCACATCCGGGCCAATGGCATGTGCCTTGGACTTGAACGACACCACCAGGATGCCATCACCGGTCGTGAAAGCACGCACGCCATCGTTTTCGAATACGGTTTCGCCCAGCGGAGCGGCGGCTTCACCCAGCACACGAGCCGGTGCCAATTGGCGCTGATACACGTCCAGCGTAGAGCGACCCACCAGATTCTGGCCTGCCGCATTATAGGAACCGTCAGCAAAATGCACGCCCGCACGGTCGGCCTGCAATGCCCAGGCCGGCAATGCAGCACCAGACAAGGCCTTGCCTGCCTTGATGTCTTCATCAATCCACTGTGCTACCTGCTGCCAACCGGCAGCTTGCCAGGTTTCAAACGGGCCAACCGACCAGCCAAAGCCCCAGCGAATGGCAAAGTCCACATCGCGTGCGCAGTTGGCGATATCAGCCAGATGGTAGGAGATGTAATGGAAGACATCGCGGAAGCAGGCCCACAGGAACTGCGCCTGCGGATGCTCGCTGGAACGCAATTGACGGAATTTCTCCGCCGGGTCGGCAATTTTCAGGATGTCCTTGACGGCATCGTCGCCCTTTTGCCCACCACCGACGTATTCGCCGCTGGCAGCATCGAACACGAACATCTTCTTGCCGTCTTTCTTGTAGATGCCGACCTTGGTCTTGGCACCCAGCGCACCGGCGGCAATCAACTTTTGCAGCCATTCCGGCGACTTGAACAAGGCATGCCACGGGTCGCCCGGCAGCGTGTCGTCCATGGTTTTTACCACGTGGGCAAAGGTGTCCAGGCCTACAACGTCGGCAGTACGGAAGGTGGCAGACTTGGGACGACCCAGACGCGGACCGGTCAGGTCATCGACAATGTCAAAGCGGATGCCGAATTTTTCGGCATTGGCAATGGTTGCCAGCATGGAGAACACACCAATGCGGTTGGCAACAAAATTGGGGGTATCCTTGGCACGCACCACGCCCTTGCCCAGCACGGAAACCAGGAAGCGTTCCAGATTGTCCAGCATGCCCGCATCCGACGTCACGCACGGGATGATCTCGACCAGGTGCATGTAACGCGGCGGGTTGAAGAAGTGCACACCGCAAAAGCGCGGACGCACGGAATCGGGGCAGCTCTCAGCCAGTTTGTTGATGGACAGGCCGGAGGTATTGGTGGCGAAAATGGTGTGCTCGCCCAGATGCGGTGCCACCTTGTGATACAGGTCGGCTTTCCAGTCCATGCGCTCGGCAATGGCCTCGATCACAACGTCACAGTCTTTGAGCAGGTGCAGGTGATCTTCGTAATTGGCCGGCTCGATATAAGCCACGGCATCCTTGTTGGACAGCGGGGACGGCTTGAGCTTTTTCAGCCCGTCCAGTGCTTTAAGCACGATGCCATTCTTGTTGCCTTCTTTGGCCGGCAGGTCGAACAGGATGGTTGGTACCTTGGCATTGACCAGATGAGCGGCAATCTGCGCACCCATCACGCCAGCACCCAGCACTGCCACCTTGCGTACATTGAACTTGGTTTGAGACATGGTTTCCTCGTTATGTTGAAACTCATCAATCATGGGGCAGGCCCCTCATGCCTGCCTTGCTGTCGGGGCATGACCGTCACACAGCCATGCCCCTGCCACGCCCCTAAACCATTACTGTCTGTTTAGAAGCTGTAGTTGTACTGCAGACCAAGGAATTGTAGATTGGTCTTGTAAGAACCGGTTGTGGTTTCGCCGTTACCCGTGCAAGTTGTCGAGGTAGACGAGCAGTTGTCGGTATAGTTGACGTTGGTATTCTTGAAGAACACATAAGAATAGGCAAAATCAATCGAAGACTGCTTGCTCAGCTTGTAGTTGGCACCAAAGGACAACCAGTAGCGGTCGCTATCCGGCAGAGCAGGATGGGTCTCATCCGTATTTTTGACCGGGGACTGGTCCCAGGCGATACCGGTACGCAACAGCAGATTGTCGCTGTAGTGATAATTGGCACCCAGCGACAGCTTGAAGGTATCGCGCCAGCCTTGCTTGATCACCAGATCACCCTCACCTGCCTGGCTGAACTTGATATCGATCTGATCCAGACGAGAATGACGAGTCCAGGTCAGATCGGTCATCAGATCAACCTTGTCATTCAACTTGTGGAAAGCATTGACCGAAACCGACTCAGGCGTATCCACAGTGACAGAACCATCGGAATTCACGTGGTGGTAGGTATTCTGAACAAACTGGAGCACTGCACTGTTGGTAATGGTGCTCAAATCCCAATAAGCCTTACCATCCAGTTTCTGACGGATATTGGAACGGTAGGCCACGCCAAAACGGGTAGCCTCATCCAGCTGATACATATAACCCATATTGAAACCGAAACCCCAGCCGTCAGCACTGAGAGCAGCATGGCCATCGGCAGCACCTACGGCTGACAAATCCACAGCCTTGCTCAAATAGGCTTTCATATACTGGGCAGACAGACCAAAGCCAAAGGCATGATGGTCATCCAGCTTGTAAGACACCGACGGGTTGAAGTTCAGCGTATCCAGCTTGATGCTTTCCAGCGCATAACGACCGGCCCAGGTTTCGCCATAATTCAGATCCGTACCATACGGGACGAATATGCCCAGACCAACCGTCCACTTGTCATTAACCTGATGTGTTACGTAGAACGACGGGGCCACCACATAGTCCGGCGCATAGCCGCTAGCGCTACCGCCACCAGTAGAAGCGCCGGAGTGTTTTTTAGAGCCGTTATCGGTATAGCTGGAATCCGGAACAACCAGGGTCAGGCCACCGGAGATATTGTCTCCAGTCAGTCGCGACATGCCTGCCGGGTTATAGAAGATGGTGGAAGCGTCATTGGCTTCTGCGCTATTGGCAAATGCCGTACCTTGCGCGGAAACGCTTTGCGAGCCGAAGTGGTAACCGGAAGCCAGCGCTGTGGAAGAGAACGCCCCGACGGCAACTCCCATCAGCATCACGGATTGGCTGAGGTGCTTGAGTTTCATGTGTCATCCCTCTCTGCGAATATATCTGTATGTAGTCCTAGTCGCTTTTTATGTCCGTATTACTACGGATCAAATTGGATACTACCAGAGAATCTAAGCATGTCCACCAAAATAAGAGCGTTTGTTCCAAACGATCGTTTTACACAACAAACAAGCAACAAATACTATTAAATTCAACCAACTTCTGCCAAGTTTCGCGATTTACCGTCAACATCAATTGCCACAAAAGTAGCTATCACTTCAGTGACAAACACAAGCTCGCCATCCAGCCGTTCTGCTTCCACCGATATCTTCAAGGTTACCGACTTCTGTCCTACACGCAGCCTTTCCACATAGAGATTGACTACATCTCCCAGCAGGATGGGATGAGTGAACTGGAATGCATTCACCGCCACCGTCGCCACCGGCCCCCGCGCCAGGCGCTCTGCATCCAGACTACCTGCCATATCGATCTGCCCCATCAGCCAGCCTGCCTGTACGCGCCCGTAGGCATTGGTGGCGGTTGGCAGAGCACGTACCCGCAAAGTAGGCAGGCGAGGTGAATTGGAATCCATGTGGTACTCCTGGTGAGCAATCGCTTAGCCAAGCCGCCGTAGCACAGCAGCTTGACTGAACGGCCGGATGGAAAACCACCCGGCAATGCATTCAGTCTAGATAATCAGTTTAGAAGATGTGCCGCTTCAGTAGTGCCGCATCGTGCTGCTCAAGCGCCATGTCGAAATCATCTACCATGATGACATCACGCTTCAGCTTACGCGCCCGCGTTACCGCATCGAATTCGGCTTGCGTCACCAGACCTGCACGCAAAGCTTCTCCCAGACGCTCTTTGGCGGTAATTGTCTGGAACTTGCCCTCGCGCACCAGCTTGCGCAGCTTCTGCTCAAGCGGCTCGGTAGCCAGAATGGCCGTCAGCGCATGCTGCAGAACACCAACCGCATCATCTTCGGAAGGCGGCACATACATGCCATGCGTCAGTCGCTCACGCATACCACCCGGCTCCATCATGGCTCGTGCCACCTTGGTGCCAATGCGGTCGGATGCCGGCTTCAGCGTCAGCCCCCACGGGAAGATGATCTTGCGCAACACCACAGCCAGACCACGGCTGGGCAGGTTGGCAAGGAAGCCATCCATGGCAGCCTGCAAATCAAACAGCGCATTCTCTACCGCCCAACGCAGTACAGCCAGATCTTCCTTCTGCGCACCTTCACGCTCGAAACGCTTGAGGCAGGCAGTAGCGATATACAGATTGGACAACATGTCACCCAGACGGGCCGACAGTTTTTCGCGGAATTTCAGCGAACCACCCAGGCTGAACATGGCCATATCGGATAGCAAGGCAAAGGCACTGGAGAAGCGGGTGATCTGCTTGTAATAAGGTGCAGTGGCACCACTGCGTGGCGCACCGGCAAAACGCGCACCGGTCAAGCCCAGCCACAGCGAACGGAACACATTACTGATGACAAAGTTGATGTGACCGGTAATGGCACGATCAAACTCGGCACCATCATTGGCCATGGCAGCTTTCATCTCGCGCAGCACAAAGGGATGGCAGCGGATGGCACCCTGACCATAGATGATCATGGAACGAGTGAGAATGTTGGCACCTTCTACCGTAATACCGATCGGAATGGATTGATAGGCACGGGCCAGATAATTGCGCGGGCCCAGCACCACCGCCTTGCCACCATGGATGTCCATCGCGTCATTGATGGTTTTACGCATGCGTTCGGTGTTGTGATACTTGAGCACGGCGGACAGCACGGATGGCTTTTCGCCCATGTCCAGACCGGTCAGCGCCAGGTCCTGCGAAGCTTCCATCTGGTAGGTATAACCACCGATGCGCGCCATTGCTTCGTCCACGCCTTCGAATTTGCCAATGGGCAGACCAAACTGGTCGCGAATGCGGGCATAAGCACCGGTGGTGAAGGTTGTCACCTTGCCGCAGGCCACCGACATGGCCGGCAGGGAAATGCAACGACCAACCGACAGACACTCTACCAGCATGCGCCAGCCCTGACCGGCAAACTCGCGCCCGCCGATGATCCACTCCAGCGGAATGAACACATCCTTGCCCCAGGTTGGGCCATTCATGAAGGCAGCACCACCCGGAAAGTGGCGGCGACCGATACATACGCCCTCATGCTCGGTAGGAACCAGTGCGCAGGTAATGCCGATTTCTTCCTTGTCACCCAGCAGGTGATCCGGATCGTACATCTTGAATGCCAAGCCCAGAATGGTGGCAATAGGTGCCAGGGTAATCCAACGCTTTTCCCAGCTGACGCGCAGACCCAGCACATTTTCATGGTGCTGGCCAGTACGCGGATCGGTATAGCTACCACGGCAGACAATGCCGTAGTCAGGAATGCTGCCAGCATCAGAACCAGCATATGGGCTGGTCAGGGCAAAGCAAGGTACTTCCACGCCCTTGGCCAGACGCGGCAAGTAGTAGTCTTTTTGTGCTTCGGTACCGTAGTGCTGCAACAACTCACCCGGACCGAGCGAGTTGGGCACCATGACCGACACCGCTGCAGAGCCGCCACGGGTGGCAATCTTGGTTACCACCTTGGCGTGGGCATAGTTGGAGAACTCCAGGCCGCCGTACTTCTTCTTGACGATCATGCCCAGAAAGCCGTTGTCCTTGATGAACTGCCATACTTCCGGCGGCAGATCCTTCAGTTCATGCGTGATCTTCCAGTCATCGATCATCGCGCACAGCCGTTCGGTCGGACCATCCAGAAACGCCTGTTCTTCCGCGCTCAGTTTTGCATCCGGAAAAGATAGCAGACGCTGATAATCCGGCTTGCCGGAAAACAGGTCTCTATCCCACCACACCGTGCCGGCATTGATTGCCTCCTGCTCGGTCTGCGACATCGCCGGGGTGATCTTCTTGAAGATACCAAAGACCGGACCAGTAAAAACGGCACGTCGCAGCGGCACGACGTTCAGCACCACTGCGAAGAGTGCAAACACGCCCCAGGCAATGGTGGAAACCGGGCAGCCAAACGCAAATTGCAGGCTGGCAAGCCAGGCAGCCAGCCCCACAGTCCACGCCAGCACCGGCGCGCGATAGTACGCCAACGCACCGATCAGTGCGATGAGAAGAACAGCAGCAAACATTGTGAATTACCCTCGTGTTGACCCTGCTAACCTTCGACAGGCGAGACCAACCCGGCAACCACAAATGGCACAAGATACTTCACGATCATGTCAGGATCCCTGGCGGAAACGATCTGGCTGCGGGTGAAGATTTTCAGCACATCATTTCCGGCAAAGGCGTTGAACATGACACTGAATGCGAAGTGCATCCTCCAGGCCAGCTCCTCCACCCCAAGCTCTGGCAGCGCATGATGAAATGCGCGCGAGTAGCGTTGCACGAACACACTGTATTGCTGAGAGATGGTTTCACGCAGCAGACGGTGATTTTCCACCAGCGTGCGCGACAGAAGTCTGACAAACAGGGCCCCGCCCCTCGCAGGGTCCTTGGACAGTGCCAGGCACGGACGGATAAACGTCGTGACCAGCCCCTCCACCGACAGCTTCTCTTCTCTTGTCTCCAGCTCATCCAGCTCCGCCAGGCAGGACGCAATCAAGGGCGCCAGCCTGCGCATGAACACGGCTTCAAACAGTGCATCCTTTGAGCCGAAGTGATAGTTCACCGCGGCCAGGTTGACTTCGGCCTGCTGAGTAATCATGCGAAGCGAGGTAGCCTCGAATCCGTGCTCCACGAACAGCCGCTCGGAAACGTCAAGAATGCGTGTTGCCGTATCCGGGCGGCTGGCTTCCATGTTCTCTTGTGCCTTTTTTGTACTTGCAGAGTATTTAGTCTTGTCCATCTCAGCTTTCGAACAAGCGTTTCAAACTTACGTTTTAATTTGATCAGTGTCAAGAACATCCTCCTTACTGCGTGGATGGATTTCCAGTACACCATCGCGAAAACGGCAGTCTAAAGTCTAGACTGCCGTTCGTTTGAATGAAACGCAGGTATCAATATTTAGTCAAGCCCACGTGCCAGATCGGCCTTCAGGTCTTGCACATTCTCCAGGCCCACGGCAACGCGAATCAAGCCCTCTTCGATGCCGGCTTTCTGGCGCACCTCCGCTGCCACTCGCGCATGCGTGGTGGATGCCGGGTGGGTAATTGTACTCTTTACATCACCAAGATTGGCAGTCCGTGAAATCAGCTCTACGCCATCCACCAGCTTCCATGCGCCAGCTCGACCGCCCTTCACTACAAAAGACACCACCGCACCACCACTGCTCTGCTGCCGTGCGGCCAATTCATGCTGCGGATGACTGGGCAGGCCCGGATAGTAAACACGCTCGACAGACGGATGTGACTCAAGCCAGCGCGCCAGCTCCAATGCATTGGCACTGTGCTTGTCCATACGCAGTGCCAGGGTTTCCAGACCAGAGAGCAACACCCAGGCATTGAACGGTGCCAGGGTCGGACCTGCCGTACGTACATGCAGATAAACCTGCTCCACCAGCGCATTGCTGCCGACCACCGCGCCACCCATCACCCGGCCATGGCCATCGAGATACTTGGTTGCCGAGTGCATCACCAGATCAGCCCCCAGTTTGAGCGGCTGCTGCAAGGCTGGCGAGCAGAAGCTGTTATCCACCACCAGCAAGGCATGGTGACGATGGGCAATGGCGGAGATGGCGGCGATATCGGCAATCTCGGTTAACGGATTGGACGGGGTTTCCAGAAAGAACAATTTGCTGTTGGACTTGGCTGCAGCTTCCCAAGCGGCCAGGTCGCGCGCATCGACAAAGGTGGTTTCCACGCCAAACTTGGCCAGCAGGCCGGCAAACAGATTGGTGGTGGAGCCGAACAGGCTTTGCGAGGAGACAATATGATCGCCAGCCTTGAGCAGGCTCATCATGATGGCCTGGATGGCGGCCATGCCGGTGGCGGTGGCAATGGCGCGCTCGCCCCCTTCCATCAGCGCCAGACGTTGCTGGAAGGCGCTGACGGTGGGATTGGTAAAGCGGGAATAGGTATACCCTTCAATCTCCCCCATAAACATGGCAGCAGCCTGCTCTGCCGACTCGTAACAGAAGCTGGAAGTCAAATGCAGCGCCTGGCTGTGTTCGCGATATTCGCTGCTCTCGCGCCCGCCACGGATCGCCAGTGTTTCCGGATGGTATTGCAGGGGGTTGTTTTCAACTGACATGATGATTCTCGAATCTTGTTATCGGCCGCAAGCCACCATGGCTTGCCACCGCCTTGTGCAGGCTATCTTGCCTGATCAGTACCCATTATCTAAATGAAATTGCGGCATAACGATGTCAGCCACTGGCGCTATGCCACGCCCACAATGAAAAAAACCGGCCGGAGCCGGTCTTTACTGAGCCTGATTTACATCAGGTTTTGCTCAGCCACATTCAGATTCAAATCGATCATCTGGGTACTGACCGGATTTTCCTCTTTACTGTCAGCTCCGCGCGCGCACTCGATGGCATCCAGATAAGCGGCGGTGATATCGCCGGTAATGTACTTGCCGTCGAAGCAGGAGGTTTCAAACTCGTGCAGTTTCGGATTGACCGAGTGCACGGCTTCCTGAAGAGCGGACAAGTCCTGGTAGATCACCGCATCCGCACCGATTTCGGCCGCGATTTCCTGCTCGGTCCGACCGGTAGCCAGCAGCTCGGCGCGGGTTGGCATGTCGATACCGTAGACATTGGGGAAACGCACCGCTGGGGCTGCTGAAGCAAAGTACACCTTGCGGGCACCCGCATCACGCGCCATCTGCACGATTTCCTTGGAGGTAGTGCCACGCACGATGGAGTCGTCCACCAGCAGCACATTGCGGTCCTTGAACTCGCAGGCAACCGGATTCAGCTTCTGGCGTACCGATTTCTTGCGCACGGCCTGGCCCGGCATGATGAAGGTGCGACCGATATAGCGGTTCTTGATGAAACCTTCGCGATACGGCAGGCCCAGGCTGTTGGCCAGTGCCAGTGCGCTGGGCCGGCTGGTATCCGGAATCGGCATCACCACGTCGATATCCAGTTCCGGCAGTACCCGGCGGATTTTTTCGCCCAGCTTTTCACCCATCACGATGCGCGACTGGTAGACCGAAGCGCCGTCAATGACCGAATCCGGACGGGCAAAGTAGACATACTCGAACAGGCAAGGCGCGTGGCGTACTTCCTTGGCACACTGGCGGGCATGGAAATCACCATCGAAGCTGACGAATACAGCTTCACCCGGTTCCACATCACGCAGGGTGCTGAAACCGGAGCAATCCAATGCCACCGATTCGGAGGCAAACATGTACTCGGTCTTGCCACTACCATTGGTACTGCCGATGACCAGCGGGCGGATGCCATTGGGGTCGCGAAAAGCCACCAGGCCATAACCGGCAATCAGCGCCACCACGGCATAAGCACCACGCACGCGGCGATGTACCGCCTCAACGGCGCCGAAGATGGCATCCACACTCAGCTCAAAGCCCACCACACGCTCTGCCAGTTCATGGGCAAACACGTTAAGCAGGACTTCCGAGTCGGAATTGGTGTTGATATGACGCAGGTCGTGACGGAACATATCCGCCTTGAGTTCGTCAGTATTGGTCAGATTGCCGTTATGCGCCAGCACGATGCCGAAGGGCGAGTTGACATAGAACGGCTGGGCCTCGGCCAGACTGGAAGCAGAACCTGCCGTCGGGTAGCGCACGTGGGCGATACCGGCATTGCCCATCAGCGAGCGCATGTTGCGGGTGCGGAAAACGTCGCGCACCATGCCGCTGCCCTTGTGCATGTGAAAGGTCTTGCCACTGGAGGTGACAATACCCGCCGCATCCTGCCCACGGTGCTGCAGCACTTGCAGTCCGTCATACAACAACTGGTTGACGGGAGACTGCCCTACCACGCCTAGAATTCCACACATTGCTCTACTCTCTCTTCCCAACTACCTGGATTTTCAGACAAAACCTACCGCCAAAGAAAAAGGCGGAAATCTTGAGGTGAAGATATCAAGATAATCCGCCTGTTCCATCACACTAGCCCGTGTAATGCAGATTGTCTGCCAGCATGGCTGGCAGCCAGGGCCTCAATGACAAGGCCAGTGATTCAAATGGAGCGGCCAATACCGCATTCCTCCACATAGGCTGGCGGGGCATGTCACTCAGCCCCCCTACCAGCACCAGCACCGTCACCAGCACCAGCCCGCGAGCCAGACCAAAGACGGCACCCATCAATCGGTTCAGACCACCCAGACCAGTCGAGTCAAGCAGACTGGTCAGGGTGATGCGTAATAACGCCGTGGCCAGCCACGACAGGAAAAATAATAGAACAAAGGAAGCCACCAGCCGCAATCCCTGGCTGGGCAACTCGTTAGGCATGAAGGTAGCCAGCAGTGGCGACAACTCCTTGGCACACCAGAACGCCAGTATCCACGACCCCAGCGACAATACTTCGGCGACCAGGCCACGCACCATGGCCACCAGCACCGAGCCGATCAGGATGGCAATCACCACATAATCGAAGACTGTCATCGCTGCTTACTTGCTCACGACAATGCCGGATACGCCGGCTTGGGACAGCTTGCGCAAGGCAGCTTCCGCTTCAGCACGGCTGGCAAACGGACCAACCCGCACGCGGGTAACTTCTCCCTTGCTGGTTTCCACCTTGCTGAAATGGGCAGCCACACCCAAAGCAGACAGTTTGCTCTTGAGCGCATCGGCCTTGGCCGGGTCGGACAGTGCCGCCAGCTGGATCACCGACTTGCCATTGCCGACATTATCCACTTTTTCCGACTTGGACTCACTTTTCTTTACAGCCGCCGGCTTGGTCGCAGGCTCTTCATCGAAATGTCCGGCCAGGATGGCAGCTGGATCAGGCTGCTTGTGCTTGGCCTGGGCAGGCTTTTCCGCCTTGGCCGGCTTGGCCTCTGCCACCACTGGCTGACGGGCTTCGGCAGGTTTGCTGGCCGTCTTTTTCTTTGACGGCTCATGCACCAGTGGCTGGCTTGGGGCACTGGCTGGTTGTTTTGGCTTGCTGGCCTGCACGGCAGCGACCGCGCCGACAGCTGCCACGGCAGCAACAGCAGGAGCCGGAACCTTGGCTGTTGCCGCCGGCTTGTCCTCGCCAACCGAGTTCAGATCGGCAGGTAGCTGGGTTCCGGCAAGTCGTGCCGCAGGTGCGGAAGCAGCTGCCAGGGCAGGGGCAGAAGCGGTCGCCTTGCCAGGCGAGGCGGCCGGAATGCTGGCCGCCACGTTGACTGCTGGCGGCAAGGCAGCGTCCCCCGGCGTACCGGATGCTTCGCTGGCGATTTCCACCGACTCGGGACGCATCTGCTGATCCGGCAGGTGGCCGACCACATTCCACAATACGCCAGTGGACACCGTGACCAGCACAACCGCACCAACCAGGCGACGCCTGGCACGCTTGCGCAACAAAATCAGTTCATCGTGGGCAGACAGGGCCATGCAATCCTCAAATGCGTTGCCGACGCGCTTCCAGCACCTCGGCAACAGTGTGGAAAGAGCCGAAAACGGTGATTCTATCATTCTCGCCCGCTGCCGATAAGGCAGCTTGCCAGGCGGAAGCAACATCTTCGAATGCCTGCACCTTGCCGATGCCCAGCGCCTTCAGCTGTGAGGCAATCGCGGCACCGCTCTGCCCGCGCGGCATATCCAGCCCGGCAACAAACCAGCCATCGAATTCGTCCTTGGCCAGTTCGGCCACTGCAGCCAGATCCTTGTCCGCCAGCATGGAAAACACTGCATAGCGGCTTTCAGCGAATGGCAGTTGACGCAGGCTGGCCACCATGGCCTTGACTGCATGCGGATTGTGACCGACATCCAGCACCACCACCGGACGGCCCGGCAACACCTGGAAACGCCCCGGCCAATCCACTTCAACCAAACCCTGCTTGAGCGCACCGATACCAACCGGCAGGCGCTCATGCAAACAGTCGAGCACCGCTAGTGCTGCTGCAGCATTACCCAACTGGTAGCCACCGCGCAGCGCAGGCATGGGTAGCGCATGGCGTCGTGCGCTGCCCATCTGGAAAGACCATTGATTATCCATGCGACTATAGCTGTAATCGCGTCCGACCAGTTTGAGATCGGCACCGATAGTGGCGGCATGGTCCAGCAAGCGCTGCGGCGGCTGCGGATCGGCACAGATGGCAGGTTTGCCGGGTCGATAGATACCAGCTTTCTCAAAGCCGATATCCTCGCGGTTGTCACCCAGAATGGCGGCGTGGTCGATATCCACACTCACCACCAGCGATACATCCGGTTCAAAAATGTTCACTGCATCCAGCCGGCCACCCAGACCGACTTCCATGATGGCAACATCAACTTTTTCTTCGATGAAGCTGTGCATGGCACCCAGGGTGCCAAACTCGAAATAGGTCAGCGAGGTGTCGCCACGGGCGGCATCGATGGCGGCAAAACTGCTGATGATGCGCGCATCACTGACCGGCTGCAGGTCAATGGCCACGCGCTCGTTATAGTGGTGAATGTGCGGCGAGGTATAACAACCCACCTTGAAACCGGCGCGCTGATACATGGTGGACAGCATGGCACAGACCGAACCCTTGCCATTGGTACCCGCCACCATGATGACCGGGAAGGATGGCTGCAGCTGCATGGCGCTCCACACCTTGCGCACGCGTTCCAGGCCCATGTCTATGGCGGTGGCGTGCAGACCTTCCAGCCATTGCAGCCAATCGTTCAGGCTTGTTCTTTGCATCATGGATTTTCCAAAACAGCTGGCGCTGCCTGCTCTGCTTCCGGGTGGAACCACAGCAGGTACACCCGCAATTGCCGTAATGCTTCGTGATCGGCACTATCCGGCAACAACAGACAACTTCGACGACGGCCAGCGGCCATCACATTGACGATGACAAACAGGGGAGACACAAAACTGTCGTCGCGCAGCACTACTTCCGCTAAATCGCCATCCCGCTGCCAGCGCATGCGGCCCAAACCATCCACCTCGATGCGCTGCACCCCATGCGGGTTCCACCAGCCATTGGCGCGCACGGCAAACCACGCCAGCAGGCACTGACAGGGAATCATGGCTGACCAGTACGGCAGGTAAATCAGCAACAGGACAATGGACAAGCACAGGCTTGCCAGCACCAAGCCCAGCCATCTGCGCGAAGGACGCAGTTGCAGGGCAAACGGTGGCAACAAGCGGACCTTGTGCATGGACTGGCTTACAGCTCGCCCGCCGGGCTGTTGCTGATGTCACCTTCCACCGAATCCAGCACGGTGGAGTGGATCTCCACATCAAACCATTCCCAGAAGGCTTTCAGCGACATGTCCTTGGGCCACAGCTCTTCGTCGTCGTACCAGGAAGCCACTTCAATCTTGAACAGCTGTTCATACTGCTCGTCGATGTGGGCAACCGCCTCTTCCGGCTCATTGAATTCCGGTAGCAGGATCACCGTGCAGTCACTGCGCAGGCTGTCCAGCGTCAAATCCACCATATCGTTGCCGGGTACGGCATTCAGCCAGTCCAGAAACGGCTGCTTGGGCTTGATCACAGCTACCGAGCGGTCAACAAAATACATGGCAATCCTTTCAATCCTGAGTTGGCGCGCATTGTAACCCAAGTAAGCAAGGGCCCGCACACCGCATGCTACAATTGCGGCCATTGATACCTGATTACAAGATGCCGCAATGTCATTGATTTCTGTTGAAAAGGCCTGCCTGGCTTTTGGTCACCACGCCCTGCTGGATAATGTCGATTTTGCGCTGGAGCCAGGCGAAGTCGTCGGCCTGATCGGTCGCAACGGTGCGGGCAAGTCCTCCCTGCTCAAGGGCATTGCCGGCGTCATCACGCTGGACGATGGCCGCATCAACACCAAGGGTGATGTGCGTATAGCCTATGTGGCGCAGGAGCCGGAGCTCAATCCCGACGACACGGTGTTTGATGCTGTCGCAGCCGGGCTTGGCGAACTAAAGGCCCTGCTGCGCGAATATCACCATGTCACCCAGCAACTCACCCAGCCGGATGCCGACCACGCCGCCGCCCTCTCACGCATGGAAACCCTGCAACACGAGCTGGAAGCCCGCGATGGCTGGCAGTTTGATGCCCTGATCTCCACCACGCTCTCTCACCTGGACCTGCAGCCTGACACGCTGATCTGCGAACTGTCCGGTGGCTGGAAAAAGCGCGTGGCGCTAGCACGAGCACTGGCGGCCAAGCCTGACGTACTGCTGCTGGACGAACCCACCAACCATCTGGATGTTTCCGCCATCGAATGGCTGGAAGGGCTGATCAAGAACTTCGCCGGCAGCGTGCTGCTGATTACCCACGACCGGCGCTTTCTGGACAATGTCGCCACCCGCATCGTGGAACTGGACCGCGGCATCGTGCGCAGCTATCCGGGCAGCTTTTCCGCCTATCAGGTGCGCAAGGCCGAGGAAATGGCCATCGAGGAAGAACAGAACCGTATCTTCGACAAATTCCACGCGCAGGAAGAAGTGTGGATCCGCAAAGGCATCGAGGCGCGCCGCACCCGTAACGAAGGCCGTGTGCGCCGCCTGGAGGCCATCCGCCGTGAACGCAGCGCCCGGCGCGAGCGCGTGGGCCAGGTCAACTTCCAGCTGGATGCCGGTGAGCGCTCCGGCAAACTGGTAGCCGAGCTGGAACATGTCAGCAAGGGCTTTGAAGGCCGCACCCTGATCAAGGACTTCACCACCCGCATCCTGCGCGGCGACAAGATCGGTCTGATCGGCCCCAATGGTGCTGGCAAAACCACCCTGCTCAAGCTGATTCTGGGCCAACTGGAAGCCGACAGCGGCAGCATCAAGCAGGGCAGCAAGCTGGATATCGCCTACTTCGACCAGTTCCGCGAACAGCTGGACGAGGACACCAGCGTGGCCGACATCATCAGTCAGGGTAATGACTTTGTCGAAATCGGTGGGGTGAAAAAACACGTAATGAGCTATCTGGAAGACTTCCTGTTCTCGCCACAACGCGCGCGCAGCCCGGTACGCTCACTATCCGGCGGCGAACGCAACCGCCTGCTGCTGGCGCGCCTGTTTACCCGCCCAGCCAACGTACTGGTGCTGGACGAACCCACCAATGATCTGGACATCGATACGCTGGAACTTCTGGAAGACGTGATTGCTCAATACAGCGGCACGGTGTTTCTGGTAAGCCACGACCGCGCTTTCCTCGACAACGTGGTTACCCAGGTGATTGCTTTTGAAGGCAATGGCCAGCTGGAAGAATATCCTGGCGGCTATCAGGACTGGATCGACACCAAGGCACGTATGGCCGCCATGCAAGGTGAAGCCAGCAAAACGATTGCCCTGGCCAGCAAACCCAGTGCACCGGCCAAGCAGGACAAGCAGCGGAGCAATCGCAAGCTTTCTTATAATGAAACCAGAGAGCTGGCGGCTCTGCCGGATGAAATTGCCAGCCTGGAAAGAGAACAAGCCACGCTGAACCAGCAGTTGCTCGACCCCAATTGCTATCGTGACACCCCCAAGGAAGCCATTGCCTGGCAGCAGCGCATCGAAACCATTGATGAGCAGTTGCTGGAAAAACTGGCACGCTGGGAAGAACTGGAGGCTAAGCAATCATGAGCAAAACCCGGCCCACCCTGCCCTCTCCAGAACGCCGCCGTTTACTCGGCGGTGCCATGCTGGGCACGCTGGCCTTGTGGCTGAGTGCCTGTGGCACCCCGCCCAGAAAAACCAGCCAGGCACGCCCACGCCCATCGCAGGACAAGACGCTGTCGGCACTAAAGGCTGACGGTGCCGGCCGGGAAATCCTCATGTACACGCTGGGCCTGCTGGATCTGGACTACAAATTTGGCGGCTCAAACCCTGAAGCCGGGCTGGATTGCAGCGGCATGGTCAGCTACATCTACCAGAACGCCGTTGGCGTACGCCTGCCGCACAATGCCGCCCAGATCGCCGGGCTGGCCCGACCCGTCAGCAACAACCAGATGCAGGTGGGCGACCTGGTATTCTTCAACACCATGAACCGCTCCTTCTCGCACATGGGCATCTATATTGGCGACAACAAGTTTGTCCATGCGCCACGCACCAATAGCGCCATCCGGGTTGACCGGCTGGACAACAGCTATTTCTCCGCCCGCTTTGAAGGGGCACGCACCCTGTTTGCCTGAACATGGATGACAACTGGCAGCGCAGTTTGATCCGCGGCTGGCAACAACGGCCCACCCTGCACCGCGATGGCGTATCGCTGCAGGAAGCCTGGCTGTTGCGCAAGCTGCAGCAGGCGCTGGATGGAGATAGCCTGCAGATTGACGGCCTGTCGCTGCTCAGTCGTGACAGCACCTTGCACCTGACCATCCATCAGCCACTCGCTGCCCGCCTGACCCTGCATTTTGATTTCCTGCCCATCAACTGGCACAGCCGACTGATACAGCTGCGCTACCACGTACAAGGCGAAGCCATCTCACCCTCCACGACCCGGCGCTTGCTGGGTGGGCTGCTGCTGGGCGCAATGGAAGGGGCTTTCGGCCACAAAGCCCTGCAACAGCTCACCAGACCGCTGGATTGGCTCACACTGGAACAAGACATTGCCAGCATAGATCTCACCCAACTGCCAGCCCTGCAGCAATGGCTGGATTACCCTTTGCTAGGCAAGCCACTGGGAGAGCACCTGATCATCAAGGCCATGGAAACCTGCCCCGGCCAGTTGCGTATCCGACTGGGCCGGACAGCAAACCAAACCCAAACCCAAACCAGCTGAAACCTGCCTGAGCCAGCCCGCCAAATAAAAAACCCCGCTGCGGCGGGGTTTTTCGCGTCAGGGTGAAATCAATCAGCCCTTGACTACCTTGGCGATGGCTTCAGCCACGTACGGCAGGTTCTTGCTGTTCAGCGCAGCCAGGCAGATACGGCCGGTGGATACAGCGTAAATGCCGAATTCGCTCTTCAGCACTTCCACCTGAGCCGCAGTCAGGCCGGTGTAGGAGAACATGCCACGTTGCTGGGCAACGAAGGAGAAGTCCTGCTCCACGCCCTGGGCCTTGATGGCTTCCACCAGACCGGTACGCATGGCGCGGATGCGGTCACGCATGCCGGCCAGTTCGTCTTCCCACTGCTGACGCAGTTCCGGGCTGGACAGCACGGCAGCGACGATGGCGGCACCGTGGATAGGCGGGTTGGAGTAGTTGGTACGGATCACGCGCTTCAGCTGCGACAGTACACGGCCGGTTTCTTCCTTGCTGGCAGTCACGATGGACAGGGCACCAACACGCTCGCCATACAGCGAGAAGCTCTTGGAGAAGGAACTGGACACGAAGAACTGCAGGCCGGAAGCCGAGAACAGACGCACGGCAACGGCGTCAGCATCGATACCGTCAGCAAAACCCTGGTAAGCCATATCCAGGAAAGGAACCAGACCCTGGGCACGGCACACTTCGACTACTTCAGCCCACTGGGCGTCGGACAGGTCGGCACCAGTCGGGTTGTGGCAGCAGGCATGCAGCACGATGACCGAACCAGCAGCCAGGCTTTGCAGGAAGGACTTCATGCCGGCAAAGTCAACACCACGGGTGGCTGCGTCGTAGTAGGGGTAGTTTTCCACGGTGAAACCGGCGGATTCAAACAGCGCGCGGTGGTTTTCCCACGACGGGTTGCTGATGTAAACCTTGGATTCCGGGTTCAGACGCTTGAGGAAGTCGGCACCAATCTTCAGTGCACCGGTACCGCCCAGCGCCTGGGCAGTTACCACTTGGCCATTGCTGATCAGCGCGCTGTCGGCACCGAACAGCAGGTTTTGCACGGCGCTGTCGTAAGCGGCCGGGCCTTCGATCGGCTGATAGCCGCGCGGCAGCAGCGCATCAACGCGGGCCTTTTCCGCGGCCTTGACGGCAGCCAGCAGCGGAATCTTGCCATTATCGTCGCAGTACACGCCCACACCCAAGTTTACCTTGAAGGTACGGGTATCAGCGTTGAAAGCTTCGTTCAGGCCAAGAATCGGGTCGCGCGGGGCCAGTTCTACCGCGGCGAAGATCGAAGAGGTCATGCAGGGGCTCCATTTGCTTTGCAGAACAGCCGCAACCGGGCGCTGAACTTGCAGCAGGCCACGGCTGATTGATGAAAATCTTTGTCCGGCAGAAAGTTTACCACCATCTGGCGGCTTGCTGCGCTGCAAAGCCGACAAAACAACAAGCTGCCAGCCGCATGTGGTCTTGTGGGACATTGCCGACAATCCGCCATGAACATGGTTGATCCATGCCCGGACTTGAACCTTGGCCGCTACGGTCTAGTCTTACGGCAAGTACAAACGCATGAAGAGGAGTTCTGACCATGAAAAAAGGCATCCTGCTGTTCTGGCCGTCCTTTATCATCGCTGCCCTGGCCACCAGCGTGTTTTTTTCGATTTTCGACCCGGCGGAACTGAAACTGCACGGCAACCCGCTGTTTGCCGACAAGCTGTCGGCCTACTCGGTATTCTTTCTGATCAGTTGGGCATTCGGTGCGCTGAATACTGCCATTGTGCTGGTGCTGGAAAAATCCTCGCGCGAGATCAATGGTTTTACCCCACCACCGGTACAGCCGATGGATGACGCAGAAGATCCACTGCAAAATTAAGCGGCAGGCAAGCAAAAGGGCGACCGGAATCGCCCTTTGTCTTTGCTGCTGATACTGGCATCATGCCGCTGAGCGGTCCGGCATCTGGCATACCACAAAGTATTTCTTCACCGGCGCCACCACCTCAAAAACACCGACAAACCCAGCCGGTATTACTGCGGCCTCCCCTGCGCCCACCTCCACCACCCCTCCAGCTTCATCATGCAAGCGCACCAAGCCTTCGATCACACAGAAGAATTCATGCTTGTCGTCGGCAAACTGGATACGCCAGGCACCAGTTCCGCAAGCCCAGACCCCACAGCTAAGTAGCTGATCGGTGGTTTCGTAATGGGTCCAGGTGTGGCGCAGAGGGTTGCCCTGTAACAAACGATCCGCCCGTGGACGATCTTCCACAGGCGTAACAGTCTTGGAGAAGTGCGTAATAGAGGTCATCACCATCCGCTATCAAAAATAAATGAATAGCGCATTATCCGTGACCAAGCAGCGCCATACCAAGACTGCTGTAGCATCGGGATGAATATCAGAGCCCATCTTGCCATTTAATGGACGCATGCGAACCATCGCAGAAAGGCTTGTTACTGGAAGCGCCACAGCGGCACAAGGTCATGCGCTCCCGTGCCGGATAAGATTTCCCGCCCTCTACTTCAAGTGCATCGGCGGCCTTGACCCACAAGGCCGCGGAACAGCCCAGCTTGGGGTCTTCCAGCAAATGTATGGACTGGGTATCCGGTTCTTTGCTGATCTGTTGCTGCGAGCGCATGTCCCATACTTTCAAACGTCCGGCCGGACAGTGTTCTGCTTCGCGCACAGCCAGGGCTACCGACTCTGCATCTACCTGTTCGACCAGGCCCCATATCTTGCCGCCTGCATCGCAAAAACGGGCGAATGCACAGAGCTTTTCCGCATCCGACAAAGCAACAACCGGCCCTTCTTGCAATTGGGCTTGCTCGAAATAGTCAGCGCGTGTTGCTTCATCCCGGCCCTCGAAATTGATCAGCCGATGACTACCATCGCAGTAGGGCTTATGGGCTGAGTGACCACAACGACACAGCGAGCTTCCTTCCTCCTGCAAGGGAAAGCTTTTCCCTTCGTGGTAGCTCCAGGACAAACCTTGTTCATTCGGCTGAATAAACAATTGGGTAATTTGCGTTGCGCCAACCACACGATACGGGCCGTTGGGCAAAACGGTAATTTTCAATGGTTTCATGAAGTTTTCCTGCGCTGTGTGACCAAAACAGTCAGCATTATGTAATTGCCCCTTAGTACAGTAACTGGGCCAAGTCGCAGGAATAACAAAGACTTTTCTGGTCAACCATTGTGAAATTACATCCCCATCAAAAAGCCGGCCACATGGGCCGGCTTTTGTACTCCAGGCATTTACTCAATCAATCAAAGACGAGTTGCCCGTTACGCACCCCGACCATGATGGTCGCCTTGGGCGGATATTTTCCCGCCAGAATGCTCTTGGCCAGCGGGTTTTCCAGCTCGTTCTGGATGGCACGCTTGAGCGGGCGTGCACCATACACCGGATCGAAGCCTGCCTCGGACAACAAGGACAAAGCCTCTTCGCTGATTTGCAGGTTCAGCTCCAGCTTGGTCAGACGGCTTTCCAGACCCTTGAGCTGGATGCGGGCAATCGCCTTGATGTTCTTCTCATCCAGCCCGTGGAACACCACCACTTCGTCGATACGGTTGATGAACTCCGGGCGGAAGTGTGACTTGACCTCGGCCATCACCGCCAGCTTGATCACCTGATAGTCATCCGTCGCCATCGCCTGGATCTGCTGACTACCCATATTCGAGGTCATCACCACTACCGTGTTCTTGAAGTCCACGGTACGGCCCTGGCCATCGGTCAGGCGGCCGTCATCCAGCACTTGCAGCAGGATGTTGAACACATCCGGATGCGCTTTTTCCACCTCGTCCAGCAGGATCACGCTATACGGTTTGCGCCGCACCTGCTCGGTCAGATAACCGCCCTCCTCATAACCCACATAGCCGGGAGGCGCGCCGATCAGCCGTGCCACCGAGTGCTTCTCCATGTACTCGGACATGTCGATGCGGATCAGGTGTTCCTCGCTGTCGAACATGAAGCCGGCCAGCGTCTTGCACAGTTCGGTCTTGCCCACACCGGTCGGCCCGAGGAACAGGAAGGAACCATAGGGCTTGTTCGGATCGGCCAAGCCGGAACGCGAACGACGGATGGCATCCGCCACCGCACGTACCGCTTCGTCCTGCCCTACCACGCGCTGGTGCAACACGTCTTCCATGCGCAGCAGTTTTTCCCGCTCGCCGGTCAGCATTTTCGATACCGGAATACCGGTGGCACGGCTGATGACTTCGGCAATTTCCTCGGCACCCACCTGGGTACGCAGCAGGCGGTTGGGCTTGTTGTCTGCGCCGGCGTCAGCCGCTTCGGCTTCGCGCAGCTGCGCTTCCAGCTGTGGCAGCTTGCCGTATTGCAGTTCGGCCAGTTTTTGCCAGTCACCCTTGCGCTTGAGGTCCTCCATGTCCACCTTGAGGCGGTCGATTTCCTCCTTGATGGTCTGGCTGCCTTGCGCGGCGGCTTTCTCTGCCTTCCAGATTTCCTCCATGTCGGCGTATTCACGCTGCAAACGCTGGATTTCGTCTTCAATCAACTGCAGACGCTTCTGGCTGGCCTCGTCGGTTTCCTTGTTGACCGCTTCGCGTTCGATCTTCAACTGGATCAGGCGGCGGTCCAGCTTGTCCATGGCTTCCGGCTTGGAGTCCAGCTCCATCTTGATGCGGCTGGCGGCTTCGTCGATCAGGTCGATGGCCTTGTCCGGCAGGAAGCGATCGGTGATATAGCGGTTGGACAGCTCGGCTGCTGCCACGATGGCCGGGTCGGTAATGTCCACACCGTGGTGGATTTCATACTTCTCCTGCAGGCCACGCAGAATGGCGATGGTGTCCTCCACCGTCGGCTCATTCACCAGCACCTTCTGGAAGCGGCGCTCCAGTGCGGCATCCTTTTCGATGTACTTGCGGTATTCGTCCAGGGTGGTGGCACCAATGCAGTGCAGCTCGCCACGCGCCAGCGCCGGTTTGAGCATATTGCCGGCATCCATCGCGCCATCGGCCTTGCCCGCCCCCACCAGAGTGTGGATTTCGTCGATGAAGATCAGCGTCTGGCCGTCGTCCTTGGACAAGTCATTCAGCACGGCTTTCAGGCGCTCTTCGAATTCGCCACGGAATTTGGCACCGGCAATCAGCGCGGCCAGGTCCAGCACCAGCAGACGCTTGTTCTTCAGGCTGTCCGGTACTTCGCCGTTGACGATGCGCTGGGCCAGCCCTTCGACAATGGCGGTCTTGCCCACGCCCGGTTCGCCAATCAGCACCGGGTTGTTCTTGGTACGGCGCAGCAGCACCTGAATGGCGCGGCGGATTTCATCATCGCGGCCAATCACCGGGTCCAGCTTGCCGTTACGGGCGCGTTCGGTCAGGTCGGTGGTGTACTTTTTCAGTGCCTCGCGCTGGCTTTCCGCATCCTGACTGCCCACGGTCTGGCCGCCACGCACCGCCTGGATGGCCGCCTGAATGGCGTTGTGATTACCGCCATGTTCTTTCAGCAGGCGGCCGGTTTCGCCCTTGTCCTGCGACAGGGCGGACAGGAAGGACTCGCTGGAGATGTATTCATCGCCCTGCTTGGTGGCGATTTTGTCGGTGACATTGAGCAGATTGCCCAGATCGCGCGACACGGTAATTTCACCATTGCCGCCCTGCACCTTGGGCAGACGCTGGATGGCCGCCTTCAGCGCCAGCTTGAGGGCAGGTGTATTGACACCCGCCCGCGCCAGCAGGCCGCCAATACCGCTGTCGTTATCGTCCATCATGGTCAGCAGCAGGTGTTGTGCTTCGATATAAGCATTGTCTTCAGCCAGCGCCATGCTTTGTGCATCACCCAGGGCTTGCTGGAATTTTGTGGTCAGTTTTTCGAATCTCATCAAAAGGCTCCCTCAAAACAAGATTTTGATCTGTTTGCAATATTTGCTCATTGCTACACATCCTGCCCGACCAGAAAATGCAGCTGTATTGTCCCTGATATGGTGGCAGTTCTGGCCGCCACAAGTCGTGGCATGCGGTTTTCTCATGGCTTAACCCACAATAGCCATAAACGGAAAAAGCCGGATATCCGATCCGGCTTTCTACACGGGAACTGGCCGATTGTCAGGTCCTGAAGGCGCGGACCTCTTCCTTCAGCGAGTCAGCGAGTCCTGCCATGTGGCGGGCAGTCTCGGCGGAGCGTTCGGCAGCCTGGTTGCTGGTTTCCGCCTGGCTGGCCACAGAACTCACCCGCTCGGCCATCTGTTCGACAATGCCGCGCTGCTGTGACAGTTCGCGGTTGATACGCTGTACCACTTCCATGGCACGGCGCGAGTCCTCCACGATAGAGCCGATGGCCTGCCGCGCAGCCGAGGTGATGGCTGCGCCTTCAGATGCCTGCACCACGGATTGGCGCATGGATTTGACCGCGCCATCAGTCGCGTCCTGGATCTTGCTGATCATGCCGCTGATTTCCTGGGTAGAAACGCTGGTGCGCTCCGCCAGCTTGCGCACTTCGTCTGCCACCACGGCAAAACCACGACCCATCTCGCCCGCACGCGCAGCCTCGATGGCCGCATTCAGCGCCAGCAGATTGGTCTGATCGGCAATATCGTGAATCACGTTGACGATGGCAGTAATCTGCTTGGCACTGCTTTCCAGCGTGGTCAGGCTGTCGGCAGCCTCGGCCAGCGTGGCAGAAATATGGCTGACACCATCTACCGCAGCAACCAGGCTCTCACTCCCCTCCATCGCGGCTTCACTGGATGCACGGGCGGCGTCGCTGGCTTCGCCCGCCACTTTTTCTATCTGTGCCACACCGGCAATCAGCATGCCGGTTTGCTCTGACATGGCCTGAGCACTGATACGTTGCTCGCCGGAGCTGGACGCAGCCGCGCCCGCTTTGTCGGACAGCTCCTGAGCGGCATGGTCCAGATCAACTGCATGCGAGCTGGTCCGGTTCAGTGCCTGCTGGAAACTGTCCAGCAAACCGTTCATCGCTTCTGCAACCTGCCCCACCTCGTCCTTGCGGTTGACGGCAAGGCGTTGTGTCAGGTCGCGGCTGTCACGAATACTGCCGACTTCCTTCACCAGTTGCTGAACCGGTTTTGCTACCAGACGGTGGGTAAACAACAAAAGGGACAAAGCAAGAATGACCAGCAGCAAGCCGGCCCCTCCGGCCAGCCACAGTAGCAACTGGCGATTTTCCTGTTGCAGTTCGCTGCGGGTTTCATTGCTGACTATCATCCAGCCCCAAGGCTTGTAAGTGGCGTAGGACAGCATGTGGTCTGCCGGACCGGCTTCACCGGGCAGCTTGGTGATCTGGCTACCCTGGCCAGCAGCCATCATGTTATTGGCGTAGGGTTGACCAGCTGCATCGACGTCCTTGCTAACCGGCCTTCCTGACAGTTTTGGATGCTGCACATACTGACCGTAAGTCTTGGAATTCTTGTCAATGTCAATGATATCCACATGGCCACTTTCGCCCAGCTTGACCTTTGACAAGCGCACCAGCAAACCGGCAATGCCCTCGGTAGCGCCAACACCGACAAAGGTGGCACCGATCACATGCTGGGTCGCATCCTTGATTGGGCTATAGCTGGTAATGTAATCGCGGCCATACAGATCCACCCGGCCAGCATAGTTTTCACCATTCATCAGCTGGGTGTAGGCAAGACTGTTGTGATCAAGCTTGCTGCCCAGCGCACGACCACCATCTTCTTTCAATACCGAAGTGGCAACACGGATGAATTCATCACCATCCCGCACAAACAGGGTTGCCACATTGCCGGTTTTGGAGGAGAAGCGGTCAACAATATCATTGTTGCCATTGACAGCCATATTGCCCAGCACCAGTGCCGGGGTTGGCGTACCAGCCACATCGATGCGGTTGGAAGGATTCAGCGAGAATGCACCGCCGATTTCACCCAGCAGCACTTTTTCAAACTGGCGGGTGGTGATTTTCAACGACTCGTTGAAAGCGTCAATCATATTAATGGACTGGGTGAGCAATTGCGCCTGCACCTTTTCAGTCCTCTCCTGCATCACCCTGCCGGTGAACAGATATAAGGGCAACATCAGTGCCATCGCCACTACAATCATCAAAACAACCTGGGTCGTTACCAGTCGTGACCCGATGCTCATGCCTCGCTTCATCTGCTTCCACCTCCCCACTGCCGCACCCGTGATACAGGATTGTTTATTTATAATTCAGCATCTTTTTGAAATACTGGCTTAATATCAGCGAATAAGCAAAATGCGCGAGAAACATGCAATTGTCAATCTGACTACACTTGCTTGCCTGTTTCCAACCTAGCAGGATTCGCGCCAATACAACTGGTACTGGGGACAGAGACACCTTTTCAACAGCATAGCCCGCTTTTACCGGACTGCCGCCACGCATGCCGGCATGAAAAAAACCCGGCTCCAGGCCGGGTTTATGGCGGAATGCTGTGGTACTCAATCCACCAGAATCTGCGGACTGCCCTTGCTTAAATGGCCGATGGCCCGGGCATAAGCGAAGCCAGCGGTATGGAATGCCGCCAGTACTGCATCTGCCTGCTCCGGTGCCACGGCAACCAGCAGGCCGCCGCTGGTTTGCGGATCAGCCATCAGACGCTGCTGCCAGTCAGGAATACCGTCGGCAAACCGGATGTGCTGACCGAAACTGGCCTGGTTGCGCTCAATCGCGCCCGGGCCGTAGCCCTGTTCGGCAAAGGCCTGTGCCTCGCGAATCACCGGAACCTGTGACATGTCCACCCGCGCCTGCAAACCGGAACCCTTGCAGATTTCCAGCAAATGACCAAGCAGGCCGAAACCGGTGACATCGGTCAGGGCATGTACACCGGGCATGCCGGCAAGCACAGAGCCGACCTTGTTCAATTGAGTGGTGGAGTCAATCAATGCCTGATAACCAGCCTCATTCAGCACGCCTTTCTTCATGGCCTGCGCCAGAATGCCCACACCCAGGCCCTTGCCCATGATCAACACATCACCATTCTGGGCATCGCAATTGCGCTTGAGCTGATCCGGGTGTACCACGCCAAGGGCAACCAGGCCATAAATCGGTTCGGGAGAATCAATGGAATGACCGCCGGCAATCGGGATGTCGGCATCAGCACACACAGCCTGACCACCATCCAGAATGGCACGAATGGTTTCCACTGGCAGCACGTTCACCGGCATGCCGACAATGGCCAGCGCCATGATGGGCGTAGCACCCATGGCATAGATATCAGACAGGGCATTGGTGGCGGCGATACGGCCAAAATCGAAGGCATCGTCGACAATCGGCATGAAAAAGTCGGTCGTTGCCACGATGGCCTGCTGGTCGTTGAGACGGTAGACCGCGGCATCGTCACTGGTTTCCGTTCCAACCAGCAATTGAGGGAAAACCATTTTTTCACGGGCGCTAGACAGGATGGACTCCAGCACCGAGGGAGCAATTTTGCAGCCGCAGCCACCACCGTGGGATAATTGCGTCAATCTGATTTCTGTCATTTGAAGGGCCACTCCCACAATGCATTTCAAGGTCGCGAAGCTATCACAGCTGGGTCAGTTTGACGAGATTATCGACGTGCGCTCACCCGCCGAATTTGCCGAAGACCACTTGCCCGGAGCCATCAATTGCCCGGTGCTGGATGATGAAGAACGCATACAGGTGGGAACGCTGTACAAACAGGTCAGCCCGTTTGAAGCCCGCAAGCTGGGAGCGGCACTGGTGGCACGTAATATTGCACACCATTTGCAGGAACGCTTCCATGACAAGCCCAAATCCTGGAAACCACTGATTTACTGCTGGCGCGGCGGGCAACGCTCTGCCTCCATGGCCATCATTTTCAGCCAGATAGGCTGGGCGGCTCATCAACTGGAAGGTGGCTACAAAAGCTATCGCCATCAAGTGCTGGAAGATCTGGCCACCTTGCCCGAGCAACTGCAGCTTAAAGTGATCTGCGGCCCAACCGGGTCGGGCAAGAGCCGGCTACTTGATGCACTGCAACGTACCGGCAGGCAGGTGCTGGACTTGGAAGCACTGGCGGCCCACCGCGGTTCGGTACTGGGCCGTCTGCCTGATCAGCCACAACCGTCACAGAAATGGTTTGACAGCAAACTGCACCAGGCCATGCAGCAGTTGGATACCACGCACCCGGTATACATCGAATCCGAAAGCCGCAAGATCGGCCAGATCACGCTGCCGGACAGTTTGTTTAGCCGCATGCATGCCAGCGACTGTCTGACCATGACCGTGCCGCTGGCAGAGCGGGTGCGCTTCCTGCTGGAAGACTATCCGTTTTACCTGCAGCAACCAGAGCGCCTGGTGACTCAGTTGGGTTTTCTCAAGGCCGTGCATTCCCGCGAGCAACTGCAGCACTGGCAGGAAATGATAGAACGCGGGGATTTTGCCAGCTTGGTGGAAGAACTGCTGGGCCAGCATTACGACCCCCTGTACAGCCGCTCCATGAATCGCCACTACAGCCGTCTTTCCCAGGCCGAACAGCTTGACCTCCAAAGCCTGACACCGGCCGCGCTGGATACAGTGGCCCGCCATCTGCCTCAATAACAAAAGCATAATCAGGCATGGCGATAAATACCGGGCTTACGGCTTTTAACAGTAAAAGCGCTCATTTCCCGGCTGATACGCAGATACCGCACAGACGAAAGGGGTAGAATACTGACCTTCTTCGCGCCTCTTTCGCACGCACGCAAGCATGAGTTCACACGCACAACTTGACTGGCTGGACAGCCAGCCAGTCTCGGTCGCATTCGGCGATGTCTATTTCTCCCGCAACAGCGGCCTGGATGAAACCCGCCATGTGTTCATCCACCATAACCAGTTGCCAGAACGCTTTGCCGCCCTGCCCGCAGACGGGCAGTTCAGCATAGGAGAAACCGGTTTTGGCACCGGCCTGAACTTCCTATGCGCCTGGCAAGCATTTCTGACCCATGCGCCACAAACGGCACGGCTGCACTTCATCAGTGCAGAAAAGTACCCGCTTACTCCGGCCGATCTGGAACAGGCACTGGAACTATGGCCCGAACTGGCACGAGAAGCCGGACAGCTACTGAAGCAGTACGACGTGCTGACGCCAGGCTGGCACCGCTTTGTGCTGGAAAACGGACGGATTCTGCTGACCCTGCTGGTGGGCGATGTGCTGGAAGTGCTGCCGCAGCTGGATGCCAGCATCGATGCCTGGTTTCTTGATGGATTTGCGCCGTCCAGAAATCCCGACATGTGGCAGCCAGCACTGTTTGCCCAGATGGCACGCCTGGCTGCCCCTGCGGCGACCTTTGCCACCTTTACCAGCGCAGGTCTTGTTCGCCGCGGCTTGAAAGAAGCAGGTTTCAACGTAAAGAAAGTCCCCGGTCATGGCCAGAAACGGGAAATGAGTTGCGGCCAGCTGGCCACGGTACTACAGCCGACATGGATACCTCCCTGGTATGCACGGCCAGCACACCAGCCCGAACGCGAGCGTAGCGCCATCGTGGTTGGTGGCGGCATTGCCGGTGCCTCCACCGCGCATAGCCTGGCCATACGCGGCTGGCAGGTAACGTTGATAGAACGTATGCCGGCACTGGCGCAAGCCGCCTCCGGCAACCCGCAGGGCGTGCTCTATACCAAGCTGTCCGCCCACTTTACCCCGCTCACTCGGCTGGTACTGGCCGGTTACGCCTATTCCCTGCGCCAGCTGCACCACTTGC
This sequence comes from Aquitalea denitrificans, assembly GCF_009856625.1. Lineage (GTDB taxonomy): Bacteria > Pseudomonadota > Gammaproteobacteria > Burkholderiales > Chromobacteriaceae > Aquitalea > Aquitalea denitrificans. The sequence goes on from NZ_CP047241.1 coordinate 2,904,284, forward strand.
TGCCACAAAGCGAAGAAAACTGGCAAGCCTGCGGCGTGTTGCAACTGGCCCATGACCACAAGGAAGCCGAGCGGCAGTCCATGCTGGCCCAGGCCGGCCTGCCTGATAGCCTGCTGCGGCAGGTGGGGCCAGTGGAAGCCAGCGCGATTGCCGGCATTCCCCTGGAACAGGGCGGGCTGTTTTTCCCGCAAGGCGGCTGGCTGCATCCACCTGCGCTGGTGCGCACCCTGTGCCAGCACCCCAATATCAATGTGCGTACCGCCAGCACCGTTGTAGAGCTGGACTGGAATCCACTGGAACAATGCTGGCTGGCCAGTGATGAATACGGCCCGGTAGCCATGGGCAGCACAGTTATCCTGGCCACCGCTGCGGATACGGCAGCATTTGACAGCACCAGCCATCTGCCGTTAAAAGCCATCCGCGGTCAGGTCACCACCGTGGCTGCCACTACAGCCAGCAGCACACTGAAAACCGTGTTATGCGGTGAGGGCTATGTTTCTCCCGCGCGCGGACAACAACACTGCATGGGTGCCACCTTCAAGTTTGATGCCGACAATCTGCAGGTGAATGATCAGGAACATGCAGAGAATCTGGCCATGCTGGCGCAACTGGCACCCGCCTTTCATCAGGCACTGGCCCACAACAATGGCGACATCCCGGTAACAGGTGGCCGTGCGGCATACCGCTGCACCAGCCCTGACTACCTGCCTCTGATCGGCCCGGTGGCCAACCGGCAACAATTTGCCGCCTGCTACCGTGAGCTGTCCAATGACGCCACCTTGAAACTGGATACAGCCGCCCCCTGGATTGACGGCCTGTATGTCAATACCGCCCACGGCTCGCGCGGCATGATTACCGCCCCCTTGTCTGGCGAAATTCTGGCCGCCTATCTGGACAACGAGCCTGCACCATTACCGGTTGGGCTGATGCAGGCGGTACATCCTGGCCGTTTCATGCTGCGCAAGCTGGTGCGCAAACTGGCATGAGCTAACCTTGTGCAGCCGCCTGCTCGACGGCCTGGCGGATATCATCCGGAATGGCTACCGGCACGCCAGCCTGGTAGTCCACCCACACCAGCGTTACGTCGGCATAGGCATACACGGTATCCGGATCGCCCTGGCGATAAAAGTGATGGCGTAGCTGCAAGCTGCTGCGGCCCAGTTTTTCCAGTTCGATGGTGATTTCCACCGTGGCAGGGTAGGTAAGCTGCTTGCGGAAAGTACACGATGTGCTGGCCAATACCGGGCCGGTACTCTGCGGGTTGATGCCATGCCCCAGCGCCTCCAGCCAGTTCAGGCGGATCTGTTCCAGATAGCGAAAGTAATAAGTATTGTTCAGATGGCCGACTGCATCCATATCACCCCAGCGCATGGTAATGGACTGGCGATCAATGACGGGATAAGACTTCTCCAAGGCTTCACTCCTTACGTTAACGTCATGCTGTGCTGCATCATAACGCTGCCCGTCATACGCCGTCACAAAAAAACAATGCAATCACGCTACTGCTACCAGCCAACGCTCTCGATAATCCGAAAGTCCATCTGGCATTGTCATGATGTCGCATGGACAGACTGCCAGTCGGAAAGTCGGATTCCCCCTGCACTCATCCGGCTGACAGTCCCTGAGCGAAGGTGCAAGCTGGAGCCCCGCCCCCCAAGGCCGGGGCTCGTTTTTTGCCTGCGGTCGCCATGACCACGCCGGTATCTCTACAGGCCAATCCAAAAATGCCAAGAGCCGCAATCGCGGCTCTTTATTGCTTCTGACTGCCCACTGCTGGCGTCTACATCACCAGCTTGGCCCCGACAATCGCCAGCATGATCGCCAGCGCAGGACGCAGCCAGGAATCAGTCAGCCTACGCGTCAGTTTGCTGCCCAGCCAGATGCCCGGCAGTGAACCCATCAGCAGATTCAGCAACAGCATGTAATTGAGATTGCCCATGCTGGCATGCCCCAGCCCCGCGACCAGGGTAAGCGGAACGGCATGGGCGATTTCAGTACCCACCAGTCGGGTGGTCGGCAATGCCGGATACAGCGCAAACAGCGCAAGTGTACCAAGCGCACCGGCACCAATCGAGCTTAGGGTAACCAGCACGCCCAGCCCCACACCGATCAACACGGTTGGTAGTGGCTTGAGTACGAATTCCGCCGGAGGATGACCATGCGGATTGATCAGCTTGATCAGTTTGGGTTTGAGCAGAATGGAAGCCGCCGTCAATAACAAGGCAAGTCCCAACACCAGCTTGAATACCGAATCCAGCGCATGGCTGGACAGATGCAGCCAGGACAACAACCCAAGCGTCAGCAGCGAAGCAGGTACGCTGCCCATGGCCAGCCAGCCCGTCAGCTTCCAGTCCACATGCTTTTGCTTGTTGTGGACAAACACACCGCCAGCCTTGGTAATGGCTGCGTATAGCAGGTCGGTGCCTACTGCAGTGGATGGCGCAATGCCGAACCATAGCAAAATCGGGGTCATCAGGGACCCACCCCCTACCCCAGTCAGTCCAACGATGAAGCCCACCACCAGACCAGCCACTGCGTATCCCAACTCCATGACAGCTCCAGACTAAGTTCTGGCGCTATCCTACTGCACTCCACATATAACAAACTAGATTGTTTGATTTACTCAATATTCGATAAAAATCTATACCGCATCGCAGCAGAATTCCATGGGAAATCAAGAGCCAAATCTGCTACAAATAACCATACGTAGTGAGAACTGTAGCGGCAATAACACAACATTTTGCGGATTGCATGACATTTCAGGCTTTACAAATGTTTGAAATACAGTCAAGTTTTAATGGTTGGCACAACCGACCGCATGTGTAGTACCCCAATCAGGAGGTGCAAGGATGATTTCCCGTATTCCTCTCAGCGTCCGCCGCAAGCAGGCGCGTGATCAGCACGAAAGTTTTCTGTACGCCGTGGCCAAGCCACAGCTGAGCGATACCGAACGCTGCCGGCAGCAAAAAGTCCGCCAGCGTGCCCATGACCGTGACGATGCCCGCTTCATGGCCGAACGCAGCGAAGACGATCTGTTCTAGCATCCGCATTTTCCACACACTCCAGCAAAGCGCCAGCCTCATGGCGCTTATGCCTTTCCTGTCGTCTGAAATCACCGCATAGCGTCCACAAAGCAAGCTGCCATTGCGCAGCCGCATCCGTTTTTACAGTTTCTTTATTTTTCCTCTCCGCTTTTTAGCAGGTTTTTGATAGCCAATTGCGTACCTTTCACTGGCACATAACGTCCATCAAAGGAAACGCAAAATGGATTTGGTCTATCTGGGGCTGATTCTGGGCTTTGCCACACTGACACTGGCTTTTGTCCGGATTTGCCAGCACGCGGAGGGCAAACAGCCATGAACCTGTTCTATCTGATCAGCGCTGCGCTGGCGCTGGGCCTGCTGGCCTACCTGCTGTACGCCCTGTTCAAACCGGAGAATTTCTGACATGAGCACACCTGCCATTCTCCAACTCGGTTTGTTCCTGCTGGTTTTGCTGGCACTGGCATGGCCACTGTCCAGCTGGATTACCCGCATCATGCAGGGCGAAAACCCTGGTCCGCTACGCTTTATCGCACCGCTGGAACAGCTGATCTACCGCCTGGCCGGCATCCGCCAGGAAGAGGAAATGGGCTGGAAGTCCTACGCCATTTCCCTGTTGGTGTTCAATCTGCTGGGGGTACTCGCCGTGTATGGGCTGCAGCGTCTGCAAAGTGCACTGCCCTTCAATCCGCAGGCCATGGCCGCCATCACGCCCGACTCGGCATTCAACACCGCCATTTCCTTTGTCACCAACACCAACTGGCAGGGCTATGGTGGTGAAAACACCATGAGCTATATGACCCAGATGCTGGGGCTGACGGTACAGAACTTCCTCTCAGCCGCCACCGGTGCCGCCGTGGTGATTGCCCTGATTCGTGGGTTTGCCCGTCACAGTGCAGCCCTCATCGGTAATTTCTGGGTCGATGTGACGCGCTTCACCCTGTATGTGCTGGCTCCGCTGTCGCTGGTACTGGCGCTGGCCTTCACCCAGCAAGGAGTGGTGCAGAACCTGCTGCCTTACCAGACCGCCCAGACCGTGGAGGTCACGCACTTCCAGCAGCTCAAACTGGATGCCAAGGGTAATCCGGTCAAGGGCAAGGACTGCAAACCCATCATGGTGGATAGCCAAACCCAGCAACAAACCCTGCCGATGGGCCCGGTCGCCTCGCAGGAAGCCATCAAGATGCTGGGCACCAATGGCGGCGGCTTCTTCAACGCCAATTCAGCCCATCCCTATGAAAACCCCACGCCGTTGTCCAACTTCCTGCAAGAGCTGGCCATCTTCCTGATTCCGGCCGCGCTGTGCTTCGTGTTTGGCCGCATGGTGGGCGATCGCCGCCAGGGTTGGGCCATTCTGGCCGCCATGCTGGTGATGTTTGCCACCGCCGTGGTGGTGGAAACCCGCGCCGAACAAACCGGTGTGCCGCAACTGAGCGCCATGGGTGTCGACCAGCAGGCCAGCAGCCTGCAAGCCGGCGGCAATATGGAAGGCAAGGAGAGCCGCTTCGGCATCATCGACACTGCGCTGTTTACCGTGATTACCACTTCCGCGTCCTGCGGTGCGGTAAACGCCATGCATGACTCGCTCACCCCTATTGGCGGTATGGTGCCGACCTTCCTGATGCAGTTGGGTGAAGTGGTGTTCGGCGGTGTGGGCTCTGGGCTTTACGGCATGCTGGTATTCGCCATTCTGGCAGTCTTCATTGCCGGCCTGATGGTGGGGCGCACGCCGGAATATCTGGGCAAGAAGATTGAAACCTACGAAATGAAGATGACCGCCATCACCATTCTGGTGACGCCAGTACTGGTACTGGTGCTGACCGCCATTGCCGTCAGCGTGGATCCGGGCAAGGCTGGCATTGCCAACCCCGGCGCGCATGGTTTCAGCGAAATCCTCTATGCCTTTACCTCGGCGGCCAACAATAACGGCAGCGCCTTTGCCGGGCTGTCGGCCAACACACCGTTCTACAACATCATGACCGCCATCGCCATGTTCTTTGGCCGCTTTTTGATGATTGTGCCCATCCTGGCCATTGCCGGTTCCCTGTCTGCCAAGAAACGCCTGGCCGTCAACAGCGGCACCCTGCCCACCCACGGCCCGCTGTTCGTGGTGTTGCTGATCGGCACGGTGCTGCTGGTAGGCGCGCTCAACTACGTACCGGCGCTGGCGCTGGGCCCGGTGGTCGAGCATCTGCAAATGGTGAGCGGACATTAATCCTGCGAGCGGACACGCAACAGGATCAAGGAAATCAATATGAACGATCGCAATCATTCTTCTGTTTCTGCCACGGCAGAACAGTCTGCCGGCCAGCAGATCAAGACTGGCAAGGGCATGTTTGACCCGGCCCTGATCAAACCGGCCATCATCGACTCTTTCAAGAAGCTGTCACCGCGTACCCAATGGCGTAATCCGGTGATGTTTGTCGTCTATGTAGGCAGCATCCTGACCTCTGCCCTGTGGCTTCAGGCCCTGGCCGGCAAGGGCGAGGCCGCAGCCGGCTTCATCCTGGCCATCTCGCTCTGGCTGTGGTTTACCGTGCTGTTTGCCAATTTTGCCGAAGCATTGGCCGAAGGCCGCAGCAAGGCACAGGCGGCCAGCCTGCGCTCGGCCAAAAAAAATGTCGTCGCCAAGAAGCTGTCCGGTCCGCACCGCGACGCCGGTGTCACCATCGTGGATGGCCACAGCCTGAAAAAGGGTGACATCGTGCTGGTGGAAGCCGGTGATGTAATCCCGGTGGATGGCGAAGTACTGGATGGCGTGGCCTCGGTGGACGAATCCGCCATTACCGGCGAATCGGCACCAGTCATCCGCGAATCCGGCGGTGACTTTTCCTCTGTCACCGGTGGCACGCGCGTGCTGTCGGACTGGATTGTGGTGCGCATCACCGCCAACCCGGGCGAAACCTTCCTCGACCGCATGATTGCCATGGTGGAAGGTGCCAAGCGCCAGAAAACACCGAATGAAATCGCGCTGACCATCCTGCTGGTGGCGCTGACCATTGTCTTTCTGATTGTCACCGTCACCCTGCTGCCCTACTCGCTGTTCAGTGTGGCAGCCGCCAAGGCCGGCTCGCCCATCAGCATCACCACGCTGGTGGCGCTGTTGGTCTGCCTGATTCCCACCACCATCGGCGGTCTGCTGTCCGCCATCGGCGTGGCCGGCATGAGCCGCATGATGGGGGCCAATGTGATTGCCACTTCCGGTCGCGCCGTGGAAGCAGCGGGTGATGTGGATGTGCTGCTGCTGGACAAGACCGGCACCATCACTCTGGGCAATCGCCAGGCATCGGCCTTTATCCCGGCACCAGGCATCAGCGAACAGCAACTGGCCGATGCCGCCCAACTGGCATCTTTGGCCGATGAAACACCGGAAGGCCGTTCCATCGTGGTATTGGCCAAGCAGAAATTCGCCCTGCGTGAACGCGAACTGGCCAGCCACGAAGCCACCTTCATCCCGTTTACCGCGCAAACCCGCATGAGTGGCATCGACTACGATGGCCGGCAGATCCGCAAGGGTGCCATTGACGCCATCCGTCGCCATATTGCCGAGCAAGGCAGTGAATTCCCCGACGCACTTGGCAAGGCAGCCGATGAGGTCGCCCGCCGTGGCTCCACCCCGCTGTTGGTGGCGGAAGGCAAGCGCGCACTGGGGGTGATCGAGCTGAAGGACATCGTGAAGGGCGGTATCAAGGAACGCTTTGCCGAGCTGCGCCAGATGGGTATCAAGACGGTGATGATCACCGGCGACAACCCGCTGACCGCCGCCGCCATCGCCGCCGAAGCCGGCGTGGACGACTTCCTGGCAGAAGCCACGCCGGAGGCCAAACTCAAGCTGATCCGCAGCCATCAGGCCGAAGGCAAGCTGGTGGCCATGACCGGCGACGGCACCAACGACGCACCGGCGCTGGCCCAGGCCGATGTAGCGGTGGCGATGAACACCGGCACCCAGGCGGCCAAAGAGGCCGGCAATATGGTGGATCTGGACTCCAACCCCACCAAGCTGATCGAAATCGTGGAAATCGGCAAACAGATGCTGATGACCCGTGGCTCGCTCACCACCTTCTCCATCGCCAACGATGTGGCCAAGTACTTCGCCATCATCCCGGCGGCCTTTGCCAGCACCTATCCACAGCTGAATGCGCTGAACGTGATGGGCCTGAACAGCCCGGCCTCGGCCATCATGTCGGCGGTGGTGTTCAATGCACTGATCATCGTGGTGCTGATTCCGCTGGCCCTCAAAGGGGTGAAATACCACGCCAGAAGCGCGGCCGAACTGCTACGCGGCAATTTGCTGATCTACGGACTGGGCGGTTTGCTGCTGCCCTTTGCCGGCATCAAGCTGATCGACATGCTGCTGGGCAGCATGGGGCTGGTGTGAGCTACGCGCCACTACACAAGGAAATCACCATGTTAAAAAACCTACGTCCGGCACTGGTTCTGTTTGCCGCCCTGTCGCTGTTGACCGGCCTGGCCTATCCGCTGCTAACCACCGCGCTGGCTCAGGCACTGTTCCCGCAGCAGGCCAATGGCAGCCTGATCGAAAACAAGGGCCAGATCATCGGCTCCCATCTGATCGGCCAGAGCTTCAGCGACAACAACCATTTCTGGGGCCGTCCGTCGGCTACCAGCCCGCAAACCTATAATGGACTTGGGTCCAGCGGCTCCAACCTCGGCCCCACCAACAAAGCCCAACTGGATGCGGTCAAAGACAATCTCGAACGACTGCGCAAGGCACACCCCACCCAGACGGCTACCGTACCGGTTGATCTGGTCACGGCATCCGCCAGTGGACTGGACCCGGAAATATCGGTCGCTGCCGCCTATTACCAACTGGATCGCATTGCCCAAGCACGTGGCATGCCGGTGGCACGCCTGCACCAACTGGTGGATGATCACATCATTGGTGAAACCTTTGGCCTACTGGGTGAACCACGGGTCAACGTGCTGGAACTGAATCTGGCGCTGGATGCGCTGAAGTAAACTCGCTTGCTGTTTGCCCGGCATCGCCCTGCCCTCACCGGCAGGGCATTGCGCTGTACTGCCATACACCACGATGGACCGAACATGACGGACACCCGCCCAGATCCAGATGCCCTGCTGGATGAACTGAAACAGGAAGAACTGGCGGCCCACCGTGGCCGTCTGAAAATATTTTTTGGTGCCTGCGCCGGGGTGGGCAAGACTTATGCCATGCTCAGTGCCGCCCGCCAGCGCCAGCAGGAAGGCTGCAAGGTGCTGGTTGGCGTGGTGGAAACCCATGGCCGCAAGGAAACCGAAGCCCAGCTGCAGGATCTGGAAGTGCTACCGCCCACCCAGATCGAATACAAGGGTCGCAGCCTGGCCGAATTCGATCTGGACAGCGCTCTGGCTCGCCAGCCACAACTGATCCTGATGGACGAATTCGCCCACTCCAATGTCCCCGGTTCGCGCCATGCCAAACGCTGGCAGGATGTGGAAGAACTGCTGGCCGCCGGCATCGATGTCTACACCACACTGAATGTGCAGCATCTGGAAAGCCTGAACGATGTGGTGGGCCAGATCACCGGCATCGTGGTGCGCGAAACCCTGCCCGACCATGTATTCGATCAGGCCGAAGAGGTGGCACTTGTTGATCTTCCGCCAGACGAACTGCTGGCGCGCTTGGCGGCAGGCAAGGTGTATCTGGCACAGCAGGCCGAACGTGCGGTGAAGAATTTCTTCCGCAAAGGCAATCTGCTGGCACTACGCGAACTGGCCTTGCGCCGCACCGCCGACCGGGTGGATGCCCAGATGCGCGCCTACCGTGCCGACCAGTCGATCAAGCCGGTATGGCATGCCCGCGAACGCTTGTTGATTTGCGTGGGGCATGGTCCGGGAACGGAAAAGCTGGTGCGCAGCGGCAAGCGACTGGCCGCCAGCCTGGATGCCGACTGGATCGCCGTATTCGTGGAAACGCCGGAATTGCAGCGTCTATCCGAACACAAGCGCGCCCGTATCATGAAGGGACTGAAACTGGCACAGGAGCTGGGCGCAGAAACCACCGTACTGGGCGGCAGTGATCTGGCCTCTACCCTGCTGGCCTACGCCCGCACTCGCAATGTCTCCAAGCTGGTGGTGGGCAAATCATCCGCCAGCAAGCTGCGCCGGGTTGTGCAACGGCCTTTGCTGGAGCAACTGACACTGCAAGCACATGATGTGGACGTATACGTGGTATCGCATGAGCTGGACGACGACACGCCGGCCCGGCCAGATGGCTTCAACAGCCTGCTGTTTGGCGAAGCCAGCCGGCAAAAGCAGGGGCATGGCTATCTGGCCGCAGTGCTAGCCTGCCTGCTGACGACCGGGCTGGTCAGCTTGCTGACCCCCTTTTTCGATCTATCCAATGTGGTGATGCTGTACCTGCTGGCCGTGGTGCTGGTTGCCGTCCGCTTTGGCCGTGGTCCGGGGGTGCTGGCATCCTTGCTGGCAGTAGCCACTTTCGACTTTTTCTTCGTGCCGCCGCGTCTATCGCTGTCTGTTTCCGATACCCAGTACCTGCTTACCTTCGCCGTGATGTTTGCCGTGGCGCTGATCATCAGCCAGCTGGCTGCCAGGCTGCGCTTCGAAGCCAATATCGCCACCTACCGCGAACGCCGTACCAGGGCACTGTACGATCTGGGCCGGGAACTGGCCGGTGCACTCACCGCCAACCAGATCATCGATACCGCCGTCAGCCGGCTGCAACCCTTGTTCAATGCCAGCATCGTGCTGTTTACCCCCAACAGCAATGAAGAACTGCGCGCCGAAAACGACAACCCTGTCCAGGCCGATGCGGGTGTGGCGCAATGGGTGTATGACAAGCAGCAAGCCGCCGGCCTTGGCACCCAGACCCTGCCCGCCAACCCCATGCTGTATCTGCCGCTAAAGGCCCCGATGCGCAACCGTGGCGTGCTGGCGATATTGCCGGAGCAACTGGATCAGGTTTTTCTGCCGGAGCAGCAACGGCTGCTGGAAACCTGTGCCGCGCAGATCGCCCTGGCACTGGAACGGGTGCACTACGTTGAAGTCGCACAGGATGCCATCGTGGCCATGGAATCGGAACGGCTGCGCAACAGCGTGCTGTCCGTCATCTCCCACGACCTGCGCACCCCACTGACTACGCTGGTGGGCCTGTCCAGCATTCTGGCCACCGGTCAGGTCGATGCCGCCAGGCAGGCCGACATCGCCCAGTCCATCCAGGAAGAATCACTGCGCATGAACCATCTGGTGACCAATCTGCTGGATATGGCCAGACTGCAATCCGGGGTAAAGCTGAACCGCGAGTGGCAGTTGCTGGACGATGTGGTCGGCAGCGCGGTACGTGCCTGCCAGCGCACGCTGCAAGGACATGCGCTGCAGCTGCTGCTGGCCAATGATCTGCCAGTACTGGAGTACGATGCCGTGCTGATTGAACGGGTGCTGGTGAACCTGCTGGAAAACGCCGCCAAATATACCCCGCCCGATAGCCAGATCACGCTCAAGGCCGATACTGAGGGCGCTACAATACGTGTTTGCGTACAGGACAACGGCCCCGGACTGCCTGGTGGGCAGGAGCAGAAGCTGTTTGACAAGTTCACCCGCGGCAGCAGTGAATCCACCACACCGGGTGTAGGTTTGGGACTTGCCATCTGCCGCAGCATTGTCGAAGCCCATGGTGGCCGCATAGAAGCCAGCAATCGCCAGCCCCACGGAGCACAATTCTGTTTCACCCTGCCGGTCAGCCCCATGCCGGCCCTGCCTGGCGAAGAGGATATCAAACCATGAGTGAAACCCCCGTCAATCTGGTGGTCATTGAAGATGAAAAGCCGATCCGCCGCTTTCTGGCCTCAGCGCTGGATGGTGACAACTGGGTAATCCACGAAGCCGAAACCGGAAAACAGGGCCTGATCGAAGTGGCCACCCGCAAACCGGACATGGTGATCCTGGACCTGGGCCTGCCCGACATGAACGGCATCGATGTTATCCGCCAACTGCGCGAATGGACCGATCTGCCCATCCTGGTGCTGTCTGCCCGCACCCAGGAAGCCGAAAAAGTGCTGGCACTGGATGCCGGTGCCGATGACTACCTCACCAAACCCTTTGGGGTGGCCGAATGCATGGCGCGCATCCGCGTGCTGCTGCGCCGGCGCGGCAATGGCAGCGCTGCCCCGGTCCAGACTTTTGCCTTTGGTGATATCAGGGTCGACCTGGTGGCCCGTAGCGTCAGCAAGGGCGGTGTCACCATACACCTCACCCCCATCGAATACCGACTACTGACCACACTGATCCGCAATGCAGGCAAGGTCATCACGCACAGAGAATTGCTGCTGGCGGTATGGGGACCATCTTTCTCCGAGCATAACCAGTACCTGCGCGTTTACATGGGCCATCTGCGGCAAAAGCTGGAAGACAAGCCGGCCATGCCGCAGCACATCCTGACCGAAACCGGCGTGGGCTACCGCTTGCTGGAAAGCTGAACCGGCTGGCACATCAGCCACTTGACGGAGCACGGCAGCCACCCTGGCACGCCGCTGCCCAACACCTGTGCAGCCAGGCTTTACGCCACAAAACGCATTTTACCGCGGCCCTACTCTCCCACCCAGAATAACCCGGAAATTTCCAGGCAAATGGATAGTCCATTTCCTGGCTACTGAATCAGAAATCGGCTATTTCTGGCCGCCTTCCCTCATTTGTAGACTGCTCTCCCAGCAACATCGCCTGGCGCTGCATGGAATGCCAGGCCGGTACTTCACGCCTGGCCGTACCGCAGCGCGTGTATTCATACGGGAGAGACCTTGAAACGCTTCGCCATTGCCGGCATCCAGATGTCGGTTTCCGCCTTTGAAGAAAACATCACGCGCATGGGGCATTACGTCGCCCATGTCAAACACCGTTTCCCCTGGGTCGACATGGTGTTGTTTTCCGAACTGGCCCCGTATGGCCCCAGCCCGCTGAAAGCGGAAGCCATGCCGGGTGATGCAGAACAGCGGCTGTGCCAGATCGCCGCCCAGCACGGCATCTGGCTGATCCCCGGCTCCCTGTTCGAACTGCGTGACGGCCAGGTTTTCAACACCAGCCCGGTGATCAATCCGCACGGCGAGGTCATCGCCCGCTTCAGCAAGCTGTTTCCCTTCCTGCCCTACGAAAAAGGCATCAGCGCCGGCGACCAGTTCGTGGTGTTTGATGTGCCCGATGCCGGTCGCATCGGCATCTCCATCTGCTACGACATGTGGTTCCCGGAAACCACGCGCACGCTGGCAGCGATGGGAGCGGAAGTCATCCTGCACCCCACCATGACCGACACCATAGACCGCGAAGTGGAACTGGCAATCGCCCGCGCCTCCGCCGTCACCAACCAGGTGTATTTCCTCGACATCAACGGGGTGGGCGACGGTGGTGTCGGCCGCTCCATCGTGGTGGACCCGGCAGGCTATGTACTGCATCAGGCGGGCAATGGCCCGGAAATCATTCCGGTGGAAATCGACTTTGACAAAGTGCGACGCGAACGCGAACGCGGCCTGCGCGGCCTGGGCCAGCCGCTCAAGAGCTTCCGTGACCGGCGCTGCGACTTTGCGGTGTATCAGCGCGACAGCGGCGTGGACAGCTATCTGTACCAGTTGGGGCCGCTGGCCAAACCACAAGACCACCATCAGGGCGAACTATCCGGCCCCGGCGGCCCGATGGCGGAAATCAAGGCGGACAGCGAAGCACTGACCGCCAGCCAAGGCCAGTCATGATCAGCAGCCTGGCAGCAGGCTGGCTGCGCTATTGCCGGCAATGGCTGCATAGCTGGCGGCAAGCCAGCACCCAGCTGCAAACATCCACCACCCTTCCGCCAGCCGCTCAGGGAGAGCATTCCATGCAAAAAGTCAGCAATATTTCCGATCTGCGCCTGCTGTTTCACCGCAACGAGAGGCCGATCTACTTCATCAGCGCCACCAACTTCAACCTGCTGGGTATAGACCAGTGGGTCAACCGCTTCAAATACATCAACTACATCGACTGCTTCGATGGCCGCCACCCCAATGTCTTCGTGCCGCCGCAACTGCCGCACGAAGAATTCCAGTCCATCGAAGACATCAATAACTACCTGCTGCAGCACAAGGACGTGGTGGATTATGTCGAGCGCGCCGGAGGTCGTCCGGTGGCGGTTTTCCTGATGTTCGATGCCGAAACCGAACGCCTGTGCCAGGAACTGGGCATCGAAGTATGGTTTCCCAGCGCCAGCTTGCGCGAACGCTGCGACAACAAGATGGAAACCGTGCGCATCGGCAACAAGGCGGGTGTACCTTCCGTCCCCAATGCCCTGAGCAAGGTGGACAGCTATGCCCATCTGCGCCAGATTGCCGACGCCCATGGCCTGGGCGAACAGCTGGTGGTGCAGACTGCCTTTGGCGACTCCGGCCATACCACCTTCTTTATTTCCAGCGAGACGGATTTCGACCGCCATGCCGAGGAAATCATCCAGGATCCGGAAGTCAAGATCATGAAGCGCATCAACTGCCGTGGTGCCACGCTGGAAGCCTGTGCCACCCGCAGCGGCACCCTGGTCGGCCCCTTGCTCACCGAGGTGGTGGGCGAGGCGGAACTGACGCCCTACCGCGGCGGCTGGTGCGGCAATGAAATCTTCCCCGGCGCATTTAGCGAAGAGGTGCGCGCCAAGGCACGCGACATGGCTTACCGCTTCGGCAACCAGTTGATGGCCGAAGGCTATCGCGGCTATTTCGATCTGGACTTCCTCATCGACAAGGACAGCGACGAAGTCTATCTGGGCGAACTGAACCCGCGCATCTGCGGTGCCAGCCCAATGACCAACCACGCCGCCTTCGCCTATGCCGATGTGCCGCTCTTCCTGTTCCACCTGCTGGAATTCTCCGGCATCGAGTTTGAACTGGATGTAGAAGAACTGAACGCCCGCTGGGCCAATCCGGCCTTTATCGACAGTTGGAGCCAACTGGTGCTCAAGCACACCGCCAACAATGTCGACATCATCACCCATGCCCCGGCCACCGGTATCTACCGCATGGCAGACGACGGTTCGGTGTCCTACCACCGCTTCGACTACAAGCGCCAGGATATCGAATCAGAAAACGAGGCCTTTTTCCTGCGCATCAGCGGGCCGGGTGACTACCGTTATGAAGGGGCGGACCTGGGCATCCTGATTACCCGCGGCCGTTCGATGAGCGACGATTTTGCGCTCAATGCCCGCGCACGCAACTGGATCAGCGGCATCAAAAAATACTATGCGGCCAAACCCATCATGGCGGTACACGATGAAAGCCTGCCCGCCCCTGGTGCCTTCAAGATCCTGTAATCCCCGCTATCAACCTGGCAGTCGCCTGCAGCACGGCGGTGGCCTCAGCCCCAGTGAGACACATGCGCTGTACATTTGAAGCGATACGAGAAGATACGCCAGGAGCACGCTGGCAAGCGCTGTTTCAATTACGCTGGCCAGCCTATCAACAGTGGTTCCTGCGCGATGGCTACCGGGCACGGCCCTCTTACCTGGCAGGACGGCGTGCACTACGCCAGCACATGCCGGAGCTGGCTGAACTGTATCAACAACTTTGCGAACTGGCTGGCGGTGGCGATCTGGAAGCCCGCTTCCTGTCGCAATGGTGCCCGCCCTCGTATATCACCGGCTGTTCGCAGGCCATCTGGCTGGACCCGACCGGGCAGGAAGGCCCAGTGCTGGCACGCAATTACGACTACGCCCCCGGCCTGCTGGAAGGCAGCTGGCTGTCCACGCGCTGGCTGGGACGCCAGGTGCTGGTGATGAGCGATTGCCTGTGGGGAGCGCTGGATGGCATCAACGAAGACGGCCTTGCCGTTTCCCTGTCGTTTGGCGGGCGCACGGCAGTGGGCGAAGGCTTCGGCATTCCGCTGGTGCTGCGCTACCTGCTGGAGGCGGCCAGCAATACTGCTGAAGCCATTGCCATCCTGCAGCGCCTGCCGGTACACATGACCTACAACATCAGCCTGCTGGACAAACACAGTCACTGGGCCACCGTATTTGTCGCACCGGACCGGCCAGCCGAAGTGGTGCATCGCCCGGCGGTGGCCAACCATCAGCATGGGGTGGAATGGCAGGCCCATGCCAGGGCCACCCTCTCGGAAGAACGCGAATGGATGCTAAACCAGGGGGTGCGCAAGGCAGAGCATGCGGACGATGTAGTGCGCACCTTATTGCGGCCACCACTGTTCCAGACTGCCTATGGCCGTGGCTATGGCACGCTGTACACGGCGGCCTATCGTCCACACACCCTGATGGCGGAACTGCTATGGCCGGACATGCGCTGGCCGCAATACTGCCTGGATGTGCAGGAAGGCGTGCTGAACATACGCTTTGATGCCAATCATGCCAGCTAGGCTGCAAGCGAAGTGCCAAGAATGATAAGCGAACCGCAGCCATACATGACAGCCGGCAGGCAAAAGGCGTAAGGACAGGCCCGGCCCGCTCATGTCATCAAGATATAAAATCAGAGCAATAAATGACAAAAAAACTTTTCGTCATAAATCGGTAATAATTTTTACGCAAAGCGTGTGGCAGACTATGGCAGGTTTTTAAAACAATTTAGTACAGTTGCTTTACTATAATTTCCATGGTTAGGGCGCTGTACACGCAAGGGATGCCCGCATGAATGCCGCCAAGAAAATCCGTCGATTCATTGAAGAAAACCAGGATCCAGAACAAGTCCGGGTACTCAAGGATCTGGCTGCAGCACTGGAAATGGGGCGTCCGTTTGACCTTGGCAGTCTGTACCAGATTGATATGCGCTATTTTGAAGTTGCGCTCGACCTGCTGAAAGACTGGCGCTTCGACCACCATATTGCAGCCCGCAGCAAGCTGCTGGAACAGTTGCTTACCGAAATAGCCCCCGATCTGCGCGTGGATGCCAGCGCCGAAACCACCGCTAGCGAACAGGTGGAAGCGGTCAGCACACCAGCAGATAGCAACACGGCAGAAGTACCGGAAGCGGCTGAAAACAGCAAACCGGCAGCCAGCCGGCGCAGCAGCAAGGCCAGCGCCAAGCAAGCCTGACCTTGCCGTCTTACTGACAGACTTCAGCCAGCTTCTCCGGCTGGCTGACCAGATAATTCCCCTCACCCTGCAAGCTGATTACCCGGCCATTGCGGCGGGTTTCCCAGCCATCTACCGGATATTGACGGGCCCAGGCGCACATCAGCTGCCGGTCCTGCCGGCTCATGTTCAGCCCGTAGCGCTGGTGCATGTAAAGCGTGATGCGTGCAGCGCGGCCACGTACCTCTGCACGCGGCTGTACCCGCTTGCCAGCAAAATCCACCACCGTGCCACACTGGCCGTAGATCCGGGCCGGCTGTTGTGCCCAGGCACCATAGGAAAGATTGCTGCGGTCCGCATTCACTTCGCCCACTGCAGGCACCAGATTGTTCAGATCCCCCTCCGCCTGACGGAACACTGCATCGCTACTGGTGCAGTTCTTGCGGCCGCCATGCTGCCAGCACTGGCGCTGGTGACCAAGTACCCAGGCCGGTACAACATGCTCCCATTCTATGCGCTTGGCCCGCTCCGGATTCTTGCGCGGCACATAGCCACAAGATAGCCAGTCCACCGCCTTGCCCTGATAAGCACAGCCACAGTAGAAATCCTCCTGCATGCCGGCAAACACTCTGGGCAAAACACGCTTGGCACCATTGAAATCACGATGCCCTACTGCCTTGTCACCACCGACCAGTGCAGACAGCGCGACCTTGTCACTCTGGCCCTCTCTCGCTGTAGCATGACCAGCATCACCCCCCAGTTGTCGTACCACCGTCTCGCCCAACTGAGCCAGCATCTTGACCTCACGCGGCAGCCTGACACCACCATCCTTGTCGCAACCCGCCATGGCCAGCAGCAACAAGGCACATACCATCTTTCTCATTTCTGTCTTGCGGCAAGACCAGATGCAGGTCTTGCCACCTCCTGTACTTTAGGGAGGGGCACTATAACCGCAGTATCGGCATTTTCAAACCATGCAGAGCTGCAGCCAGTCCGCAGCAAAAGCGCCAGCTGCGTTACAATCCGGCCACGGCAATGTCGCCAGCATTCTTACAGCAGATCAGGTTCAGCATGTCGAGAAAACCCCGCCTGCGCGCCGGCTCCGGAATTACCATGCACGATGTCGGCCAGGCCGCAGGTGTCAGCGCCATTACGGTATCCCGCGCACTCAATACGCCGGACAGAGTCTCCCCGGCCCTGCGGGACAAAATCATGCAGGTGGTGGAACAACTGGGCTATGTGCCTAACCGCTCGGCCCGCCAGCTGGCATCGGCCCGCTCCCGCACCGTGCTGGTGCTGATTCCGTCGCTGAGCAATACCGTGTTCATTGATGCGCTGGCCGGCATCGAGGCGGTGCTGCAGGCAGCCGGCTACCAGATGCTGATTGGCAACACCCATTACAGCAGCGACGAAGAACTGGCCTTGCTGCGCGCCTATCTGCAGCACAGTCCGGATGGCCTGCTGGTGACCGGGCTGACTCAGCATGAAGCCTTCCGCCAGATTGTGGAGCGTCAGTCCCTGCCGGCGGTGTACATGATGGATTTGAGCGAGGATGGCCGGCCCTGCGTGGGGTTTTCGCAGGAAGCGGCCGGCACCTGCATGACGCAGCACCTGCTGGCGCGCGGCAAGTGCCGCATCGCCTTCATGGGAGCCCAACTGGACGAGCGGGTGATGAAGCGGCTGGCCGGCTACCGGCTGGCCTTGCAGCAGGCCGGCTGCCATGATCCGGCACTGGAATGGCTGAACCCGGCACCATCCAGCATGCAAATGGGTGCCGACATGCTGGATGCCCTGCTGGCCGCTCACCCCGATTGCGATGCCGTGTTCTGCTGCAATGACGACCTGGCCATCGGTGCCATCGCCCGTTGCCAGCAGCGCGGCATTGCCCTGCCGGCGCAACTGGCCATTGGCGGCTTCAACGACCTGCAAGCCGCCGCCTGGACAACCCCGCCACTCAGCAGCATTGCCACCCCGCGTTTCGAAATCGGCCAGGCAGCTGCGCGCATGTTGCTGCAACAGATAGAAGGCCAGCCACTTAGCCATGGCCGGCTTGATCTGGGCTTTCAGCTTCAGCAGCGCAGTAGTACCTGAGCGCCAGCATCATGCCGCGAATACCACAACCGGCCTTACCGCAGCGGCCTGCCCACCTTCTGAAAAAATACTCAAGCCATTGATCTGTAATCATTAAAATCAGCAACACCTTTCACGACTGCGCCAAGCTGCACCGCTCTGCGCTTTCCTGCCGTATTCCCGCTGTCGTTTGCTGCCTTGCAGCAACAAAACCCTTTGCTCAACCATATCTGTTAGCGCTAACATCCGCACACTTGCCATGAGGCAGTTTTATTTATCCCTTTCTGTTAGCGCTAACATGAATATTCCCAATATTGTCGTCATGGGTGTGGCCGGCTGCGGCAAAAGCAGCCTTGGCCAGGCCTTGGCGGCGGCCCTGTCTTCCGTCTACATCGAAGGTGACAGCTTCCATCCGCCGGAAAACATTGCACGCATGGCTGCCGGCACTCCCCTCACCGATGCCGACCGTGCCGGCTGGTTGACCGTACTGGCCAATCAGCTAGCCCGTGGCAAGGCACAAGGACAGAGCGTGGTACTGGCCTGCTCAGCACTCAAGCAGCGTTACCGCGACACCTTGCGCCGTGGCGACTCACAGCTGCTGTTTGTGCACCTGGCTGGCAGCAAACCGCTGATTGCCGGACGGATGGCGGCGCGCAGCGCGCATTTCATGCCGACATCACTGCTGGACAGTCAGTTTGCTGATCTGGAAGCACCACACCCCGCTAGCGAAAACGTCATCACGCTGGATATCAGCCAGCCCTTGCCCGACTTACTGCAACAGGTGCTGCAACACATTTCACAACGCACGTCCTAAACACAACAACATCCCGACAGAGGAGAATTCAGGTGACTACTCAAAACAAACAGCGCAATCACACGCAACGGCGCTGGCGCATCGGAGGACTGCTGGGCATCGGTGTGCTGGTCAATTATTTCGATCGCATCAGCCTGTCGGTGGCGGCACCGCAGCTACAACAGGAATTTCATCTCTCCAGCAGTGATCTTGGGCTGTTGTTCAGCGCGTTTTTCTGGACCTATGCCCTGCTGCAGATTCCGACCGGGCTGATTCTGGACCGCTTCGGTGTAACCCGAGTGGGGCGCTGGGGAGCATTACTGTGGGGTGTGGCATCCACCCTGACCGCCTGTGCCGGCGGCTTTGGCGGCATTTTTGCAGCGCGCGCCCTGCTTGGGGTAGCCGAGGCACCTGGATTTCCCGTCAGCGCCAAGGCCACCGGCTATTGGTTTCCGCGCCGCGAGCGCGCCATGGCCACCGCCATTTTCGATGCCGCGGCCAAGTTTTCCAATGTCATCGGCGTGCCGCTGGTAGCCCTTACCGTGGTGCACCTGGGCTGGCGCTGGGGTTTTGGCCTCACCGCCCTGCTCAGCCTGGCTTACTTCGTGGCCTTTACCCTGATTTATCGGGACCCCAGCCAGGACAGCAAACTGTCTGACAGCGAATACCGCTACATCGTGGACGGTGGTGCCGCAGTGGAAGGCATGGGCCAGACCGGTTCGCTGGCCATGCTGGGATACCTGCTACAGCAGCGCAAGGTGTGGGGCTTGTCCATTGGCTTTGCCGCCTATGGCTATGTGTTCTATCTGTTTTTGACCTGGCTGCCCGGCTATCTGGTGCAGACCATGCACATGAGCATCCTGAAGTCGGCCAGCTATGCGGCCATTCCCTGGATATTCGCCACCCTGTCGGATCTGCTGGTGGGTGGCTGGCTGATCGACCACCTGATTGCCCGCGGCCATGACGAAACCCGTGTCCGCAAGGGCGTGCTGCTGGGTGGCATGCTGCTGGGGCTGGCAGTATTCGGCACAACAAGCACTACGGACCCGAACATAGCCATCATCTGGATCACCATCGCACTGAGCGGCCTGGCGGCTGCCGCGCCGGTTGGCTGGTCGCTCCCCTCCTTGATTGCCCCGCGCGGTGGCACCGGTACCGTGGGTGGCATCATGAATTTTGCCAATAACATGATGGGAGCCATCGCTCCTATCGTCACCGGTTACATCGTTGGCAGCACCCACTCGTTTACCAATGCCTTTCTGGTAGCCGGGGTGATGCTGATCATCGGTGTGATCGCCTTTGTCTTCCTGCTGGGGCGTATCGAAGCCATTCCCGAGCCCGCCACCAAAACGGTCTGCCAAGCAAGACAGCAAGGCTGACAGCCCGGCTATATTGTGTGTTGCCAACGACCCGCCTGCCGGGTCGTTTTGCTGTCAAGGCGTCACCGCCTGCTTCTGCAGCCAGTTTCCTTAAAGCCAGCAGGCTGCAAACATCGTGCCGGCACTGACCTTTCAACCGGGCTGATTCCAGCCACCAGATCAGTCAATCACTCCCGCCACACGCAGCCTGAACAAGGAGTCATCATGGAACAACATCAAACTACCGTTTTCATCTACAACACCCACGCCGAAGCCGAACAGGCCATCCGCATCCTGGATCGCGCCGGTTTCGACATCAAGCAGCTGTCCATTATTGGCAAGGGTTATCACAGCGAAGAACACCCGGTAGGTTTCTACACCACGGGTGAAAAAATCAAAACCTGGGGTGGAGTTGGTGCATTCTGGGGCGGCTTGTGGGGCCTGCTGTTTGCTCCGGCAGTCTTTCTGCTGCCAGGTGTCGGTCTGGTGGCCATGGCCGGGCCCATTGTCACCACACTGGTCAGTGCCGTGGAGGGGGCCGTTGTCGTGGGTGGAATTTCCGCACTAGCCGCGGCGTTGAGCAAGCTTGGTGTCAGGAAGGAAGACGCAGTGGAATATGAATCTGCACTCAAGGCAGACAAATATGTTCTGCTAGTGCATGGTTCAGCCGCCGAGCATGACAAAGCCCAGACCATTCTGAGCAATGCCGACGCCTGGAAAACAAGCTGATCGCCAAGGCCGTTGCCGGGCAACACCCTCGGCAGCGGCCTGATGTTCAATCCAGCGCCTGCAGCAGTTTTACCTGTACGGGCGCTGCCAGCTTGTCTGCCACCCAGTTGCGATAGGCCTGGTAGTGCTGCGAAGCACGATGCGCCTCAACGGCAGCCATGTCCTGATAGCGTTCGAACACATGCAGCATCACTGCATTCTCCTCTTCCTGCAGCACCTGATACAGCTGGCAGCCGGGCTCGGCCAGACTATCGCGCTGCATGCCGCGCATGGCATCACGTACGGCAGCCACGGTTTCGGGTTTGCATTGCAGCGTGGCAAAGATGAAGACGCTCATGATCACTCCTTCTGGCGATAGTCGATGGAACTGAAAGCAGCATTTTACTTGACTGCACACTGGCAGTACTGCGTTGTTGATGGAAATTGCACCCGAAACCGATCACAAAACATGGCTCTGACTACAGCGCAAAACCTAGCAACCGCTTGCTGGCATGTCGCCGCAGAGGCTGGTATTGTGACCATTTGATGCACCGCATCAGCAGAACAATACGGGAGAAACTGACGATGAAACAACGCGATATCGTGGTCCTGAGCGCAGTGCGCTCGGCTATTGGCGCATTTGGCGGCGCACTGAGCCACCTAGAGCCCGCCGACCTTGGTGGCTTGGTGATGAAGGAAGCCGTTGCCCGCTCGGGTGTGGATGCCAGCCTGATCCACCATGTCACGGTAGGTAACTGCATCCCTACCGAAAGCCGCTACGCCTACGTCGCCCGGCTGGCCTCCATTGCCGCTGGCCTGCCGA
The DNA here is from genome assembly GCF_009856625.1 of Aquitalea denitrificans. Taxonomy (GTDB): domain Bacteria; phylum Pseudomonadota; class Gammaproteobacteria; order Burkholderiales; family Chromobacteriaceae; genus Aquitalea; species Aquitalea denitrificans. The sequence goes on from NZ_CP047241.1 coordinate 2,926,074, forward strand.
TGGAGTCGGTTGCCATGGCAGTCAACCGCCTGTGCGGCTCCGGCCTGCAGGCTGTTGTCTCCAGCGCCCAGGCCATCATGCTGGGTGACTGCGACTATGCCATCGGCGGCGGGGTAGAAGTCATGTCCCGTGGCGGTTACCTGCTACCACAGCTACGCAGCGGTGCACGCATGGGCGACGTGAAGGCGCTGGACATGATGACCGCGGCGCTCACTGATCCCTTCGGTGTCGGCCACATGGGCATTACCGCAGAAAACCTGGTGGAAAAATGGCAGCTGACACGTGAAGAACAAGATCAGTTCGCCCTTGTCTCGCAACAGCGTGCCGCGGCGGCAATTGCCGATGGTCGCTTTGCCTCGCAAATCGTCCCCATCGTCAGCCAGACCCGCAAGGGCGAGGTGGTATTCGATACCGACGAACACCCTCGCGCCACCACACCGGACTCACTGGCCAAGATGAAACCGGCCTTCAAAAAGGATGGCTCGGTTACCGCCGGCAACGCCTCCGGCATCAATGACGGTGCCGCCTTCCTGGTACTGGCCAGTGCCGATGCTGCAGCAGCAGCCGGTCACCATCCGATGGCGCGCATTGTGTCTTATGCGGTATGCGGCGTTCCCAATCACATCATGGGCGAAGGCCCGATTCCGGCCACCCGCGCCGCGCTGCAACGCGCCGGCCTGAGTCTGGAGCAGATGGACGTAATCGAATCCAACGAAGCCTTTGCTGCGCAATCGCTGGCAGTGTGCAAGGGGCTGGGGCTGGATCCGGCACGCTGCAACACCAACGGTGGGGCCATCGCACTTGGTCACCCGGTGGGTGCCAGCGGCGGTGTGATTGCCACCAAGGCGCTATACGAGTTGCAGCGCATCAATGGACGTTATGCACTGGCTACCATGTGTATTGGCGGTGGCCAGGGTATTGCCGTCATTTTCGAACGGCTCTGATTCTCCCGACCAGATATCAGCCTGCACCGCCCGCCAGCCGGGCGGTTTTTCATTGTGCCGTCTGCGCTAGCGCAAGCTAGGCTGCAATCTCTGCCGTAATCTGCTTTCTTTCCATATAAAATCAGATAATTATCCCGGCATAATCAAACCATAGCCGGTATAGGCCACGCGCCCGTCAAGCTCATGACAGACCTCATACCGGAAGGTAGCCATGGCAATACGCAAAGCACTGCTGCTGTTGCTGCTCCTGTTTGTCACTCAGGGACAGGCTGCGCCTGCAGCACAAAACTGGGATGGACCAAGAGATGGCCCAGCGCGTCAGCCCGGCCATTATCTGGTGACCTTCATCGCCCAGGATCTGCGCAATGGTGGTATCGGTGGTAGTTATCGCGCCTTTGCCAGTGCAGCCCGTGTACTGGGCTGGCAGATTCAGATGCTGGATGCACAGGGCAGCGATGTACTGCTGCACAAGGCATTTGCCAGCGCGATTGCCAGCCGCAGCAACGGCATCATCCTGGGCGGTTTTGAAGCAAGCGAGCTGGCAGAGGAAGTAGCTGCAGCCCAACGTGAGCACATCGTGCTGCTGGGCTGGCATGCAGCGTCCCGGCCTGGCGTGGTGCCGGGTCTGTTTTTCAATGTCAGTACCGACCCGCAAGAAGTAGCCCGCCGCGCCGCCAACCATGTCATCCAGCAAAGCGCTGGTAAGGCTGGCGTTGTCATTTTCAATGACGAGCGCTTCGACATTGCCAATAGCAAGACCCGCTACATGCAGGAACTGATTGAACACTGCAGCGGCTGCAAGCTGCTTGCCGTCCAGAACATTCCAATCAACCGGGCCGACCAGCGCATGGAAGCCACAGTGCGTCAGCTAAACCAGCGCTATGGTCGGCAATGGACCCATACCCTGGCCATCAACGACGTTTATTTCGACGAAATGAACTACCCCTTGCTGCATGCCGGGCGCACCGACATCCGCAATGTCTCAGCGGGTGACGGCTCCAGTAAGGCAATCAACCGCATCCGTGCCGGCTTGTCCCAGCAAATGGCCACCGTGGCCGAACCCCTGGGCGTACAAGGCTGGCAGCTGGCCGATGAAATGAATCGTGCCTTTGCCAATGCCAGGCCCAGCGGCTATGTGAGCAAACCCATCCTGATCACCCGCGAGCTGCTACAGCAGCTGGGACAACAGGAAATAGACGCTGCCCTGCCTTATCAGCAAGCCTACCGAGCCATCTGGCAGCTGCACTGACACGGTCGCAGCAAGCACGATTTCATTCCAGGCCGCCATGATTGCCCGAATCGATCCCCGCTCGCCCTCATGACCGCTGATATCAAGAATGCATATACAAACAAGTAAATATTATTTTTGTTATATAAAAAACAGAAATATTCTGATTTAAGTTATATAAAATCAGGATTGCATCATGGCAGCCCAAACATACCGTGTGACCCCTCCGCCATCCCTGCATGAGCAGACCACCGCGAGGGGAATCGCATGAACTTTCAGCAACTGCGTATCATTCGTGAAACCGTCCGGCAAAACTTCAACCTGACCGAAGTCGCCAATGCGCTGTACACCTCGCAATCCGGGGTCAGCAAACACATCAAGGATCTGGAAGATGAACTGGGGGTCGAGCTGTTCGTGCGCAAGGGCAAGCGCTTTCTCGGCCTGACCGACCCAGGCAAGGAATTGCTGATCATTGTGGAGCGCATGCTGCTGGATGCCGGCAACATCAAGCGTCTGGCCGAGCAATTCAGCCAGCGTGATGAAGGCCAGCTCACCATTGCCACCACCCACACCCAGGCCCGCTACGCACTGCCGCAGGTGGTTACCGCGTTCAAGAAAGCCTATCCCAAGGTGCACCTGGTACTGCATCAGGCCAGCCCGGAAGAGCTGGTACGCCTGCTGCAGTCTGGCGATGCGGATATCGGCATTGCCACCGAAGCCGTGGCCGAAGTCGCAGAACTGGTGTCATTTCCCTACTACGGCTGGTATCACAGCGTGATAGCCCCGCCACATCACCCGCTACACCAGCAGCAGCTGTCACTGGAAACCCTGGCCGAATACCCCATTGTCACCTATCACCAAGGTTTTACCGGGCGGGCCCAGATCGACCGCGCCTTTGCCCGTGCCGGGCTGGTACCGGATATCGTGATGTCGGCACTGGATGCCGATGTGATCAAGACTTACGTCGAACTGGAACTGGCGGTGGGCATTGTGGCTTCCATGGCGGTGGACCCGCAACGCGACCAGGCGGTGGCGGTGGTTGCAGGAGAGCCGCTGTTCGGCCAGCAAACCACCCGCATCGCCATCCGTCGTGGCCACTATCTGCGCAGCTATGCCTACCGGTTTATCGAACTATGCTCGGCGGCCCTGGATGAAAGCACGGTACGCAGTGCGCTCAGCCCGGCCCTGCAGGACTGATTCGGCCCGTTGGCAGGCCGCACCAGGGCATTACAGGAATTGATGTTTCTTGCCGCAAGTTGACGTGTCAGACGGGTATTCTGCAGGCTGAATTGCAGAATGCCCGGTCATCGCACCGGCAAGGACTGATGTTTCATGCTCAAGCTGATTGCCCGCCTTATTTCCCGCCGCAAAGTACTCCCGGCACTGGATCCAGCCAGCGCTGGCAAACTGTGCCAGCAGTTTCTTCCCGACGTGCAGTCTCTGTGCCAGCAAAGACTCAACACCATACATGGCACCGTGCCGGTCAAACTGTCGCTGCGCAGCGAAGACAGCATGAATCTGTACGAGCGGGCCTGCCTTTATCTGGAATTTGGCGAATGGTACAAGGCAGTCGCCCTGCTGGAAGCCGCGGCCCAGCGCCTGCATGCCCACTCCCCCAGCGCGGCCTTGGGCCTGATGCAGCTGAGCCGCAACATGCGCAGCGCCGAGCGCAAGTTGCGGGAACTTCCAGGCCATTGATATGGTCTGCCGTGCAGGCTTGACCTGCTGGCCAGGACGGGTAACATCCGCAGCCACCACTTTTTTTCAAACCGTGCTGCGGTCCTGGCTTGCAGCACACCGCTAGTTGATTTTAATGTTTTCACACACTCGCCTGACCACTGCACTTGCCCTTGGCACCGTGCTGTCCTGTAGTTTTTCCATCCCCGCGCATGCCGACTCGCTATGGGAAAGCGCCCGTAACGAGGTACAGCATGTTTGGGATGACGGCACGCTGGATGCCTACCTGCCGCTGAACACCTACCACATGCGCTGGGCCTACACCAAAGAGAAGATTGCCGAATTTAACGAAAATCCATGGGGCTTCGGTCTGGGCCGCAGCCTGCGCGATGACAACGACAACTGGCATGCACTGTATGCCATGGCATTTCTGGATTCCCACAAGGAAGTGGAGCCCATCGTCGGTTATGCCTATACCCATCCCTTTGCCCGTGCCGGTGAATGGCGTGCAGAAATCGGCTACACCGCCTTCATCACTTCGCGTACCGATACCCTGCACTCCTTCCCCTTCCCGGGTGTACTGCCACTGGTGGGCATAAGCTATGGCAAGTTCACCATCAACAGCACCTACATTCCCGGCGGCAAGGGCAATGGCAATGTGTTGTTCACTTTTGCCCACTATAATTTCTGAGTGGCTACCGGGCTGGGCACCCTGTGCAGCTGCACCTGCCGGCCCCATGCCCCGCTTCATGTAAAGCATGTTAAACGGGGCTAAATGACTTCACTTCACTCAAAGCCATGTAAAGCCTGACGCAGCCTGCTTGTGACGCAATACGCCGCTGATTAAGGTAGGCGCATTGTTCATCATCAATGCAGAATGATCATGCGACACACACTCTTTGCCGGCGCCGCGCTGGCCCTGCTGCTAAGCAATCACATTTACGCCGCAGACACCTCTGCCCCTAGCGATACCCCGCCAGCACACCGCTGCCATGCCGAGCGCCACGACACCTCGGCACCGGCTGGCGAACATTGCGCCAAGCACGGTCCGCACGGCGCAGACGAGCACGACCGCTTCATGCCACCGCCACACGAGCCGCCCTTGGCTGCAGTCAAGGCCTGCATTGGCAAGAAGGTGGGCCACAAAACCACCATTTTCTTCAACGGCGACAGCATTCCGGCGGTATGCCAGCACTATGACGGCATGGTTCTGGCCCAGCCCTTGCAGCCACGGCATCCGGATTCAGAAGCAATCCCTCACTGAGCCACCAAAACACTCTGCAGACGTAACAAGGCCGGGCTATGCCCGGCCTTGTTACGTCCATGCCGCCCATGCGGCGTGCCAAAGCAACATGCCCTTGTGCTAGGCTGTCACTCCCACCCGGACCGGAGCCTTTCATGCTGCCACGCAGCGCATGGCGTGATTTCACCGCCGTCATATTCAGCGTCGCCCTGCTGGGACTGGGGTTGGGCAGCACTATGCCGCTTACCGCTCTTACCCTGACCACCCGCGGCTTCAGCCCGGAAGTGATTGGCTGGACGGTTGCTGCCGGTGCAGTGGGCGGCGTACTGGCCACCATGGCGGCCCCGGCGCTGGCGCTGCGACTGGGGCGACGCAACGTGATGCTGGGCTGCCTGCTGCTGGCCTGCGCTTCGGTGTTGCCATTGCAATACCTGTACAGTATTCCGGGCTGGATGCTGGCACGCTTCCTGTTTGGTGCTGCCATGGCACCGCTGTTTGTACTGGGGGAAAGCTGGATCAATACCCTGGCCGGCGACCATGCCCGTGGCCGCATTGTGGCCGTCTACTCCACCTGTTTTACCGCCTGCCAGGTACTGGGGCCATTGCTCACCGACCTGCTGGCACGCTGGCCCGATCAGGCTTTTCTGTGGTGCGGCGGGATGTTTCTGCTGGGGCTGCCAGGCATTATGCTGGCCCGGCCGGAACAGTCCGGCAACGCAGCCCACCCGCACGACCCTGCCCATACCGGCACACCAGACAAGGCTAACAGCACCAGCTGGCTGGGAATCATCCGTACCGCACCTGCCATTCTGCTGGGGACTGCCTTCTTTGCCTCATTCGATACCATCATGCTCAGCTTTCTGCCGCTGGTCGCCATGGAGGCGGGCATGAGCCAGAGCCGAGCGCTGGCGTCGGCATCCATCCTGCTGGCTGGCGATGCCGCCTTGCAGTTTGGCATCGGCTGGCTGGCCGACCACTTTGGCCGTCGCCGCGTGCACATGCTGTGCGGCATGCTGGTCTGCCTGTTGCTCCCGCTGATGCCGCTGATAATGCATGTGCCTGGCCTGTGGGAAGGCTATCTGTTCGTGCTGGGGGGGTGTGCCGGTGCCATCTACACCCTGTCGATGGTAGCCAGTGGCGAGCAATTCAGCGGCGCAGCGCTGCTGCGCATTTCCGGCCTGATTTCACTAAGCTGGAATGCATCCAGCAGCCTGGGACCGGCTGCCACCGGGCTGGTGATGCAATATGCCGGCTCGGGCTGGATGGTTGTCGTCCTGTGGGGTATCGGATTGCTGTTTCTGCTGTCCTGCCAGTGGCCAAAGCGTGATCGCGCGGCCAGGGGCATGCTCATACGCTGAGCCCTTGCCAAGCCGCCGGCTTTTTACCAGTCTTGCTCCCCGACGCGTAACTGATACGACAGCCTGTCAGCAGGCTGCTCCGGGCACACATCATGCCGCCGGGGGTGAAGTAAGCACCAACTGCTCAAGCGGCATGCCGGTAATCAGCCGCAGTCATGGCTGTTGTCAGGCCAGCCGCAACAGCATGACCCCTGCAGCCATCACCAACCCAGCCAGCACGCGTCGCCGTCCGGGGTGCTCGCCCAGTAACAGACGCGCCAGCAGAATGGCAAACAGGATGGAAGTCTCGCGCAGCGCAGCCACCACCGCCACCGGGGCATGCAACATTGCCCACAAGGCGATACCGTAGGACGCAATGGTTCCCACGCCACCCAACAGGCCACGCCACCAATCGCGTCGCAGCGCCGCACGCAATGCCGCCGGCTGGCGCAGCCAGGCCCAGATGGGTAGTGGCAAGCCACACAGCAGGAAAATCCATAAGGTGTAACTGGCCGGCGCGGCAGACAAACGCACGCCCAGGCCATCCACCAGGGTATATGCAGCAATAACCACGGCATTGAGCAAGGCCGGCAGCACGCCGTGACGCGGCCCACGCTGCATCGAGCAAGCCATGCTCAGAATACCGGTGCACAACACCGCAATTCCAGCAACAGCCATCCATCCCAACGACTCACCAAATACTGCCGCATTGCACAACGCCACCAGCAAGGGAGCCGTTCCCCGCATCAGCGGGTAGACCAAGCCCATGTCGGCCACGCGGTAGCTGCGGGCAATCAGCCACAGATACAGCACCTGCAAGACTACCGAAGTCGCAATATACGGCCAGCTGGCCACAGCAGGAGCTGGCAGCCACGGTAAGGCGCACATGGCCAGCAGGCTGGCAAAACCAGCTACCAGTACGGTGCCAAACCAGGCCGAGGACGCCGCCTTGATCATGGCATTCCAGCTGGCATGCAGGGCGGCACCCAGCAAGAGCAGGGCAAACAGACTGGCACTCACCGGCAGCAATCCTGCAGCTCGGGAAAACAGAAGCCATACCCTAGCATGCCTGCCCCTCATCGTGTACCGGCTGCAAAAAGTGCTCCACTAGCGCCAAAAAGGCCGCTGCCGCTGGCGTTGGACTATCGTGACAGGCCAGATAGACACGACGGCGTGGTCCGTTCACCACCGGCAGCGTAGTCAATCCGGCATGCTGTCCGGCACCCAATGCCGGCACCATGCCCACCGCGCAGCCACTGCCAACCAGGCTGACCAGCATGTCGGCGTGATTCACTTCGAACGCCACCCGGCGGCGGATGCCCTGGGCGGTAAATGCCATGTCGGTTTGCTGGCGCGGGCCAGTGCCTGCCGGCCAGTCCACCAGCGTGCACTGTGCTAGCTGCGACAAGTCCAGCTGGCGCAACCCCGCCAGTGGATGACTCGGATGCAGCAAGGCCAGCAACGGCTCCTCCCACAGCAGGCGTGCATCCAGCCCCAGTACCGGCTCGCCCGGCCATACACCAAGAAAAGCCACGTCTATCTGCTGCAGACGCAACTCTTCCATCATCACATCACTCATGCGCATGGCCAGCTGTACATCCACCTGCGGATAACGCCGATGGTATTCAGCCAGCAAGCCGGGTAAATCCAGCCGGCTGAGGGTGGAAATGCAACCAATGCGCAGACTGCCGCGGATTTCACCGGTAGCGGCGGCCATCTCGTCCTCCAGCCGCTGCGCAGCTTCGCGCACCTGGCGGGCGTGGTTGACAAAGGTATGCCCAGCCGGGGTCAGCGTGACCTGGCGCGAGGTGCGCTCGAACAGGCGGGTGCCAAACTCCTGCTCCAGCCGTGCGATCTGGTGGCTGAGGGCGGATTGCACGGTATGACAGCGCTCGGCGGCACGGGTGAAGTTTTCTTCTTCGGCCACCGCCAGCACGTAATCGATCTGGCGCAGATTCATCCAATCATCTCGTTTTACGATCAAAAACATGAAAACAATACATTGGAGTCATTCTTTAGACCAGTAGATACTTTGCGGTAATTCAATAAAGCACTGGCAAATTCCCCCACCGAAAGCCCGCACATGAATAACACCCACACCCTGCCCCTCCGGGCAAACACGTCTCCAGGTCTCAGCCCGCTACTGATGTGGCTGATGACCGTGGCCACCGGCCTGGCCGTGGCCGGCAATTATTACGCTCAGCCGCTGCTACCGGAAATCACTCACGGACTGGGCATCTCCGCCGCCAATGCAGGCGGCATCGTCACCACCGCCCAGCTGGGCTATGCATTCGGGCTGCTGCTGATTGTCCCGCTGGGCGACATGCTGGAAAAACGACGGCTAATCATCCTGATGATGCTGCTGGCCACTACCGGGCTGGTCATCAGCGCCACCGCGGGCAGCTTCAGCCAGTTGCTGCTGGGAACGGCGTTGGCTGGGCTGTGTTCGGTGGTGGCGCAAATCCTGCTGCCGCTGGGTGCCAGCCTGGCAGCAGAGGCTGAACGCGGGCGCGTGGTCGGTACCATCATGAGCGGCCTGCTCACCGGCATTCTGCTGGCCCGTACCGTGGCTGGCCTGCTGGCCGACCTGGGTGGCTGGCACACCGTCTACTGGTGCGGTGCGGCAGCCATGCTGCTGATGACGCTGGTGTTGGCACGCCAGTTGCCGCCCAGCCATGCCGGCACCGGGCTGCCCTATGCCAGGCTGCTGCAATCGGTGCTGCGGCTGCTGGTGGAAGAGCCCAGCTTGCGCTTGCGCGGACTGCTGGGTGCGATGGCCTTTGCCACCTTCAGTGTGATGTGGACCTCGCTGGGCTTTTTGCTGGCCGCACCGCCCTTCGGCTTTTCCAACAGCACCATCGGCCTGTTCGGCCTGGCCGGGGCTGCCGGGGCTCTGGCGGCCAATGTGGTGGGCCGGCTCAGCGACAAGGGGCATGGCGCGCTGGCCACCCGGTTCTGTCTGGCGCTAATGCTGCTGGCCTGGCTGCCATTGGCGCTGGCTCCACACTCGGTGACTGCTCTGCTATTGGGCATTCTGTTGCTGGATCTGGGCGTGGCCGGCAGTCATGTCAGCAATCAGGGGGCGATCTACCGTATCCGCCCGGAAGCGCGTAACCGGCTGACCTCGGCCTATATGACCAGCTATTTCATCGGTGGCGCTGCCGGATCACTGGCCTCGGCCTGGGCATACAGTCATTGGGGCTGGAATGGCGTCGTGATGGTGGGGGCAGCCTGCAGTCTGACCGGCGTCATCGCCTGGGAGCTGGCCAGACCGCGTCAGCCCAATTGAGCCAGTCCAGATAAGCAGGCAGACAGCGACCGCCTATTGGGTAACTGCCAGCGGAGGCAGCACCTGACAGTCGTGGTCCTGCACATCGCCTTCGGCAGAGGCAAAGTTGCCGGCCAGCAAATCTGCCTTGCTGGCCAACAGCCAGAACCCCGGCCCGTCGGCAAGACGGGTGGCAATCACCGCCAGGGTGTAGCTACCCATCTGCCCGCTGGCCCCGGCCACCTCATCGGCCAGCAAGCGAAAAGGCTGCACGTCATCCAGCGTTTCGCCCGGCACCGCGCGCGCCAGATAGGCGTGGCCGTTGATGTCACCCGGCAGCGGCTGCCAGTGCGCACCAATGCCTGCCTGCTGCAAGCGCGCGGGCAGCTCTGGCCGGACACAGGAAACATGAATGTGCAGCTGGTTCTGGCTGCGGCCCCATTGCGAGTTCACCGTCAGCGCCACTGCCTCCCGTGGCAGCGCACTGCCATGCAGCCTGTCCATCCACTGCCGTGCCCGCCAGGCGGCAGCCCAGTAGTCTGGCGCATCCGCCTGCAATAGCAGCGGGCTTTCAATGCCACTGACCCGCGCAGTGGGAATCAGCAGATATTGCAGTACGCCGTGGATATCCTTGAGGATGGCATGCCCTTGCGGCTCTCCCTGTGACATGTCCAGCGCGGCACACGGGGCCGGGTCCTGCGCCTGCTGCCAATGCGGCACACATTGCTGATGCACGATTTGCCACAAGGCATCGGCATTGGCGGCATGCACCGCCCACGACACCAGCAAGCCAAGCAGCTCCAGCACGACACTGGCGCGGAAGATTTTCACCGTCATGGAGTGATGCTTTCGCCAGAGGAAAAACCGCATGATCAATCAAGCAGGTGACAAACCGTCGCTCAGCGCGGCGGCAGCAGGCTGGGCAGCGGCCAGCGCTTTACCGTCCACTGCGCGTACAGGCCCAGCACCGCCGACAAGGCCAGCGACACCACAAAGTAGCCGGACGGTCCCAGCTGTGCCATCACCGCCGAACACAGCAGCGGCCCCAGCGTGCCACCCAGCGCATACACCATCAGCAGGGATGCACTGATTTCCACCCGGTGGCGCGGTGGCATGGCATCGTTGGCAATGCCGCTGAGCGTACCGTAAAAGGTAAAGGCAATCGCCACATACACCATCACCAGCGGCAGCATCCAACTGGTGCCGGTCAGCAGAATCAGTAAGGATGACAGACCGGCCACCACCAGCGCCGAGTAGGCCAGCAACTGGCCGCGATCACTGCTGTCAGCCCACTTGCCCATCGGCCATTGCAGCAAGGGCGCAGCCAGCAAGGCCATGCCCATGAAACCGGCAATATCCGCCGCCGACTTGCCCAACTGGCTGAGCATTGCAGGCAACATGGTGTAAAAGGCACTGTTGAAACAGCCGGCCAGCACCGCCCCCACTAGGCTGAGCGGTGCGCGCCGCCCCAGCAGGCGCAGCGTGCGCATGGCACGGCCCAGCACACTGCCGGCACTGGGCGCGGACAACTGCTGCGGCTTCTGTTGGGTCAGGGTGACCGGAATGATGGCCAGGGCAAACAGCATGGCCACGATGATGAAGGGCCAGCCGGTCTGGGTGAACGGCAGCTTGAGCAGCCACTGGCCGGCGCTGGCCCCCAGATAGCTGATGATCAGGTACAGGGAAAACAGCTGGCCGCGCTGATTATTGCTGACACAACCGTTCAGCCAGCTTTCCACCACCATATAGATGCCCACCATGGCCAGGCCATTGCCCAGCCGCGCCAGCAGCCACAGCCAGGGAGAGGTAAACAGCGCCTGGCACAGGGTCAGCACGCAGATCATGGCGGTAAAGGCGGCAAAAGCACGGTGGTGGCCGTACTGGCGGATCATGCCGCTACAGACAAAGCCACCGGCAAAGAAACCGGCATAGTAGGCCGACTGCACCATGCCGGCCACCGCCACCGGCACGCCATTGGCCAGCAGACTGAGCGAGGTTTCGGTACTGCCCAGCGCATTGCCCACCACCAGCAAGGCATAGGCCAGCAACAGGCTGGCCACCGCCCGCAACATGCTGCGCCAGCTACGCTCCACCACCATCACGCCTTCCATTGCCATGCCACCCCTTGCCACACCATTTCAAAACGATGTCATTATCCATGACAAACCCAGCCCTGACTGGCCATAAATCGCCAGCTATCGACAGCGAACGACAGCTACGCTGCTGCGTTCACCATTCCGCCCTCATGCCGCAGCAAACAGAAAACCGCCCACTGCTTAAGTGGGCGGTCTGCAATGTTGCTAGCTACCGCAAGCAATCAAGCGGCTAGCGGCTGAACTGCACGTTTTTCGACAATTCGACAAAACGCTGCACGTCATCACCTGCAGCTCGGATGAGCATAGCATCCGGCATGGCAAGCTGCATCAGTTGGGGATCCTCTCGCCGCGCGGAATGCAAGACCAAGCCAGACAATCGCTTAGCCTATGCGCGCTGCCAACTGTCGCGCAGCCTGAATCAAGGCGCTGGAGTAACTGCGACTTGCCTGTTCGCTGAGTTCATCGCTGGCGACACAGATGCTGATGGCAGCAATCGGCTCATGGCTCAGATTGACCACTGGTGCAGCCAGACAACTGACCCCACTCTCGATTTCCCCATGCGTCACGGCATAACCCAGGCGCTGGGCACGTTCCAACTGCTTACGCAGCTCCGGCGGCGCAAGCAGGAACTCGCCATCCAGATATGCTTGCAGATAATCCTTGCTGCGCAGACTGAGCATGGCCTTGCCAGCGGCGGCACGGTGTAATGGCAAGGTCTGGCCGATGTAGGAATGAAAACGGTGGCTTAGTGCAGACTCCAGCTTGGCCACCACCACTGCGGTATTACCCACCGGAATGCTCAGCAGCACGGTTTTGTGTACTTCGTTCTTGAGGATTTCGGCAATCGGGTGGAAATACGGAATGATGCTTTGCCGGCCATAAATGGTGGAAGCCATCTGGAAAATCTTCGCACCGATGGCATAGGACTTCTTGCGTCCCGGATCCATCACCACCAGTTGGGCCTGTAACAGGCTGCCCAGAATACGGTAACAGCTGGCGGCCGGAATGCCGGTTTGCACACTGATCTCAGCCTGGGTCAGCGGATAGGAGGCATTCACCAGCAACTGCAAAATGGCAATGGAGCCATCCACAGCGGGGGCGGTTGGTCGTGCAGGCAAGATGGGTTCCTGTGACAAAGCCCTGCGCTGTCGGCTGATACAGCCAGCGCAGGGCCTGGTTGATAACAATAGCTAAAGCTGAATGGCTCAGTGCCAGTCCTGCAAAATCATCTCTGCCGCTTTTTCCGCCACCATCATTACCGGTGCATTGGTATTGCCGGAGGTGATGTTGGGAAAGATGGAGGCATCCACCACGCGTAGCCCGGCAACTCCATGTACTTGCAGCCGGTGGGAAACAACAGCGCTGGCCGGATCAGGCCCCATCGCGCAGCTGCCACACAGATGATAGATGGAACCGGACTCCTCGCGGAAGAAGCGCAGCATGCTGTCATCGTCATCCACCCTGCTGGCCGGAGAAACCTCCTCCACCGTAATGCGGCGCAAGGCTTCGGCCTGCATCAGGCGGCGGATGAAGCGGCTGCCCTGCACTGCTTCGCGTCGGTCCTTGTCGGTAGACAGATAATTGGGCCGGATGCTGGCAGGCCTCGCCGGGTCGGCACTGCTGATGGCGACCGAACCCCGGCTGCTGGGACGGCAGGGGTTGAAGCACACCAGGAAACCGGAATAGGGTTCGGGCTTGAGTGCCGCCCTGGCATCCTTGGGAATGCTGTAGGACAGCGGATTGAAATACAGTTGCAGATTCGGCCGCTCCTCCTGTTCGCTGCCACGGAAAAAGCCCCCGGCCTGATTCACACTCAGCGCCAATGGCCCCTTGCGGGTAAGGCCATAGCGCAGCGCCGCCATCCCCTGCCCCCACAGGCTGCCCAATTCATCATTCAGCGTCTTGCAATTGACGCGGTAGTAAAAGGACACGCACAGATGGTCTTGCAGATTCTGCCCCACCGCCGGCAGGTGCTGGCGCAGTGGAATGCCCAGTTCTTGCAGCAAGGCCGCATCGCCAATGCCGGACAATTGCAGCAGCTTGGGTGAGTCCACCGCACCGGCAGCGACAATCACTTCCTTGCTGGCAAAAAAGCGGCGTGCCACACCGTTTTGCCTGACCGCAACCCCATTGGCACGCCCGGCAGCGTCAAACAGGATGGCTTCGGCCTGACAGTGGGTCTCCACCGTGAGATTGGCCCGCGTCATGGCCGGGTGCAGATAGGCCACCGCACTGGACGCACGCTCGCCATGCCGGATATTCGCCTCGTAAATGCCCGCGCCTTCAAACCGGGCGGCGTTGAAATCGTCGTTAAGCGGCAAACCCAGCTGCTGGCAGGCTTCCAGATAATTCTGGCAGATGGGGTGTGCCTGCTCCCGCATCGGGGTGATGCCGATCAGCCCCTTGTTGCTGCGCCAGGGGGTTTCACCAGCCGGGTGGTTTTCCAGCTTCCTGAAGTAAGGCAGCACATCGCGATAGCCCCAGCCCGGATTGCCTGCGGCTTCCCAGTCGTCGAAATCTGCCGGCTGCCCGCGCACATAAATCATGGCATTGATGGCACCGGAACCACCCAGCACCTTGCCGCGCGGTGCATACAGCTTGCGCCCGGCAAGGTTTGCCTCCGGCTCGGTGTAATACATCCAGTTGGTTTGCGGGTTGTAGTAGTTCTTGACGTAGCCCACCGGCAGACGGAACCAGAAGGAATCATCCTTGCCGCCGGCTTCCAGCAACAACACGCGATGCTGGCCGGACTCGCTCAGGCGACTGGCCAGAATGCATCCGGCAGAACCCGCCCCCACGATGATGAAGTCGAATTGTTGGCTCATAGGCTTTTATCCGTATTCCAGCGGTTTTTCCAGGCGTCGGATGACTGCGTCCGCACATCAAACGGCCTGGGGTCCATCAACAGGTGCAAACGCTCGCCCACATAGGGCGAGTGCGCCCTGACGACGTCCATGTTCAGCTCCACGCCAAGGCCAGGCTCGGTCGGCGGAATGATGAAACCGTCTTCCCAGCGGATAGGCTGCTTGAGCACCTGGGAATGGAAACCATCCCAGGTCATGATACTTTCCTGGATCAGGAAGTTTGGCGTGGCGGTGGCCAGTTGAATGCTGGCAGCGGCACCCACCGGCCCGTTGTACAGATGGGGGGCAATCTGGGCGTAATAAGCTTCGGCCATGCCGGCAATTTTCTTGGCTTCCAGAATGCCGCCCACCCGTCCCAGATTCATCTGCAAAATCGACGCCGCGCCTTTTTGCAGCAGCTCCAGGAATTCATACTTGGTGGTCAGGCGCTCGCCGGTGGCAATCGGGATGCTGGTTTTGCTGGCCACTTGCGCCATGGCATCTGCCTGACCGGGCGGCACCGGCTCCTCAAACCATAGCGGGTCGTATTTTTCCAGCCGTTTCGCCAGACGGATGGCGGAGGCTGGCGTCATCTGGCCATGGGTGCCGAACAAGAGATCGCACTTGCTGCCAACGGCCTCGCGAATCCTGCGACAGAACAACTCGCACTGGTCCATCGCCTCCAGTGACAGATGATGGCCGGAATACACGGTATAAGGCCCGGCCGGGTCAAACTTCAGGGCGGTAAAGCCTTGCTGCATATACTGTGCGGCACATTCTGCGGCCAGATCAGGGTTGTCATAATCGTACTGACCGTGGGCATTCCTGGGATAAAGATAGGTGTAGGAGCGCAGGCGCTCATTTACCTTGCCACCAATCAACTGGTAAACCGGCTGATTGGCCGCCTTGCCGATGATGTCCCAGCAGGCCATTTCCAGGCCGCTGGTAATACCCATCATGGTGAGGTCGGGGCGCTGGGTGAAACCGCTGGAATAACACTCGCGGAAGAAGCGCTCTACCTGATGCGGATCGTGGTTAAGCAGATAGCGTTCGAATACATCCTGAATGGCCGGGACCATCACCGAGGGATGGAAGCTGGCGGCATAGACCTCCCCCACGCCTTCAATACCGCAGTTCGTTTTCAGGGTGACAAAAATCCAGTACATACCGCCAAGGTGTGGCGGAGGAACCGCGACTACATGGGTCTCCAAGGAAATGATTTTCATCACACAGACTCCCCTTGTTTATTCAGTTGTTTGAAATAAAACACTGCAGCAGTACCCAGCAGCCCACAGCAGGCGATATAGGCGAAATAGAAACGGGGGCCATCGACACCGGGGTAATGTGCGGCAAATGCGGTATTGATCATGGGCAGGAAAATGTCCGGCAAATAGCCGATGACCGAAATCAGGCCAATGGCCAGTCCGGTCACGGAAAGCGGCACCCGGCAGGCATCCAGCAAGGACCAGTACAAGCCGCGAATGGCATAGGTGAGCACGCCGATCAACAACACCAGGGCCAGCAAGAAGTAAATACCTGCGCTGCCGGGGAAAAGAATCAGGCCAAACAGGCTGAGTGAAGCAAGCAGCATGCACAGCCCCAGTACGCCCTCCTTGGAAAAACGGTCGCCCAGAAAACCGCCGCCAATCCCGCCGATGGGACGCATCCACAATTTGGTGACGGTAATGAAACCGGCCGCCACCGCGCTCATGCCATAGCCCTGCTGCAAGTAGGCCGAAAAGGAATAGGTGGCCCAGAACAGCTGATAACCACAGAAAATGATGACAGCCAGCAGCCAGACTTGCGGGATGCCCAGCAACAGCCGCAAATCAGCCAGCACATTGCTCTGGCGCGCAGCCCCGCTGTCGCGCTCCGCCACGCCCTTGTCCAGAAACAGCAGAATCAGCACGGCAATGGCCAGGCAGGTAAAGGAATACAGATAAATCACCTGCCGCAATGCCAGCTTTGCCTCGTCGCCCTGCTGGACATGAAAGGCAAAGATGGCCAGCGCAATGGAGGCCAGCACCGCCTCGACCAGGCCGCGGCCGCCATCCAGAATGCCAAAGAAGCGCCCTTGCTCATTGGCCGCCGCCAGCATCTTCACGCCCTTGAGCAACGCTGCCCAGAAGGTAAGCCCGGCAGCCAGTCCCCAGCCGACAAAGATGATTTCCAAAGCCTGATACGCCGGGAAAGTGGCAAACCACAGCCCCAGACTACCCACCGCCGACAAGGAGAAAGCAATCAGCAAACGCGGCGGAAAGCGGTCCGCCAACCAGCCGCTGGGCAAATAGCTGACGGCGTAGACGACGCCCAGCATGGAATAAAACACGCCCAGATCGCTGCTGCTGATCTGGAAGCTTTGCAGGATGGTGGTTTCAAAATTCTGCCGCAGATACAGCAGTGGATAGATGGCACCAGCGGCCAGCAGCAACAGGCCGAACTGGAAAAAGCGCAAACGATTGCGGGCATGCAGCGGCGACGCTGCAACCATGGTGTCAGCATGTTTCATCTTGATGGTGTCTCCTGCTGCACCGCAGGACTTGTGGCAGGCCTTATGCGTTGGCCATCCTGTCGTGTGCAGACTTGTTGTGATTCCGGATGAGTGACTGAGGGGAAGCTCAGTATTTCAGGACGACCAGCCGCGTCTGGGTGAACTCCAGCATGCCGTGCTTGCCATCGTCGCCCCCCAGGCCGGAGCGTTTCCAGCCGGCGTGATAACCCTGATAGGGGTCTGCCGGCGTGCGGTTGACATACAGCTCGCCCGCTTCGATGTGGTTGGCAAAACGCATGGCGGTTCGGTAGTTTTCGGTATACAGCACCGAAGCCAGACCAAACTGGTGGTCGTTGGCCAGCTGCAAGGCCTCTTCTGCCGTGCTGTATTTCAGGACGCACAGTACAGGGCCGAAAATTTCTTCCTGTACGATTTCCATGTCCTGACGGCACTGGGTAAGCAAGGTAGGCGGGTAAAAATAACCGGGGCCTTCCGGAATGAAACCGCCGGTTTCCAGCACCGCACCATCATCGACAGCCCGCTCTACCATCTGCTGGATATTGAGCCGGGTGCTGGCATTGACCAAAGGACCCATATAGTTGGGATGCCTGGCACGATTGCCGTACTGGCGTGCCGAAAAGCGCGCCTTGAGCAAACGGACAAAATCCTCATACACGCTCTCCTGCACATACACCCGTTCCACCGAGGTACACAGCTGGCCACAGTGACTGAGGGCGGATGCCACAATGTCATTGGCTGCCTGCACCAGTTTGGCATCCGGCTCGATGATCGCCGGTGTCTTGCCCCCCAACTCGAGTGATGACTTGGCAATATTCACCTGGGAGTACTCCAACACCTTGCGGCCTGCCCCGACACTGCCGGTCAGGGTAATCATCCCCACCTTGGGATGGGTGCAAACGGTTTCTGCCACCGCATGCGTCATGGTCAGGATATTGATCACCCCGGCAGGCAGGCCGGCATCCAGCACCGCCTGGGCAATTGCAAATGCCGAGCACGGCGTGTTGTTGCTGGGCCGAACCACGACGGTATTGCCGGTGATCAGTGCTGGCGCAATTTTGCGCAGCAAGGTGTAGACAGGGAAATTGAACGGGATGAGGCAGACCACCACACCGATGGCCTCGCGCATCAGCAGCAGGTTTTCCTGCGGGTTATCGCTGGGAATGGCCTCCCCTTCGATGCGTCTGGCCCATTCGGCATGGTAGCGGGTGATTTCAGCCGCATAGACTGCTTCGGCCATGGCATCACTCAGACTCTTGCCAGATTCATCGGCCAGCGCGGCACCAATTTCGGCTGATCTTGCCTGCAAGGCATCAGCCAGTTTGTGCAAATACTGTGCGCGCTCACAGGCAGGTAAGGCAGCCCAGCCTTTTTGTGCCGCAGTCGCGGATTCGACTGCCGACAGCGCCTCGGCAGTGGTCGCAGCACAGACCTGCGCACGAGGCTGGCCCGTGGCAGGGTCCGACACGATGAAACTGACGTCGTTTTCGGGCTGGATAAAGCTGTTGTTGATGAAATTCTGATAGCACTGCATGGGACCAAACTCCTCGACTAGAGTATTGGCACCATCAAACCAGCCACCTATCCCAAGGTCAAAGTAACTCCATAGATGAATATTTAATTTCACCCATGAAATTTACTGCCTTACTGGACAGTCAGGTCAACAGGAAAAACCTGCATTCCCAGCAGGCTCATTCACTCCTGGCGACGCCGCCAGGCAGCCAACTCGCTCAACTTTAGCCCGCGCGGAAAGGGCCGGTGCTTGCCATGGGCAATGCGCTGGGAACGATAAATACCGGTATGACCAGAGAAGGTGTAGCTGGCCACACAGGCCAGCGCGGCATAAATGCCCACCTCACTGCCAAACAGCTCCATCGCCATGATGGTGGAGGCCAATGGTGTATTGGCCGCTCCGGCAAACACCGCCACAAAGCCCAGCCCGGCCAGCAAGGAGAACGGCAGATGCAATAGCGGCGACAAGGCATTGCCCAAGGTGGCACCGATAAAGAACAGCGGCGTCACTTCCCCGCCCTTGAAGCCGCTGGCCAGCGACAGCACGGTCAGCCCCAGTTTGGCGGCAAAGTCATAGACAGGCAGCGGCTGGGTGAACGCATCCACAATGGTGAGAATGCCCAGCCCGATAAAACGATCGGCCCCGCTGGACCAGACAATGGCCACCAGCAACACACCGCCCAGCAAGGGCCGCAACGGCGCATAGGACACATGGCGCTTGATCAGTGCCGACAAGGCATGGGTGCTGTTGGCAAACAGCTTGCCAGTAAGACCGAACAGCGCGCCGGCCACCAGCGTGGCCAGCAAGGTCCAGGCACTGAGCACGGGAAACTGGCTGATGGCGTAATGGGTGTGCTGCACGCCCCAGCCCAAGCCCACCTGATCGGCCACGATAGCCGCCAGCAGGCAGGGAAACAGCGCGTCATAGCGCATGCGGCCAATGGCCAGCACTTCCAGCGCAAACACCGCCCCGGCCAGCGGGGTGCCAAAGACCGAGGCAAAACCGGCAGCAATCCCGCACATCAGCAGGATGCGCCGATCCGCATTGCCCAGCCGCAGCCAATGGGTGACCTGATCAGCCAGCGCGCCGCCCATCTGCACTGCCGTGCCTTCGCGCCCGACCGATGCACCAAACAGATGGGACATTACCGTGCCCCACAACACCAGCGGCACCATGCGCAGGGGCACGATGCGAGTGGGGTCGTGGATTTCATCGATCAGCAGATTATTGCCGGCCTCCACCTGCCGGCCATAGCGCAGATAAACCCAGCCGACGGCAAAACCGGCCAGTGGCAACAATAGCAGCAGCCAACGATGGTCCTGACGCATGGACGTGGCCCATACCAGGCTGTGCAGGAAGAAGGCAGAAGCAGAACCGGCCAGCAAGGCGACCAGACAGGCCAGGAACAGCAGCTTGCTCATGCGCGGCAGCATGGCAAGGGTTTCGGAACGGGAAATGGCAGACATGGAATTCTTCTGAATGACAACACATAATCACCACCCGGCCGGAAAGCACAGACGCGCCTGCAGCTCCCGGCAACGGGAATCATGCAGACATCATCAGCCCGGATGGGCGGTTTGCTGCCCTTACTCCCATGCTGGCAGTAAGGGACAGGCGGGAGGAATGCCATCTCCCGAAGAAAAGCCATGCTAGCGGCAAAGCAGGCAATCGACAAGCAAAAAGCCGGGCAACCCATGTAGGGCAGCCCGGCCTAAGCAGCGTCAGCGCGGTAACGGAGCAGTCAGCACAGCCTCATGACAGGCTGTCACCCCCGTCGTTACGGGTCTTGTACAGCGAATACAGCACACCACTCACCAGCAGAGCCAGCGTCACCCCCAGCGATACCCCGGTAGGAATGTGAAACTGCACCAGCTGGATGTCATTCAGATACACCAGTCCCACTTTCACCCCGATGAATACCAGCACGATGGCCAGCGAATACTTGAGGTATTCAAAGCGATGCACCATGGCCGACAAGGCAAAGTACAGCGCCCGCAGGCCCAGAATGGCAAAGATGTTGGAGGTATACACCAGGAAGGGGTCCTGGGTGATGGCAAAGATGGCCGGAATGCTGTCCACCGCAAATACCAGATCAGCACTTTCCACCAGCAACAGCGTCAGCAGCAGGGGGGTAGCCCACCAGCCGCGGCTCAGCCCGTGCTGCTCGCCACGCACCAGAAAATGATGGCCATGCAAGGTGGGAGTCAGGCGCAGATGGCGGCGCAGCCACTGGTACAGCTTGTTGTCTTCCAGCGACGGGTGGCCCTCCTCCTTGCTGAACAGCATCTTGACCCCGGTCAGTAGTAAAAACAGACCAAACAGCACCAGCACCCACTTGAACTCGGTTACCAGTACCGCACCCAAGCCTATCATGGCAGCCCGCAGCACAATTACACCCAGAATGCCCCAGAACAATACCCGGTGCTGATACAGCCGCGGCACCGCCATGCCGCTGAAAATCAGCGACATCACGAAGATGTTGTCCATGGACAGGGATTTTTCCACCAAATAACCGGTGAGGTACTGCATGCCGGCATCGCCGCCACGATACCACCATACCCAGCCGCCAAATAACAGCCCCATGGCAATGTAGAAAGCCGACAGTTTCAGGCTTTCCTTTACACCGATTTCGTGATCATTCTTGTTGAGTACGCCCAGATCAAACACCAGCAACGCGGCCACAATGCCCATGAACATCAGCCACATCCATAGCGGCGTGCCGACAAACAACAGATTAAGCCATTCCATCAATCGATTCTTTCAGTAGAAACCCGCCGCACCATCCGGGTAAAACGCAGATGAGCAGGACCAGCCTGCTCACCGTTCACACCAGCTTCAGTTGCGCTGACTTAGTGTGCCGATTGCAAGGCAGCAATGCGCGACTCCAGTGAAGGGTGGCTGGACATCAGCCCCATCAGGCCGGCACCACCGGAAATACCGGATGCAGCCATATTCTGCGGCAGCTCGCCGGCATGCACGCCACCCAGGCGGTGCAGCGCGGCAATCATCGGCTGCGGACTACCCAGCAGTTTCGCCGCACCGGCATCGGCACGGTATTCACGCTGACGCGAGAAGTACATCACGATGAAGGACGCCAGAATGCCGAACACGATTTCACACACAATCACCGTAATGAAATAGCCAATGCCGGTGCCGCTGGACGATTCCTCGTCATTGCGGCGCAGGAAGTTGTCCACCAGATAGCCCACCACGCGCGCCAGGAAGAACACGAAGGTGTTCACCACGCCCTGAATCAGCGTCAGCGTCACCATGTCGCCGTTCTGGATGTGGGCAATCTCGTGGGCCAGCACCGCTTCCACTTCCTGCTCGGTCATGGATGAGAGCAGACCGGTGGATACCGCCACCAGCGAATTGGATTTGCTGGCACCAGTGGCAAAAGCATTAGGCTCACCTTCGTACACCGCCACTTCCGGCATCGGCAGGCCGGCACGGTCTGCCAGCTTGCGCACGGTAAACAGCAGCCAGCGTTCGGTTTCGTTGCTTGGCTGTTCGATCACACGGGCACCGGTACTCCACTTCGCCATGGTCTTGGACATCCACAGCGAAATGAAGGCACCGCCAAAACCCATCAGACCGGCAAAGGCCAGCAAGCTGCCCATATTAAGGCCGCCGGCAGTGATGAAGCGGTTGATGCCCAGTAACTGGGCGGCGATGCTCAGCACCAGCATCACCGCAATATTGGTGGCGATCAGCAGAATCACACGTTTCATGATCTATCCCCTCGGTGGTGGTTGGTTGATGGCCTATTACATGAGACAGGCCACGACGTTCAGATGCTGCATGATAGATGTTTCATGAACACGAAAAAATCAAATAAAATAGTAATGTCCATACGAAAATTTCGAATAATCATGTTCAATCAGCTCAACTACAAGCATCTGCATTATTTCTGGGCCGTGGCGCGGGCCGGCAGTGTGACGGCAGCAGCCCAGCAACTGGGCATGAGCGCACAAACGGTGAGCGGTCAGATTTCGCGCCTGGAGCAGCAAATTGGCCGCGCCTTGTTCACCCAGCAAGGACGCGGGCTGATACTTACCGAAGCCGGGCGCATGGCCTTGACCTACGCCGACCGAATTTTCCAGCTGGGTGAGGAGCTGCAGGAAATGCTGGCGGATGAACAACTGGACCATACCCTGCGCCTGAGCAGCGGCATCAGTGATGTGCTGCCCAAGAGCATTGCCTACCGCCTGCTCAAACCAGCGCTGGCCCTGCCACAACGGCTGCGTCTGCAATGCACTGAAGGCGCTTTCGATCAGTTGCTGCACGAGTTGGCCAGCCACAGCCTGGACCTGGTGCTGGCCGACCGTCCGGCACCAGCCGCAGGCCAGCAAGCCATGCAGTCCCACCTGCTGGCCCGCTGCCCGGTGATGATTTTTGCCACTCCGCAACTGGCAGCACGCTATCAGGATGGCTTCCCGCACAGCCTGCAGCGTGCCCCCCTGCTGTTGCCCAGCCGTGACAATGTCTTGCGCAGCCAGCTGGAGCACTGGCTGGACGAACAAGGCATACGCGTGGAAATTGTCGGAGAGTTCAAGGACGGCGCACTGTTGCAAACCTTTGGCGAGCAAGGTGCCGGGCTGTTTCCGGTACCGGCTTTTTCGGAGGACGACATCACCGGCGGTGGCAAGCTGCGCCTGCTAGGCCGGATAAGCGGTGTGGAAGAACATTATTACGCCATTACCAACCGTCGCAAATTGCAGCACAAAGCCGTTCAGGCGATTATTCAGCAGGCAGAAACAGAATCATCCTGATGATGATTTCTCATCAAGTTGAATCGATATTTCAGGTTTGTTTGAACTTACAACATATAAGAATAGTCTGATTTTTAATGTATATTGCATGATCACTAGCTGCGAATCTGCAGCACCGGCACATGCCGCCACAGCGCATGGTATGGAAGTAGCACTAAGCCGGAACATGCACACCATACGACGTCGATAGACAGGTAGCGCAGATCAGTGCTGCCGCCAGAATGGATACCACATTTGCCCAATCCCACGCTTGATGCCATTTTTCTCAGCCTGCAACAGGGTGAAACCACAGCAGCTGCCGCACTGGCAGACCTGGTACGCAGCCTGCGGCCCAGCAGTGCCGACAACCACGAACAGGCCATCATGAATTTTCGCGCGCTGGCCTGGCTGCTGGAACATCACGCCGACCACCGTCAGGCCCTGCGCAGTGCATTTCTCGACTTGCTGACCCAAACCAGACAGATTCCGCTATATACCGAATCCGGGATTCTGGCCAATACCAGCTTTTTCACCACGCTATCCAAGCGTATCGGCGAGCGGCTGCTGCCCATGCCGACTCGGGAAGATTCGCTACAGGACCGCTTTGGCCGCCTCTTCCGCTGGAAGCAGGATCACATCTGGCTGGCAGCCATTCCGGATGAAACCTGGCAGCAACTGTGGCAGGCCATGGCCTGGCATGAAGAGCAAGACCGCAGCAGCTGGATTCAGACCCGTCTGCAAATGCTGGAGTCGGTGCAGATACTCAGTGCACGGGTAACCGCCATTGGTCTGGAGCCGGAACTGGTACGGGTCTATCCAGACATCGAGCGTTTCGAATCCCCGTTCCTGCACCTGAATGCCGAAGTGCTGAAGTATGCCGACAGCTACCGGCGGGCACTGGCCGAACACACGCATCCGCAGGAAGACGACAAGCACATTCTGGTATTGCTGGAGCAGTGCGAGCTGATTCTGGGCAAAATTCGCAAGAATGCTTCCCGCAATGGCATTTCCATCAATCTCACCTATCAGGCACTGCGATTGCTGCAAAGCATGAACCGGCTGCGCGCACTGCTAGCCTTGCTGGAGCCGGAACACGACCCGGCACACAACCCGGCCCTGTTCCATCTGCTGGTCGATTTTGCCCGTGCAGAAAACCGCAAGTACAGCGTCAGTGATGTATTCAAATCCAATACTGAACTGCTGGCCCTGCAGGTAACCGAACATGCAGGCCGTCATGGCGAACACTATATTGCCGAATCACGCCGGGAATGGGGCAGCATGGCCAGGGCGGCAATGGGCGCGGGCCTCATCGTTGGCATCATGGCCCTGATCAAGCTGCTGCTGGCCCAGGCACACCTTCCCCTGCTGTGGGAAGGGCTGGCCTATGGCATGAACTACGCCATCGGCTTCATCATCGTGCAGCTGCTACATTTCACCATTGCCACCAAGCAGCCGGCCATGACCGCCGCCCGCATTGCCGCCGCTCTGCACCAGCAGGAAAAGAGCGCCAGCCGTGTAGCACTGGATGATCTGGCAGAGCTGGTGATCAAGGTGCTGCGCACCCAGTTCATTGCCATTCTGGGCAATGTGCTGCTGGCCATTCCTACCGCCGCCATCATCGCCTTTGGTTGGCACGCACTGACAGGCAGCACGGTGGTATCGCCCGACAAGGCTCGCCACCTGCTGCACGACCTGGACCCGGCATCCAGCCTGGCCTTGCCGCATGCAGCGATTGCCGGTGTATTTCTCTTTCTGTCGGGGCTGATTGCCGGTTACTACGACAACA
Source organism: Aquitalea denitrificans (assembly GCF_009856625.1). Taxonomy (GTDB): domain Bacteria; phylum Pseudomonadota; class Gammaproteobacteria; order Burkholderiales; family Chromobacteriaceae; genus Aquitalea; species Aquitalea denitrificans. Next base: position 2,951,269 of record NZ_CP047241.1, read on the forward strand.
AGGCCATCTACCGCCGCATACCGGAGCGGCTGGCAGCACACCCTTTGCTGAACAAGCTGCTGGGCCGCCACCGGGCCTGGAAACTTGGGCACTATGTGGAACACAATCTGGGTGCACTGGCGGGCAATTTCTATTTCGGCCTGTTTCTGGGGCTGACCGGCACTATTGGCATCATGCTTGGCCTGCCGCTGGATATCCGCCATATCACCTTCTCGGCAGCCAATCTGGCGTTTGGCCTGGTCACACTGGATTTCCAGCTGCCACTTGGCATGGTGGCAGTGTATTGCGGCGGCCTAGCCCTGATTGGCATGACCAATCTGGCAGTCAGCTTCAGTCTGGCGCTATGGGTTGCGCTGCGCTCGCGCAAGCTGGACGGACGGCAGGTGCTACCTCTGCTGCCCTTGCTGTTGAAACGCTTTGTACGCCAGCCGCTGCAGTTTTTCATCCCGCCAGCCACCGCGCACGGCAACCGGGCTGAGGATGCCGCACACCAGCCCGGACAGCAGGAACATTAAGCCACAGCCCACGGGCAACACCCTTTTGCGGGAAAGGGCAATATGGATATACGCGGCATGGCACCTCGGTTAAACTTGCCGCTCATTCATTCATTTGTCCTCCCTGATGACCAAGCGCCGTATCTTCGACAGCATCATCACCCGGCTGGTGATCATGGTGGTCTGCCTGGTCTGCCTGGGAACTGTGATACGTTACTATGCACTGGGCAGCTTTCTGCGGCAGGAACTATCCACCGTGGTGCAGGAGCAGCAACAGGCCATGGCGGGCTATGTGGCCAGGGATATCGATGACAAGATCACCCAGCGGCAGACTCTGCTGGCCCAACTGGCCACCGACCTGCCGCAAGCCATGCTGGTACAACCGGCAGCCCTGCAGGACTGGCTGCGTCAACACTATCGTTACCAGAGCCTGTTTCCCGGCGGCCTGTTCGTTACCGATCCGCATGGCCGCGTAATTGCCGACTACCCCACGGCACCGGGCCGACAGAACCACAGCTACGCAGAACGTGACTACATCCAGTCTGCCGCCAAGGGCAGCAGATATATCGGCAAACCGGTCATCGGCTTTGCGCTGCGCACGCCCATCCTTCCCATGGCCATTCCCCTGTTTGACAGCAACAGGCGGGTGAGTGCCATTCTGGTCGGCATTACGCCGCTCTCTTCGCCCGGCTTCCTTGACCTGCTGCAAAAAACCCAGATCGGCCATGGCAAGGGCGGCTTCCTGCTGGTGTCGCCACGCGACAATATGTACATCGCCACTTCGCAAAAAAAGATGGCGCTTGCCCCCCTGCCCCCGCGCGGAAACAATCCGCTGCATGACCGTGCCATGGCCGGTTATCGCGGCAGTGGCATCACCACCAATGCCAATGGCGAGGAAGAAGTTGCCGCCATGGTCACAGTCCCCAGCACCAACTGGTTTGTCGTGGCACAGCTTCCTGCCAGCGAAGCGTTTGCCACCGTTGGCCATGCACAGCTTTTTGCCATCAAGGGGGCCATCATCGCCACCATACTGTTTGCCCTGCTGGCTACCGTCTGCATGTATTTTGTGTTGCTTCCGTTGTTTCAGGCCGCCGAAGACGCCGAACGCATGGCACACGGCGACATGCCGCTGTTACCCCTGTCTATCCGCCGCCGTGATGAAGTCGGCCACCTGATTGCCGCCTTCAACCGTCTGCTGGGCAAACTGCACGAACAACAGGGCCAGCTGGAACGGCTGGCTCATCACGATACCCTTACCGGGCTGCCGAACCGCCGCCTTCTTGCAGATCGCCTGAAACTTGCGCTGGCGCAATCACGCCGCCACGGAACGCATCTGGCATTGCTGTTCATGGATCTGGATGGTTTCAAACGCATCAACGACAGCCTGGGGCATGATGCTGGCGACGAAGCCCTGTGCATGGTGACGGCACGGCTGCAAGCGATTGTGCGCGAGTCCGACACCCTGGCGCGCATTGGCGGTGACGAATTCGTCCTGCTGATGAGCCATCTGGATGCACAGGCTGCAGAAATGGCCCGCACTGTGGCCGACAAATGCATTGCTGCCATGCAGCCGCCGCTTCTGATTGGCGGTGCAAAATTCAAGGTGGGCATCTCCATCGGCATTGCACTGGACCGCACCGACAGTACGGCAGATTCGCTGATGCAGGAGGCGGATCAGGCGATGTACCTGGCCAAGTACAACGGTGGCGACTGCCTGCGGCACAACTAAGGCGCGGGCCACTATCGGCTGCTGCAGCGCAATATCCATACCAGAAAAATAGCCTCTGCCAAAACCTGTCTTTTGATCGCGATCAAGCCAGCCGACACCGGCTTCAATTTCAGCGCCCCATCACCAAAAATCATACCATTTCCAGGTGATAGCCCTGTTGTAGTAAAAAACTACAGTGAATAAGACCAAGGCCGGCTCCATATACTACAAATCACCCAAAGCCGGAATCCAACAATGGGGAGGTCTTTTCAGCCCCCCTTATCTCACCATTCCGGCTAGCCGAGCAGGCAGCCTGCCCTGTGCAGACTGCTCACCCCCTGCCCGCGACGTTTGCTGTTGCTTCCATCCAAATAACAGAAGGAGACGGTAATGTTGATCGGTGTTCCCAAGGAAATCAAAAACCACGAGTATCGCGTTGGTCTCACCCCTGCCGGTGTACGAGAACTGGTAGGCCATGGTCACAAGGTACTGGTGCAGACCCAGGCCGGGCTCGCCATCGGCTTTACCGACGAGCAGTACATCCAGTCTGGCGCTTCGATTGCCTCTTCCGCGGATGAGGTATTCGCCAAGGCCGACATGGTGGTGAAGGTAAAGGAACCCCAGCCAGTGGAATGCCGCATGCTGCGCCAGGGACAAATCCTGTTCACCTATCTGCACCTGGCACCGGACCCGGAGCAAACCAAGCTGCTGACCGAATCCGGTGCGATTGCCATTGCCTACGAAACGGTAACCGACGAGCGCGGCGGCCTGCCCTTGCTGGCACCGATGTCGGAAGTGGCAGGTCGCATGGCAATCCAGGCGGGCGCACACGCGCTGGAAAAAGCCCAAGGTGGCCGTGGTGTGCTGCTGGGTGGCGTCCCTGGCGTGGCTCCGGCCCGGGTGGTGGTAATTGGCGGCGGCGTGGTCGGACTGAATGCGGCACGCATGGCAGCCGGACTCGGGGCAGATGTCACCATCCTGGACAAATCCCTGCCGCGGCTGAAGGAAATCGACATGGTATTCAGCGGTCGCATCAAGACCCTGGTGTCCAATACCGCCAATATCGATGAATGCATCCGCGAAGCCGACATGGTAGTTGGTGCGGTGCTGATTCCCGGTGCCGCAGCGCCCAAGCTGGTGACGCGTGCCATGCTGGGGAATATGAAACCCGGTGCGGTGCTGGTGGATGTGGCCATCGATCAGGGCGGCTGCTTCGAAACCAGCCGTGCCACCACACATCAGGACCCTATCTATGTGGTGGATGGCATCGTGCATTACTGTGTAGCCAATATGCCCGGCGGCGTGGCCCGCACCTCAACCCAGGCACTGAACAACGCCACCCTGCCCTTCACCCAGGAACTGGCCGACAAAGGCTGGCGCCAGGCATTGCTGGATAATCCGCATCTACGCAACGGCCTGAATGTCTGTCATGGCAAGATTACTTACAAGGCCGTGGCGGATGATCTGGGCTATCCCTATGTGGACCCGGTGGAGGCCATCAAGGCAGCGTCCTGAGCTGCAACGCCAGTTAAAAAACCGCTGCCCATGCCGGACAGCGGCTTTTTCATCTATCTACCGGCACAACAGCCCGGCAGCATGGTCTGCTACGCCGCTTACTCGGCCAACAGCTTCTGTACTACATCGACATAGCCTTGCTTGGCTTCATCGCTGGCCATGCCCTTGAGCTTGTCCCAGGCGTCGTATTTGGCGCGGTTGATGAAATCCATCATGCCGGGACGTTCACCGGCCACATCGCCCTCGCTGGCTTGCTTGTACAGTGCGTACAGCTGCAGCAGAGTCTGGTTGTCCGGGCGTTCGGACAGCGAGGTGACATCGGCTTGGGCCTGGGTGAACAGCGCGTTCAGATCAGACATGTTTCTTCCTTCGTGGTCGGATTATCAAAGCGGTATGTTCCGCTGTATTGAATCAACTCCGGCAGGCTTGCCACGCAGCAACGCCAGTGCCGGACTGGCTGAATTTAGCATGAAACCATGCCAACCGGTGCGGCCATGGTTTCAATTGTTCGGTACCGCGCCGCTATCGCCATCCGCTTGCAGACCGATGCGGATCAGCTTGAAGCTCTTCACCGCACGGCCATCGCGTATGGCCGGATAGAAAGTGGCCTGGCGGAAGATCTCCATCAACGGCAGCTCCGCCCCTGCCGGACGCGCCGACACCATCTGTACCGCGTCCACAGTGCCCTGTTCGTTGATATAAACCCGCAAGGTGATGTCAACATCATCCATTCCAAGACCATAGGGCGCAAGCAGTTGGATCGGCACTTGCTCCAGTGCCAGCACATCCACCTGCCGGGCAGCATAGTAAAAGTCAAAGCCCAGTAGTTGCGCACTGGCATCTTCGCCCGAGGCCACCGTAATGGCACTGTCCTGCGCCAGCGCGAACGGGGCCGAGGTGTCACTGGAAACAGACGGGAAATGCACCGGTACTGGCTGATGCGCCTGCGCTGCGCTAGCGGCATTGGCCAGATGCAGCTTCTGCCGCTTTAACAGCATGACCTTGCCGGCCAATGGCTTGACGACTGGCGCAGACAGTGCTCTGGCCTGATGAGGCGCGGTAATGGGCTGCGCCCTGTCCGCTGTCGCCTGGCCGGCATTGCCAGCCAGGCGCACCGTCATGCGCTGCGGCTGGCCACGCAGGCTGCCTTCGGATGCCAGTCGCATCAATAACGGTGCATGCAGCAACAATGACAGGCTAAGCGCCAGCATCAGCCTGTCGGCCTCGGACAAGGCCGACCAACGCCAGATTTGCGGGAGCCAGCGCAGCCCGAACGGCAGTTTCATGATGCCGGGCAAGCTCCGGCAGAAAGCTTATTTGGCATCCAGCAGCTTTTCGATGTCTTCTTTGGCGATAGCACCCGGTACCAGTCGGCCATTGGCAAAAATCAGGCCTGGCGTGCCGGTAATACCCAGTTCGTCACCCATGGCTTCGATCTTGTCCAGCGCCGAGGTATCGCACTTGTCGGTGCCGGTCAGCTCCTGACCATCACGCATGAAAGCTGTCCAGGTTTTCAGTCTGTCCTTGGAGCACCAGATCTGGCGTGCCTTGCGCGGTGCATCCGGGTGCAGCTGGGCCAGCGGGTACAGGAAGGTGTAGATGGTGACATTGGTGATATCAGGCAGACTTTCACGCTCCAGCTGCTTGCAGTACGGGCAGTCCGGGTCGGTAAACACCGCCAGCTTGCGTGCACCGTTGCCACGCACTTCCTTGATAGCGTACTTCAACGGCAGCTTGTTGAAGTCCAGACGATTCAGATCGGCCATCGTCTTCTCAGTCAGGCTGGTCTTGGCATCGGCATCGATCAGATCGCCAACAAACAGGTACTTTGCAGACGCATCGGTGTAAACAATCTGCTTGCCCTTTACCACTACTTCATAAATACCTTGCACCGGGGTTTCGCTGACGCTCAGTACCTGACGGTTGGGAAAGCGGGTGGTAAACGCTTTTTTTACCTGCTCGGTACCGGTAGAAGTGGCGTTGGCATTGCAGGCAGTCATGCTCAGCAACAAGGAGGCGACCAGCGCCAGGGCTTTTACAGTGGTTTTCATTCACATTCCTCGGGTTCAGAAGCCAATGGCATGACGAGCAAACTGGCGCTTGAGCGGTGCCAGCCGGTTGGTCAGGCTAAGACCGGTATTGCGCAGCCAGGACAGGCCGGGCACATGTTGGGTATGAAACAGACGGTACAGGCCATCGCAGGTCAGTTGCATGGTCTTGACCGCCTCGCGCCGTTCACGTTCGTAACGGCGCAACAGCATCCAGTTGCCGGCGTCTCCCGGTGCTTGCAGCAAGGCAGCCAGCTTGGCTGCATCCTGAAACCCCAGGTTGACCCCCTGCCCCGCCAACGGATGCACGGTGTGTGCCGCATCACCCACCAGTGCCAGCCGCTGGCTGACCACCGCTTCTGGCTGGATCAAGCGCAAGGGAAAAGCTGTCGCCGGTCCCAGCAGGCTCAGATGGCCCAACTGGTGATTGCCCGCCGCGGCCACGCGTGCGCACAGCTGCTCGGCAGACAAGGCCAGCAACTCATCTGGCCGGGCCGTGGACCACACCATGGAAATGCGATTCCCCGCCATGGGCAGCCAGGCCAGGATACTGTCACCGGTAAACCATTGCCGGGCGATATTGCCATGGGGTTTCTCACAGGCAAAGTTGGCCACCACACCGCTTTGGCCATAAGGTTTGATGCTGGCGGCCAACCCGGTCTGACTGCGCACCCAGGAGTTGGCACCATCTGCCCCCACCACCAGCGCACCTTGCAGCACACGGCCATCGTCCAACGTCAGGCTGGCCATGCTGGCCGTGGCGGCAAGTGCCATCGGACGCACCCCGGTGAGGCAATCGACGCTACTGTCGGCCAAGCGCCGCCACAGGCTGGCCAGCAGCCAGCGGTTTTCCACTATCCAGGCCAGCGCGCTGGCACCGGCATCGCTGGCGGCAAACTGGATGCGGCCTCCGGCATCGCCGCAGACATCCATGCTGGCAATGGTGCCAATGCGCGACATGTCCGGCCAGGCTTGCAGTTGTTCCAGAAAACGGCGGTTGAGCGGGCTGACCGCATAGATGCGGGCGTCCCAGCCCTGCTCCAGCTCGTCAAAGCGGGCGGCTGCACCTTCCAGCAGGGCGATCTTGCGTCCACTGCCGGCTAGCGCCAGTGCCAGACTGGCACCGACCAGACCACCACCAACAATGATGACATCGTACTGGGTCATGAATCTGTTTCCTAAAGCCCGAACACCAGATGACGGGCAAATGCGCGGCGCAATGGCGGTACGCTGTCCAGCGTGCTCATTCCCATGCCGCGCAGTGCGCTGACCAGGGCCGAATCACCATCAAACAATTTGATCAGTCCATGGGTAAAGCCCACCACGGCATGGCTGTCCAGCTTGCGGCTGGCAGCATACACCGCCAGGGCGGCTGCATCGCCCGGATCACTGACATCATTCAACGCTTCTGTCAGGCCGATGGCATCGCGCAAACCCAGGTTCAGGCCCTGTGCCGCCACCGGATGCATGGTCTGCGCCGCATTGCCGATCAGCACCACCCGGCCACTGCTGACGCGGTTGACCTGGCGCAGTGCCAGCGGAAAGCTGGCACGCGGGCCAATGCTCAGCACCTTGCCCTGGCGCTCGCCAAAGGCTTGCTGCAACTCGGCCATCACCTGTTCATCCGGCGCTTGTTGCAAGGCCTTGGCGTCGTCGTGGCTACGCGTCCACACCAGCATGTAATTGTCGCCGTGCGGCAGCAGGGCAAACGGCCCCTGCTTCGAAAAACGTTCGTAGGCCACGCCGGCTGGCGGCTGTTCGGTTGTCACCTCGGCCAGCACCGCGCACTGCTGGTAGTCATGTACCAGGCGTTTGATGCCGGGCAGACTGTCGGCCAGTGCCCCGCCCTCGGCCAGCACCACCAGGCGGGCGGTCAGGCTGATGTCGCCATGCACCCCGCTGGTTTTCACCGTGGCATAGCAGGCCATGCTACTGACCGCCTCGACGCAGGTTTCCCACCACACCTGCACGCCGGCCTGTTCCAGCCGGGCATTGATGGCCAGGGTGAGCGCCGGGTAATCCACCACCACGCCCAGATGGGGCAGTTTGAGATCGGCAGCATCCAGCCGGGTACGACCAAAGGCCCCCTGCTGCGACACATGCACGCTGTCGATCATGCTGGCGGGCAAGTCGTCCGGCCATGCACCGGAGGCGGTCAGGGCTTCGCGGCTGTACCAGGATAGCGCCAGTGCGCGTGCATCATTGAGCGGTGCATTCTTGGCGCGGGCTTCCACCAGCAGTACACGCCGTCCGGCGGCGGCAAAGCGTAATGCGGCCAGCGCGCCGACCGGCCCACCGCCCACGATGATGATGTCGGCATGCTCGCCGCCATCATGGCCGCAGTCGCGGCCGTGTTGTCTGTCTGTGTTCTTCATGTTCAGACACCCTGCATCAGGATTTCAATTGCGTCGATTTCTTTGGGTACGTCAGCGGTATACACCTCGTGGCCGTTTTCGGTTACCAGCACATCGTCCTCGATGCGGATACCGATATTGTGCAGCGCCGGCGGTACATTATCCGCCGGGCGGATATACAGACCGGGCTCGATGGTGGTGCACATGCCGGGCTGATAGCTGCGCCATTGGCCGCCCAGCTTACGCTGACCGACATCGTGCACGTCAAGACCAATCATGTGGCCGATGCCATGCATGTAGAACTGGCGGAAGGCACCGGATTCGATCACTCCTTCCACGCTGCCGGTGAGCAGCTTCAGATCCAGCATGCCCTGCACCAGCACCGCGAGGGCTGCATCGCCTGGCGCATTCCACAGTGCACCAGGCTTGACCGCGGCAATGCCGGCCAGTTCCGCCGCCAGCACAATTTCGTAAACATCACGCTGAGCCGGGCTGAATTTGCCACTGACCGGAAAGGTACGCGTGATATCTCCAGCATAGCCATTCAGTTCACAACCGGCATCAATCAGCAGCAAATCCCCGGCGTTCAGGCGTGCGTTATTGGCCGCATAATGCAGAGTGCAGGCATTGGCCCCGCCGGCCACGATGCTTTCGTAGGAGGGATAGCGTGCGCCATTGCGAATGAAAGTATGCAGAATTTCCGCCTCGACCTGGTATTCCATCATCCCCGGTCGGGTGGCACGCATGGCCTGGATATGGCCCTGGGCAGAAATCTGTCCGGCCCGGCGCAAGGTGGCGCGTTCGCCAGCGTCCTTGATCATGCGCATTTCGTCCAGCAACACCAGCAGGTCGTGGTAAAGCGCGGGCGGCTGTTCACCACTGCGGTAACGCTGGCGCACGGCGTCCAGCCAGCCATTCACCCGCACATCGAAACCAGGCTGACGGCCAATATTCCACCACAGCGATTTCTGGCCGCTCAGCAGGTCGGGCAGGCGGGCATCCAGTTCGCTGATGGAATAAGCCTCGTCAAAGCCGAAGGCTTCGCGCGCGCCATCCGGGCCAACGCGGAAACCCTCCCATACCTCGCGCTCCAGGTTCTTGTCCCGGCAGAACAGGATGGATTTGCCGATCCCGGCGTCCAGCACCAGCACGGCTTCCGGCTCGGCAAAGCCGGTCAGATACAGAAAATGGCTGTCCGCCCGGTAGGGGTAGTGGCTGTCGGCATTGCGCACCACTTCCGGCGCGGTTGGCAGGATGGCAATGCCCTCCCCCATCTGCTGCATCAGTCGCGTACGGCGTTCGGCATGACTCTGGTACATGATGACTCTTTCGCATGACTTGAACCGGCCAACGTCCCGGCATGACTGCAGTTTACACTGCTGCGACCATGCTGCCGATGCTGATGGTCAGCCAACGCCGGGCATGAAAAAGGCTTGCCAGCAGGCAAGCCTCAGGCGGCTGACAAAGTGATTTGGTGCGATTTCACCGGACCCGGCAAAGCCGGGCCTTTCGACGAAGTGATTGCTTCCGCAGCCTTCCCATCTATTCCCCTTTCCCCCCGCCCTTGCCTTGCCAATTGAAGAAGGGAGCCTCGCTTTCCTTCCAGAAAGCGAGAGGGAGTTTCCGGCTTTACGCTATCAATCCAGCAGTGTGGCCGAGGTATACACGTCCTGCACGTCGTCCAGATCTTCCAGCGCATCCAGCAGCTTTTGCATGCGCATGGCGTCTTCGCCGGCCAGTTCGGTTTCGTTTTGCGGCTTCATGGTGACTTCGCCCATTTCGGCCTTGAAACCCTTGTCTTCCAGCGCCTGCTTCACATCACTGAATTCGTAAGGACCAGTGATGACTTCGATGGAGCCGTCATCATTGGTGATCACGTCTTCGGCGCCGCATTCCAGTGCCGCTTCCATCAGCGCATCTTCGTCCACGCCCGGGGCAAACACCAGGAAACCACAATGGCTGAACTGGAAGGCCACGCAGCCGTCAGTCCCCATATTGCCGCCGTACTTGGAGAAGGCATGGCGCACATCGGCCACGGTACGGGTCTTGTTGTCGGTCAGGCAATCCACCATCACGGCAGCACCGCCAATGCCGTAGCCTTCGTAACGGCACTCGACATAATCCACGCCGTCGAGCTGACCGGTACCGCGCTTGATGGCGTTATCGATATTGTCCTTGGGCATGGATTCGGCCTTGGCCTTGTCCACTGCCAGACGCAGACGCGGGTTCATGTTGACATCGCCACCGCCCATCTTGGCAGCAACGGTGATTTCCTTGATCAGACGGGTGAAGATCTTGCCACGCTTGGCATCCTGACGACCCTTGCGGTGCTGGATGTTCGCCCATTTGCTATGACCTGCCATAATTGCCTCAATCTGGTTTGGCCCGTTACCGGGCCGGTTTAATGCCGAAAATTTGGCCGCTATTCTAGCAGAAAGCTATTTCGCCTTCAGCATGGCCAGCATGAAGGTGAAGGCCTGACCGTATATCTGTTCGATGGCCGGCACCATCAGCGGTAACGTCAGATAGATGGTGATGAAACCGATCATCAGCGTCAGCGGAAAACCAAAGGTAAAAATATTGAACTGCGGTGCTGCACGGGTCATCACGCCAATCGCGAGGTTGGTGACCAGCAGTGCGCCAATGACCGGCATCGACAGCCAGATGCCCCAGGAAATGATATGGCTGCCCCATAACACCAGCGCCTTCAGCCCCTGCGCCGGCATGCTCATGCCGATGGGTAGCACCTGGAAGCTTTCCACCAGCGTGGAAATGACGACTTGATGCCCGTCAAAGGTAAGAAACAGCAGAAACACAAACATCGACAGCAGCTGCGACACCACCGGCACCTGGGCCGCGTGCATGGGGTCGAAAAACATGGCAAAGCCCAAACCGGTCTGCGCACCCATGATGAAGCCGGCCATTTCCACCGCAGTCATGGTCAGCCGCATGACAAAGCCCATGGCCAGGCCGATGAGCAATTGCTGGAACAAAATGGCAATGCCTGCTGCGGAAAATACCGGCACGGCTGGCACCGGTGGCAGCAATGGCACCACCAGCACGGTCAGCATCAGCGCGAAACCGGCCTTGAACCGGCGCGGCACACCGCGATAGGCATACAAGGGTTCCACCAGGAACAAGCCGATGATGCGGGCAAACGGCCAGGCAAACATCGTAACCAGTGCATTGATCTGCGCATCAGAAATACTGAACATGGCGCGCTGCGTCAGCCAATCACGCTGGGAATGCTCTGAAACAGTCGGGTGGTGTATTCCACCAGGGTGTTGAGCATCCATGGTCCGGCCAGTACCAGCACCAGAAACATCGCCAGCAGCTTGGGAATGAAGGTGAGCGTCATTTCATTGATTTGCGTGGCGGCCTGCAGCACGCTCACCAACAGACCCACCACCAGCGACACCAGCAGCACTGGTGCCGAGACGATGATCAGGATGTACAGTGCGTTCTGCACCAGATTGATGACCAGTTCCGGACTCATGATTCTCTCCTTGTACCGGCAGGCTCCTGCCAGCCGCCTTTGGCCATCAGCCAGTTTTCCAGCGTCTCGCCATCCCGCGTGACGGTGTTGGCGCGCAACACCGCATAGCCGGCCTGTTCGAATACCGGCCGGGCAGCATGACTGGCCCAGGCATGCAGGGCGACAATCCCGGCCTGCGCCGCCGCATCCTCCAGCCGCTGGATCATTTGCATGGCCAGCCCGCGTCGCTGCGCGGCAGGCGTCACATACAGCATGTCGAACTCTCCGGCATGGGTCAGCCAGGCAAAACCAAGCAACTCACCACCAGCGCTGACACCGACACTCCAGCTAGCGGACAGGCGCGCAGCCCAGGCTGAAGCGGTTTCATCATCCCAGATACCAGCCCAGGCCAGGCGGGCCGCCAAGGGGTAAGCCTCATCCGGCAAGGCGGCTATGCTGTCGGCGCACAAGGCATGACACAGCGGCAGCATGTCCGGCGTAATGGGGTGAAACTCCATGTTCAGCCCGTATAAAAGCTTTGGACCAGCGAACCCATCAGCAGGGTCCAGCCGTCCACCAGCACAAACAGCATCAGCTTGAACGGCAGCGATATGGTGACCGGCGACACCATCATCATCCCCATGGCCATCAGGATGCTAGCCACCACCAGGTCAATGATCATGAAGGGGATGAACACCATGAAGCCGATCTGGAAGGCGGTTTTAAGTTCGCTGATGACATAGGCCGGAATCAGGGTTTTCATCGAGACATCGGCCTTGGTGGCCGGTTTTTCCGAGCGCGAAATCTCGATGAAGAAAGCCAGGTCTTTTTCTCGCGTCTGGCTGAGCATGAAAGCCTTCATCGGCTTGCTGGCCTCGTCCACCGCCTGGTTGAAGCTGATCTTGTCGTCCGAAAACGGTGCCCAGGCCTTGTTGTACACCTGATCGAAGGTTGGCCCCATCACAAACAGGGTAAGGAACAGCGACAAGCCCAGAATCACCTGATTAGGTGGCGACTGGGTCACACCCATGGCCTGGCGCAGCAGGGACAGCACAATCACGATGCGAGTGAATGCAGTGGTCATCAGCAGCATGGCCGGGATAAAACCCAGCGCCGTCATGAACAACAGCATCTGCAGCGACAAGGAGTAGTTCTGGCCACCACTGGCACCAGGGGTACTGGTCATCAGCGGCAAACCCGCAGCCTGCGCCAGTACGGGTAGAGCCAGCAGCAGCAGGGGCAGCAATCGGTAGGAGAGTTTCATTATTTGTTTACGACTTCAGATTTCTGGCGCCCCTTTTCCATGGCTGCCTTCAGCCAGCGCGCAAAGGGCTCGCCAGGCTGTACCACCTCGGCACCGGCATCCGGCGGCCGGTCCATCTTGGTCAGCAGATTGACGCTATGGCTGGTTACGCCCAGCACCAGCCATTCACCTTCCAGTTCGACAATCACCACTTTTTCCCGCTGTCCCACCAGCACACCGCTGACTACACGCAATCGGCTGGAGCCTCCCAGCATGCCGCCGGACATACGGCGGAACAACCAGGCGAGGCCGACAATGGCGGCCAGCACCACGGCCAGACCAAGAATGACCTGCAGCAGGCTGGTAAACGGTGTTGGGCTGCTGGCTGCTACCAGCGGTTGCGAGGTGGCAATCCCCGCCAGCGTGGTACAAGACCATGCCAACGGAAAAAGACCACCAACCTTGCCAGTGACGCGCATTACTTCTGCAGGCGACGGATACGTTCCGCCGGCGTGATGATGTCGGTCAGGCGGATACCAAACTTGTCATTGACCACCACCACTTCACCCTGGGCGATCAGGCAGCCGTTGACCAGCACATCCATGGGCTCACCAGCCAGACCATCCAGCTCCACCACGGAACCCTGTGCCAGCTGCAACAGGTTGCGGATGGCAATTTTGGTTCGACCCAGCTCAACCGTAAGCTGGACTGGAATGTCCAGAATCATGTCCAGATTGCTGGGTACATTCAGTGCGGCATCACTGCTGCCCAGTTCCTGGAACAGATTGGTTGCTGGCTGCACATTGGCGGGAGCCTGCTCTGCATCGCTGGTTTCCTGCTCTGCCATGGCGGCAGCCCAGTCATCCATCGATACTTCCTCTTCTGCCGCCCCCGGGGTCTGACCTTCTTCTAGCTGCTCAGTCATTGCTTGTTGTCTCCTGCGGGCTCGGCGAATTCGCCAGCCCCGGCCAATACCTTGTCTACCTTGAGGGCATAACGCCCCTGCACGGTGCCATAGTGGCATTCCAGTACCGGAATGCCGGAAACATCCACCACCACGGCCTCCGGCACATCCAGCATCACGACATCACCGTTTTTCAAATTGAGGATCTGCCCCAGCGTTACCTTGGTTTCCGCCAGGGTAGCAACCAGTTCCACCTCGGCCGCCTGCACCTGATGCGTCATCAGGCTGACCCAGCGGTTGTCCACTTCAGTACGGTCGGCCTGCGTGGTACTGGACAGCACATCACGAATTGGCTCGACCATGGAGTATGGCAGACAGATGTGAAAATCACCGCCGCCAGCCCCCAGTTCGATATGAAAAGTCATTGCCACCACCACTTCGGTGGGTGTGGCGATGTTGGCAAACTGGGTGTTCATTTCCGAGCGCAGATAAACAAATTCGATGGGGTGCACCGGCTCCCATGCTTTCTGGCACTCGGTGAATACCACTTCCAGCAGGCGGCGGATGATGCGCTGCTCGGTCGGAGTAAAGTCCCGGCCTTCCACGCGTACATGATAGCGGCCATCGCTACCGAACAGATTGTCCACGATCAGGAATACCAGATCCGGATCGAAAATCAGCAGCCCGGTGCCGCGCAACGGCTTCACATGAACCAGATTGAGGTTGGTGGGCACCACCAGATTGCGAATGAATTCGCTGTACTTCTGCACGCGTACCGGCCCAACGGAGATTTCCGCATTGCGCCGGATGAAATTGAACAAGCCTATACGCAGGTTACGGGCGAAACGTTCATTGATGATTTCCAGCGTCGGCATGCGACCGCGCACGATGCGCTCCTGCCGACCGATATCATAGCCGCGGACTCCCTGCGAGTCCTGCGCACTGTCATCATCTTCGTCCTCGCCGGTGACGCCCCTGAGCAGGGCATCCACCTCTTCCTGGGACAGGATATCGTCGCCCATCGCTTACTGCTTCTGAATGATGAAGGAAGTAAAGAGTACGCTCTGAACCAGCTCTTCTTCGCCAGAATCCATGGACTCGTTGATGATCTGCTTGACCTGGGCCTTCAGCTTGACCTTGCCATCCGGAGTGGACAGCTCGGCCGCCGACTTGGAGGACAGCAGCAGGATCAGCGCACTGCGAATCTTGGGCATGTAGTCGGTAAACTTCTTCTTGGCTTCTTCGTCACCCAGTTCGGCCTGCATGTCCACCTGCAGCAGGCTGCCATCACCGCCAGACAGATTGACAACAAAGGTTTCCAGCTTTTCAAAGATGGGAGGACCTTCTTTTTTCTTCTTGGTTTTTTCCTTGGTCTGCTCAGTCTGGGCGGCAGCGTCATGCGGTTTGTTCATATTGGTGAACATCACGTAGGCAAGGCCACCCATGCCGGCCAGTACCAGAACCAGAAGAATCACCACCACCAGCATCAGCTTATTGCCACCCCCTGCTTTTTTCTCGCCCTTGTCCGCTTTATCCGCTTTTTTGTCTTCTGCCATGGGTCATCAGTCCGTACGTTAGGTTTATAGGGAAAGCTTAAGCCATTTCCCTATTATATTTTCCAGATTTCCGCACGAACTGAATAGAGCCCCCTTTTGAGCAAAATCAGGCGAAGATACTGAGTATCCCTCGTGCGGACTGGATGGCTGCCAGCGTGTCGTCTTCATCGTTGCCAGCGGCATTCTGGCGGCGGCCATTCTGGTTCTGGTTGAATTGCTGTTGCCGATTCCCGGATTGTCCGCTGGAAACCTGTGCATCGGCAAGAGCTATACCACTGGAAGCCATCATGGAAACCAGTTTCGGCATGTTGTTTTCGATTATTTCTCGGGTTGCCGGTACGGCGGAGGTAAAAATCACCTGTGCCTGATCATTGCCATTCATTTTCAGTGTGACTTCCACCGGCCCCAATTGCGGCGGATTCACCTGGATGGTTGCCTTGTCCATCTTCATGCTGACCATGGACAGCACCTGATCGCCCAAGGCCTTGGACCAGTTGGGATCGGACATCGGCTGGGAAATGGTCAGGTTCTTGGCCTGGCTGGTCTGCTGTGCCGCCTGGGCTGCCTGGTTGGCTGCCTGGTTGGCACTGGCCAGCTGATCAGCATTGGGCGGCAAGAATTGCAGTGCCGCGGCATCCTTGCCCGGCAATTCTTGCGCCTGCAAACCTGCAGGATGCTTCTGCGGCGCAGCAGCTTGCAGCAAAGGATCGATGGCGGTGTCCTTGATACCGGTACTGACCACATCGGTTGTCACTGGCGTAGCCGTGGGCTTGTCCTGCACCGGCTGCACTTGCAAACCGGCCTGTAGCAGCGGCAATGCTGCCAGCAACATATTGGCACTGTTATCGGTAGATGCCGTGTTGTCCTCTGACATGGAATCCTTGTCCTGCTTGCCTTTGCCGGCACCGGAACCGGTATCCGCCTGTGTTGGCAAGGCCGTGCTCAGGCTGCCGATCTGCGCCCCCAACAAACTGGCAAACAAACCGCCGGCATCTTGCGTACCGGTATCCGCCTGTCCTGGCGGCATGGCTGTCTTGGCGCTGCTCGCCGGCATTACGGTAATTGTCATGGCCGAAACCCCTGGGGAAAGATGCAGACTTAGCAGCAATTTGCATGCCAGCAGATCGCCCCTCAGTTAACCATGCATCTGATTAATTTTATTAATGCGAATCATTATCTTTTGCATTACAATTGTAAAGAATCCTGCCAAAACCAGTGCCCAAACGCACCTGACTACCGCAGTTCCCGTTGAATATCTGCAAGGAGCATACCCAGATGTCCCGTCCGTCCGCACGCATCCTCACCACCGCCCTGCTGGTTTTCACCCTGTTCTCTGCCGCTGCCCATGCCGCCGCCAGCGCCGAAGGCATCGTGGTTTACAACGCCCAGCATGAAAGCCTGACCAAATCCTGGGTTGAAGGCTTTACCAAAGAAACCGGCATCAAGGTAACCGTGCGCAATGGCAGCGACAGCGAAATGGGTAACCAGATCGTGCAGGAAGGGGCATCTTCCCCCGCCGACGTGTTCCTGACCGAGAACTCCCCGGCCATGGTACTGGTTGACAATGCCCGCCTGCTGGCACCGGTGGAAGCAAGCACGCTGGCTCAGGTCGATCCGGCCTTCCGCCCGGCACAGGGCAAGTGGGTAGGCATTGCCGCTCGCTCCACCGTATTTGTCTACAACAAGAACCGCGTGACACAGAAGGAATTGCCCAAATCCCTGCTGGATCTGGCCAAGCCGGAATGGAAGGGCCGCTGGGGTGCGGCCCCGGCCGGAGCCGACTTCCAGGCTATCGTCAGCGCCCTGCTAGAGCAGAAAGGCGAGGCAGTCACCCTGGGCTGGCTGAAAGCGATGAAAACCAATGCCCTGCCCTACAAGGGCAACAGCGTGGTGATGAAGGCGGTAAATGCCAGCCAGATCGATGGCGGCGTGATCTACCACTACTATTATTTCGGCGATCAGAACAAGACTGGTGAAAACAGCAAGAACACTGCCCTGCACTACTTCAAGCAACAGGACCCGGGGGCTTTTGTCAGCCTGTCTGGTGGTGGCGTACTAGCCTCCAGCAAGCATAAGGAAGAAGCGCAGGCTTTCCTGAAGTGGATTACCGGCAAGGGCGGGCAAACCATCCTGAAAACTGAAAACTCCTTCGAATACGCCGTGGGCCTGGGTACGCAATCCAACCCCAAGCTGGTGCCGCTGAAAAATCTGGACGCACCGAAAATCGATGCTTCGCGTCTCAACAGCCGCAAGACCGTCGAACTGATGACCCAGGCGGGCCTGCTGTAAAGCCATGAGCACATCGCACTCTCCCGTTTCTGACGGGCAGTTGCCGACAACAAGCAACACCATCCTGCCCGCTGGCCTGCGCCTGCCGGGCAGGCAGTTGCCGGCCTGGCTGCAGGCCAGCTCGCTGCTGGTTTCCGTGCTGGCACTGTTGCCACTGGCCTTCATCATCGCCGTTTCGCTGCAAACCGGCTGGGATAACGTTGTCCAGCTGGTTTTCCGGCCACGCGTCGGCGAGTTGCTGCTTAACACTAGCATGCTGATGCTGATTACTGTGCCGCTATGTGTGGCTGTGGGCATCGCCATGGCCTGGCTGACCGAACGCAGCAATCTGCCGGGGCGGCGCATCTGGTCGGTGCTGGCCATCACTCCGCTGGCGGTGCCTGCCTTTGTCCACAGTTATGCCTGGATCAGCCTGCTACCCGCCTTTAACGGACTGAGTGCGGCGGTATTGCTATCGGTAATAGCCTATTTCCCGTTTATCTACCTTCCCGCCTCGGCGGCCCTGCGCCGCATGGATCCGGCTCTGGAAGACAGCGCTGCTTCGCTGGGGCTGAGCCCCTGGGCTGTATTCCGTCGGGTAACCATGCCGCAACTCAAGCTGGCGATATGGGGAGGTACCTTGCTGGTCAGCCTGCACCTGCTGGCCGAATACGGCCTGTACGCCATGCTGCGCTTCGATACCTTCACCACCGCCATCTTCGACCAGTTCCAGTCCAGTTTTAATGGCCCGGCAGCCAATATGCTGGCCGGCGTACTGGCGCTGTGCTGTCTGGCGCTACTGTGGCTGGAGGCGGGTACACGCGGTAATGCCCGCTATGCAAGACTGGGGACCGGCTCGGCTCGCAACAGCGCGCCAGTACGCCTGGGATGGCGCTGGACCCTGCCCGCGCTGCTGCTATGCCTGCTGAGTGCAGCCCTGACGCTGGGCGTACCGCTGATCACTCTGGGCCACTGGCTATGGGAAGGCGGTTTGGCCGCATGGAATAACGACAGCCTGTGGCCGGCATTGCAGCAGACCATGCTGTTCGGGGCGCTGGGAGCGGTACTGACCGTGCTGGCAGCCATTCCACTGGCATGGCTGTCTATCCGCGCGCCCAGCAAGCTGCAAAGGCTGCAGGAAGGTTGCAACTACATCACCAGCGCCTTGCCTGGCATTGTTACGGCGCTGGCGCTGGTCACCATCACCATCAACTTTGCCCGCCCGCTGTACCAGACCGTATTCACCATCCTGCTGGCTTATCTGCTGATGTTCCTGCCCCGGGCACTGGTCAGCCTGCGCGCCGGCATTGCCCAGGCCCCCACCGAGCTGGAAAATGCCGCCCGCAGCCTGGGCAGCACCCCCAGCCAGGCACTATGGCGGGTAACACTGCGCCTGGCCGCCCCCGGCGCGGCAGCCGGCATGGCAATGGTGTTTCTGGCCATCAGCAACGAGCTGACCGCCACCCTGCTGCTGGCCCCTAATGGCACGCGCACGCTGGCAACCGGCTTCTGGGCCATGACCAGCGAAATCGACTACATCATGGCGGCACCTTATGCGCTGCTGATGGTGCTGCTATCGCTGCCACTGACCTGGCTTTTGCATGATCATTCCAAACGGAGTGCCGGACGATGACTTCCCTGCACCTGCAACACCTGAGCAAACACTACGGCACCACACAGGCGGTACAGGATGTATCCCTGAGCTGCACGGCAGCCAGCCGCGTGGCCATTGTCGGCCCTTCCGGCTCGGGCAAGACCACCCTGCTGCGCATGATTGCCGGCTTCGAACATCCCGACCAGGGCAGCATCAGCCTGAACGGCAAGACTTTTGCCGCTGACGGACGCATCCTGCCTGCTCACCTGCGTGGCATTGGCTACGTGGCGCAAGATGGCGCACTGTTTCCCCATCTGACGGTGGCCGATAATATCGGCTTTGGGCTGACACTCAAGGGACAAGAACGCACCCGGCGCATTGCCGAGCTGGTGGAAATGGTGGCGCTGGATGCAACCATGCTGTCGCGCTGGCCACACGAGCTGTCCGGGGGCCAGCAACAACGCATCGCCCTGGCCCGAGCCCTGGCGCAGCAACCGCAACTGATGCTGCTGGATGAGCCTTTCTCGGCACTGGATACCGGGCTGCGCGCCGCCATGCGCAAAATGGTGGCCAAGTTGCTGGGCGAGGCTGGCATCACCGCCATTCTGGTGACGCACGATCAGGCCGAAGCACTGTCCTTTGCCGACCAACTGGCCGTCATGCGTCAGGGCCGGCTGGTTCAGGCCGGTAGCCCGCAGCAGCTGTACAGCCAGCCGGTGGATGAGGCCACGGCGCTGTTTCTGGGAGAGGCCGTCATTCTGCCCGCCCACATCCATGCCGGCAGGGCAAGCTGCGCACTGGGCCGAGTCGTGGTCGATAATACCCAGTTCAGCGGCGACGCACGCATCATGCTGCGCCCGGAACAACTGACCCTGCTGCCTGACAACAGTCCGGAACTGACGGCGCAGGCCCGGGTGGTGGAATGTGATTTTGGCGGACATGACAGTCTGTTGAGCCTGCAACTGCCGGGAGTGGACAAACTACTGCAATTGCGTACCAGCAGTTGGGCGCTGCCCGCGCATGGCACTACGGTGGGACTGGCGATCCAGGGACGGGCGCACCTGCTGTCAGCCTGAGTCCGATGTCAGACCAGGACGGCTAATCGTCGCCGTGGGTCTGATCCCAGAAGCGACGGGTGGCAAATTCATCCGTCGTTTTCTGTTCGCGGCGTGCCTGAGCCAGCTGTTCGCGCTCGTGCTCGCGTTCCAGCAGCTTCTCATAAGCCTTGAGCTTCTTGTGCTCGTTACGCCAGGCCTGGCGCTCCATGATGAAGCGTTGCTTGGCAAACTCGGCATCACCTTGCTGGATGCGCACGGCCTCGTCCAGCCGGCCAAGGAATTTCTGGAAATCCTGCCACTGGGCAATACTCATCCCCTTCATACCGCCGGAAGTCAGCCGTTCGCGGTATTCACCACGGAAATTTTCCAGTTGCTCCTGCCGGCTCATCGCATCCAGCAGCTTGGCCTGCGCCTGGCGCATGCGCTCGGCTGCTGCCGCCTGCTTGTCCTCGGCCAGCTTGATCAAAAAGGTGTATTTGCTTTGCGCCATGGCCTAAATGCCTATGCCAGCACACTTTCCAGCTGCAGCTGGCTGGTGGTGTAGTCCTGCGATTCGTGCATGGGCTGGGTGAGGAAGCTGGTCATCTGCAGTTGGCGGCGCATGGCTTCGTCCAGCACCGGGTCCGACCCTGGCACGTAGGCACCGACGCTGATCAGGTCACGATTGCGCTGGTAGCGTGAGTACAGTTGCTTGAAATAGCGTGCCTGGTCCATCTGCTTGGATGGCACCACGTCCACCATCACGCGGCTGATCGACTGTTCGATATCGATGGCTGGATAGTGGCCGGCCTCGGCCAGCTCGCGCGACAGCACGAAGTGACCATCCAGAATGGCCCGCGCCGAGTCGGCAATCGGGTCCTGCTGGTCATCGCCTTCGGATAGAACGGTATAGAAACCGGTAATGGAGCCACCACCATTGGCAGCATTGCCGGCACGTTCAATCAATTGCGGCAGGCGGGCAAACACCGAAGGCGGATAGCCCTTGGTGACCGGCGGTTCGCCAATGGCCAGTGCGATTTCCCGCTGCGCCATCGCGTAACGGGTAACCGAATCCATCAGCAGCAGCACGTCCTTGCCCTGGGCGCGAAAGTACTCGGCCAGAGCGGTGGCGTAGGCGGCACCGTGCAGACGCATCAGCGGCGGCATGTCGGCGGGGGCCGCCACCACCACGGCACGGGCGATGCCCTCCTCGCCCAGAATGTTTTCGATGAAGTCCTTGACCTCGCGCCCCCGCTCGCCAATCAGCCCCACCACCACCACATCGGCACGGGTGAAGCGCGCCATCATGCCCAGCAATACCGACTTGCCGACACCGGATCCGGCAAACAGGCCCAGCCGCTGTCCACGCCCCACTGTCAGCAGACCGTTGATGGCGCGCACACCGACATCCAGCACCTGCTTGACCGGCGAGCGGTCCAGCGGGTTCATCGGCTGGCTGTGCAGAGGAAAATAGGCTTCGGGATGGATGGGCCCCTTGCCGTCCAGCGGACGGCCCAGCGAGTCGAGAATGCGCCCCAGCAGGCTTTCGCCCACCGGTACCTGGCGGCCTGCCGGGCCATTGACGCGGGCCGAGACGACATTCTGGCCATAACAAGGAGGATGGGATGGTGCCAATGGCCGTACCGGCGTACCGGGCAGCAGGCCATGCACATTGGCCAGCGGCATCAGGAAAACCCTGTCGCCGGAAAAACCGACCACTTCAGCTTCCACCACATGGTTGTCTGCCAGCTCCACCTGGCAAGCGCTGCCCACCGGCAGCTTGATGCCGGTGGCTTCCATCACCATGCCGGTTACCCGCAACAGGCGGCCACAGGGCTGCCACAGCGGTGCCTCCCGTGCCGCACGGGTACAGTCGCTCAGAAAATGACGCTGTCTATCAATCAGTGTGGTCATCGGATGTGGCTTCCAGCCCCATGGCACTGCGCAGCGCTGCCACGCGCGCCGACAGGCGCAGATCCAGCTGCAAGGCAGCAGTATCGATGATGCAGCCACCGCGCTGGATGTGCGGATCTTCAATCCACTGCCACTGGGTTTCCGGTGTTTCCTGCTGCAGGAACTGGCGCACGGCGTCCAGATCAGCCGGATTCACCCGCAAACGCGCCTGGCTCATGGTGGCGGGCAATTCATTCAGCACCTGGCGCAACTGGGCAATAATGGCGCTTTCACTTTGCAGCAATTGCTCTGCGGCCAGGCGCTCGGCCATCTGCACCGCCAACGTCAGCAGGGAAGTAGCCAGTTCTTCTTCCACCCGTCCCAGTTCGCGGGCAAAACTGGCTGACATTTCCTGCAGCGGCGTCCACAGCTGGGCAAACTGCACGGCAGCTTGATCATGTCCTTGCTGCAGTCCTTGTGCCAGACCTTCGGCATGGCCTGCCTGTACGCCTTCGTCGTAGCCGGTTTGCCAGGCTTCCTGATGAATGGCTTCCAGTTCGGAAGCAGTGGGATAGCCGGATGCAGCTGCCGGTTCGACATCCGGTTCGATGGCTTCCTCTGCTGCTTCGGCAGACGCGGCCAACTCGGCATCCGCCACCGTCGGTGCCTGCTCCAGGTGTCGGCGCAGAGCATCCAGCCCGGCCAGTTGGGTCGGGCTGAAACTGCCGTCGTTCTGGGTGAGCTCGGCCGGTATCCAGCTTTGCCAGCCATCCAGTTGCTCGCCCGGAATAATGGGATTATTCGACAAGGCCTTCGTCACCACCCTTGCTGCCTAGCACGATCTGACCATCGTCGGCCAGCTTGCGGACCACCTTGAGGATTTCCTTCTGCTCGGCTTCCACTTCGGACAGTTTGACCGGTCCTTTGGATTCCAGATCGTCGCGCAGCATTTCGGCAGCACGCTGCGACATATTGCGGAAGATCTTGTCCTTGAGCTCGGCACTGGTGCCCTTGAGTGCCACCACCAGCGAGTCGGACTGCACTTCGCGCAGAATGGTCTGAATGGAGCGATCGTCGATGTCGAGGATATTTTCGAACACGAACATCTTGTCCTGAATACGCTGCGCCAGTTCCGGGTCGTATTCCCGAATGTAGTTGAGCGCAGAACCTTCCACATTGGAACCCATGAAGTTGAGGATTTCCGCAGTGAGACTGATACCGCCGGATGCGCTCTTCTTGATACGGTCCGAACCGGACAACAGCTGGGTGAGCACATCGTTGAGCTCGCGCAGGGCTTGTGGCTGTACCCCTTCCAGGGTGGCGGTACGGATCAGCACCTCGTTGCGCAGCCGCTCCGGGAAGAAGGCCAGGATGGAGCTGGACAGGTCCGGCTCCAGATGCACCAGAATGGTGGCAATGATCTGCGGGTGTTCGTGGCGGATCAGATCGGCCGCGGAGGACGGGTCCATCCACTTCAGGCTTTCGATACCGCTGTGATCGTTGCCCTGCATGATCTTGTCCAGCAGGTTGGCCGCCTTGTCCGGACCCAGCGCTTCGATCAGCACATTGCGCAGGTATTCGTCGGAAGCGCCAATGCTGGCCCGTGCCGCACACTCCTCGCGGAACTTGCCGACAATATCGTCGATCTGGTCGTAGCTCAGATTATTGATGGCCGCCATGGCCAGCGAAATCTTCTGCACTTCCTTGGGGCCCAGGTACTTGAACACTTCCACCGCTTCGGCCTGCCCCAGGCTGAACAGCAGGACCGCACTGCGGTGAACGCCGTTATCACTCATCGGAGCTTATCCATTCCTTGATGATCTGGGCGGCCATACGCGGATCAGACTTCACCAGCTCGCGCGCAGCTTCCAGATTCAGGTTGTACTGACGCATCTGGGCATCCTTCGGATTTTCCGGTGTGCCATCTGCGTGCGTAGCCGCAGCACCCTTGCCACCGGCGGCGGCACTCGCGCCCCCCCCCTCGTCGTCGTCCGCCACGGCCAGCAGGCGGCCACCGGCATCGGTAAGCGGCTTGCCATCCGGGCCTTTCTTGACGGCATCCTGCGGTTTGACCAGATCCTTGACGATAGGCCGCACCACACCAAACAGCAAATACAGCACGGCAATGGTGAGCAGAGCGTACTTGATCAGGCTGGACGCATTATTGGTCAGGTAATCGGTAACTTTTTCCTGCATGGTCACCGGCACTGCGGCATCGGCAAAGGCAGCATTCACCACATTCAGCGTATCCCCACGCTGATTGTTGTAACCCATGGTTTCCTTGACCAGATTGTTGATCTGCTGGATTTCCTGGGCCGTCAACGGTGTTGGCTTCACCTCGCCGTTCTTGTCCGGCATCTTGCGGTAGTTCACCACCACGGCAGCAGACAGACGCTTCACCACCCCTTGCGGCATCTTGGTGTGCTGGATGGTCTTGTCCACCTCGTAATTGGTGGTGATGTCACGCTCCAGTGCACCGGACTGCCCCATGGCCTGCCCGGACAGGGTGGCGGTACCGGGGGCCGCGCCAGGCGGCAGGGTGATGGGAGCCGATGCAGACGACGGTGGCTGGTTGGACAATGCGCCCGGCACGCCACCGGCATTACCGGCACCACTGCCCAGTCGCTCCACGATTTGCTGGCTGCGGGTGGCGGACGGATTGGGCGTGGAGTTGGGGCGATAGCTTTCTGAAGTCTGTTCTACTTCGGAGAAATCCACATTCGCCGTAACCTGGGCGTGAATATTACCCTGACCGAAAATGGGCTCAAGAATGCTTTCGATGCGCTTGACGTAGCCATCTTCCACCTGACGTACATAGCCCAGCTGAGTCTGATCCATGCCCGCGGTGTCCTTGTCGGACAGCTTGGACAGCATATTGCCGTCCTGATCCACCACCGTGACATTCTTCACCGGCAGATTGGGTACAGCACTGGATACCAGATGCACGATACCGGCTACCTGGCCCTGATCCAGAGTACGACCGCGGAACAGATTGAGCATCACCGAGGCCGTCGGCTGCTGCTGGTCGCGCACGAACACGCTTTGCTTGGGAATGGCAATATGAATACGGGCGGTTTCCACCGAGCCGATGGCTTCGATGGTACGTGCCAGTTCGCCCTCGATGGCGCGCTGGTAGTTAACCTGCTCGGCAAACTGGCTGATGCCGAACTTCTGGTTGTCCATCAGTTCGAAACCCACCCCACCCGCCTTGGGCAGGCCCTGGGCGGCAAGACGTAGACGTGCGTCGTACACCTTGTCAGCCGGAACAGACACGGTACCGCCATCACCCAACTGGTAGGGAATGTTCATCTGCTGCAGCGCAGCGGTCACCTGACCGCCATCGCGGTCGGCAATATTGGAAAACAGGATTTTGTAACTGGGCTGCCGATTCAGCACCGCAGCGCCGACAATGACAGAGAAAATGGCGGCCAGAGCCACCAGGAAGAGGATTTTTTTATTGTTGGGAAGCGACTTGAAACGCTCGGAAGCATCGTTGAGCCGGGTTCGCCAAACAGGAGTTGCGTTTTGTTCTGCCAGATCAGCCATACAGTGGTTTTAGTTTCAGGCACAGCCACTGCCGGCAGCATAAGGATATGGTGGCGGCCAGGCTATACCTGGGTATTCATGATTTCCTGATAGGCGGACACCAGCTTGTTGCGCGCCTGGACCATGGTCTGGAACGACAGGCTGGCTTTCTGCAAGGAGACCATCACGTCCTGCAGGTTAACCCCCTCGTCTCCCAACTCGAACTGCTTCTGCATTTCCTGCGAAGTTTGCTGAGCAGAATTCACCTGCTCAATCGTTGATTTGAGAACATCGGCAAAGTCAACTTGCGACGCGTCCTGCGACTGCGTGGCAGGCTTTCCGCCAGCCAGGGCCGATGCGGCCCGCAGCTCGCTCAACATCTGGTCTACATTATTAATCGACATGGCTACTCCGTACTACGTACGTCCAGGTCATCCGGATCCTCGTCCTGGCCATCTTCTTCGCGGTAGCGCTGCAGTTTGTAGCGCAAGGTGCGTTCACTGATGCCCAGTTTTTCAGCAGCGAGTTTCTTGACTCCCCCCACTGCTGCCAGTGTATCCAGAATATGACGTTTTTCCAGCGTTTTCATGTCGGACTCTGCCGTCATGATAGGCGGGACTGTGGTTTCTGTCCGGGTAAGCGGTGTCGAACCGGAAACATCATCCAGCAGCAGGTCGGCGGCAAGAATTGCCGGCCCGGCGGCAAGAATCACCGCCCGCTGCATGACATTTTCCAATTCGCGGATGTTACCTTCCCAACTATAGGCCGTCAATTGACGTTCCGCCTCTTCGGAGAGGCTCAATCCGGAACGTCCGGCCGCTTCAGCGTACTTGGTAAGCACAAGCCGTGCCAGCGGCAGGATGTCCTCGCGCCGCTCGCACAGCGCCGGGATGCGTAGCGGGAAAACATTCAGGCGGAAATACAGGTCTTCGCGGAAACGCCCGGCGTCCACCTCGGCGGCGACATCACGGTTGGAGGTAGCCAGTACGCGGATATCCAGCTTGATGGTGCGGGTGCTGCCCACCCGCTCCACTTCGCGCTCCTGCAGCACCCGCAACAGTTTGGCTTGCAAGGACATGGGCATTTCGGTGACTTCATCCAGCAGGATGGTACCGCCCTGCGCCTGTTCGAACTTGCCTGGCAAGGCCTGTGCGGCACCGGTAAAAGCACCTTTTTCATGGCCGAACAGCGTGGATTCCAGCAAATTGTCCGGAATGGCGGCACAGTTCACCGCCACGAAGGGACCATCGTGCCGCTTGGAGTGCCGATGAATATAACGCGCCAGCACTTCCTTGCCCGCGCCGCTGGGGCCGGTAATCATCACGCTGGCATCGCTGCCGGCCACGCGGCTGGCCAGCGCCAGCAACTGGCGCATTTGCGGTGATTCGGCTACGGCTTCGTCGCGCTCGCCTTCGGGCAGCTTGAGGATGTGCTTTTCCACTTCGGCAATCAGGCTGGCCGGTTCGAACGGCTTGAGCAGATAGTGGGTGGCTCCGGCGCGCAACAAGGCAATGGCGCGCTCGATGATGCCGTAGGCCGTCATCAGGATGAAAGGCACGCCGGGATAACGAATTTTTACCTCTTCGAACAGGCTGTAGCCATCCATCGGGACCATCTGGGCATCGGAGATGATCAACCCCACCGGGGTTTTCTTCAACTGCAGTAAAGCGGCACTGCCGTCACCGGCTTCCAGCGTGGGATAACCAGCCAGGCTGAGGGTGTCGATTATGGCTTCACGCAGATCGGCGTCGTCTTCGACGACAAGAATGGGCAACTTCATCGGTTCTTCTTATACGGTTGGCTGACGTTGGGCGACCAGTGCCACCAGGCGGCTGGCAATGGAGGTCAGGGGCAATACTTCGTGATTGCCCTTCAGGGCAATCGCTTCCTTGGGCATGCCGAATACCACGCAGCTGGCCTCATCCTGAGCAATGTTATAGGCCCCGGCCTCTTTCAGCTCCAGCATGCCCAAGGCACCATCACGCCCCATGCCGGTGAGAATGATGCCGATGCAGTTCTTGCCAGCCAGATTGGCCGCAGAACGGAACAACACATCAACCGATGGCCGGTGGCGGTTGACCGGCGGTCCACTGTGCAGGGAGGTGGCATAGCCTATGGTGGGAGCTGACTTGAGCAGCAGGTGCGAGTGACCGGGGGCAATATAAACCGTGCCGGGTTGCAGGCGCTCGCCGTCTTCCGCCTCCTTTACATGCAGCTGGCACAATGAATCCAGCCGGGCAGCAAAGGATTTGGTAAACAGTTCCGGCATGTGCTGGGTAACGAGGATGGGCGGCATGCTGGCCGGCAGCGCACTGAGCAGGATCCGCAGCGCCTCGGTTCCGCCAGTGGACGAACCCACCACGATGACAGTCTGGCGTGCCAGCGGCGTACGACCGGTCTGGCGCGGCAAAATGACATCGGCGCTGTGACTGGGTACCACTTCCATTGGTGCCATTGGTTCCCGCGAAAACTGTCCCATTTGTTTCCTTGCAATTTTTACTGCAGTCGCAGCCGTATCCGGGTGCCTAGCTTAAGCCCACACCAGCATTATGCCAATACAATCAGCCTGCCGGCTGTGATATTCCCCATTGTTTCAACTGGCTGATCCAGCCATCGCTGGCGGCTTCGATCAGATCCAATACCAGATCGAAACCATGCGGGCCACCATAATACGGGTCGGGTACTTCCTGTGGCGGCTCTTTGCCCAACGGGGCCAGGATGTAATCCAACTGTGCCCGGCTCGTCGGAGGGCGCATGGCCCGCAGGGCGGTCATATTATGGCGGTCCGCCGCCAGGATCAGGTCGAAGCGCTCAAAATCCACAGCGCTGACCTGGCGTGCACGTTGCAGCGAGAGGTCATAGCCACGCTTGTCGGCAGCGCGGCAGCTGCGCGGGTCGGGTGCTTCTCCCAGATGGTAGGCGTGTGTGCCTGCCGAATCCACGCCGACCAGCCCATCCAGACCGGCCTGCTGCAGACGGGTGCGCAGCACGCCTTCAGCCGTGGGTGAGCGGCAGATGTTTCCCATGCAAACCATCAGGATAGCGAATTGCTTGTTCATGTTTTCCTGCTCTTGCCTTGCGGGCTCCACCGTGGAGGTCCGTCATCCCTTCAACATAAACCAATCTGGCTTGCAGCATAAACCAGTTAACCGCCAGTGCTGTCTTCCTGCCAATGACGCGCAGCCCATGCCTGCTGGCCGGCCTGCTCCAGAAAGCTCCAGGCCAGCAGACGGCTGCGCTTTTGTCCCTGGGCCATTTGCACTACCCGGCTTTGCCGCACACCAGCCTCACGCAAGGCGTGCTGCAGGGCGGGCAGGCTGTCGGAACTGGATAACAGGCTGGTAAACCAGCAGCACTGGCGGGCAAAACGCGTGCTTTGGGCAATCATTGCCGCCACAAAGGCGCGTTCGCCCCCGGGGTAGCACAGCTCCTGCTGCTGCCCACCAAAATTCAGCAGCGGATTGCGCCCGCCCCGTTTGTCATCCTGCTTGCCCAACTGGCGCCATTTGCGCTGGCTACCCGCCGCGGCATCTGCGCGCGAAGCATGGAAGGGTGGGTTGCATACCGTGACATCAAACCGCTCGCCGGGGCGGATAATGCCGGCAAACATGGCATCGGCGCGGGGCTGGTGGCGTAATTCCACATGCGCGGCAAAGCGCGGGTTGGCCTGCAGAATGGTCTGGGCATTGGCTAGCGCCGGTTTGTCGATGTCGGCACCGACGCAGTCCCAGCCATACTCGGCATGCGCCAGCAGTGGATAAACCAGATTAGCCCCGGTACCGATGTCCAGCAGGCGGATGGCCGGGCCTTGTGGCAGCCGGCCTTGCTGGCAGCCAGCCAGTAGATCGGCAATGCAATGGATGTAATCGGCACGCCCCGGAATGGGCGGGCACAGATAACCGGGTGGAATATCCCAGCCCTGAATGCCGTAGAGCTGCGCCAGCAGCGCCTGGTTAAGCAGTTTCACCGCCTGCGGTCGGGCAAAGTCAATGCTGGGCTGGCCATGGGCATTGGCTTTGACGTGGGGCTTGAGTGCCGGGCAGACGGCAATCAGTGCGGAAAAGTCATACTGACCCTGATGGCGGTTACGCGGATGCAAGCGGGCGGCGGCGGGCTTGGCGTGTGCATGCGGCTTGGCTTGCATGCGGGCTCCTTGACGGCGGGGAAACGGCGAAAAGCCGGCATTGTGCCAGCATTCCGCCATGCTGTCCGGCCCACGCTATCCCCGGCATGGTTTCAGGGACGGGGAGCTGCCGGGGTATTTTCGTAACGGGATTCGATTTCATGATAGCCGCCACTCTTGCGCAGCAACTCCAGTCCTCGATCAAAATTGTCGCGCTGCCATTGATAACGGAAAGCCATCTGGTAAGGGGTAGCTGGAAACAGGCGATATACGGTGACCGGCTGGCGCGCCACCAGCTCTGCCGGCAATTGCTGGTTGAAATAGCTGATGATGCGCCAATCGCCGACAATCACGTCGACCCGGCCAGCATAAAGCAGCAGATTGCGCACTTGCTGGTCGCCCTCTTCGCGATAGCGCGAGTTGGCATTGGCCATGGCTTCGAACTGCGGTCCCAGCAACTGCCGGGCACGCTGGAAGGTACTGACCGAATAGCGTGACAGATCGCTGATATCGTTCAGCACCAGCTTGCGCTGTGTCAGGGCCACCGCCACATTGTGATACTCCAGATAAGGCTGGGAAAAAAAGGCCTTGAGCTGGCTGTAGGGGTTGGTAGTGGCAATGCCGTCCAGCCTGCCCTGCTGCAGCATGCTCTGCAGGCGCTCCATGGGTGCGAAGAAAGGTTGAACATCCATGCCGGCACGCCGAGCGGCGGCCACGATGATGTCGACCTCCAGTCCGCGCCGCTCGGATTCGAACACATAAGGTGGTTTGTTGCTGCCAAAGCCGATCTGCAGAATCACGGCCCGGCCACCGCTTCCGGTAACCGCCAGTACCGGCAGGCTGCCCAGCAGACAGCAGATACCTAGAAAAAGGGTCTGTCTTGTTATCATTTCCCCTGCCCTTGCCACCATGATCAGATGGACGGCCCATCGCCAAGTTGTTGCCATACCCCTTGCTGCTGCCATTGGCTTGCCCACGCGGACAGTGCTGCAGCCGGCATCGGCGCTGCAATGCCATAGCCCTGCACCTGGCTGCAGCCCATTTGCCGCAGGGCGGCCCCATGCTCCAAGGTTTCCACCCCTTCGGCAATGACCTGCCGCTTGAATACGGTTGCCAGCTGGATGACACCGGCCACGATACCCAGGTCATCGGCATCATCCAGCATTCCCAACACAAAGCTCTGGTCGATTTTCAGCGTGTCCAGCGGCAGCTTGCGCAGATAGGTGAGCGAAGAGTAGCCGGTACCAAAATCATCCAGCGCAAAGTGCACTCCCAGCGCCCGGCATTGCTGCATCACGCGCAAGGCTTCTTCCATGTCATCCAACGCTGCCGACTCCAGTACTTCCAGTTCCAGCTGGGCCGGGTTGACGACGGGATGACGCTGCATCACCTGCTGCAGGTGGCTGTAGAAATCCGGGTGCAACAGGTAATTGGCACTGATATTGACGCTGATGGCCATTGCCATGCTGTCTTCCTGCCAGCGCGCTGCCTGCGCCATGCTTTCCTCTAGCACCCAGCGGCCGAATGTCACTTCCAGCTCGCTGTTTTGCAGGGCAGGCAGGAAATCGGCCGGGGCCAGCAAGCCGCGTTCCGGATGCCGCCAGCGAATGAGGGCTTCCACGCCGATCACCCGGCCATCGGTCAGATCCACCTTGGGCTGGTAGTACAGCAGGAATTGCTGTTGTTGCAAAGCCCGACCCAGCGATTCCAGCGTGCGCCGGTGCAGCTGCGCCTTGCGGTCGCTTTCCGGGTCGAACAGTTGATAGCGGTTTTTGCCGGCCTCCTTAGCCTGGTACATGGCCTGGTCGGCATGGCGCAGCAGGGTGTCCGCGTCGGCATCATCCTGCGGATACAGGGTGACGCCGACGCTGGCACTGGTACTGATGCAGGCCTTGTCGATAATGACTTCCTGGCTGACGGCACTGAGCACCCGGTCCAGGATGGGAATGCATTCGTCACTGCCATCCAGATCGGACAGCAGCAGCACAAACTCGTCTCCGCCCAGCCGTGCCAGGGTGTCATCCGCCCGCAGCACGCCCTTGAGCCGTTCGGTCACGGCAATCAGCAATTGATCGCCGGATTCGTGCCCATGCAAATCGTTGACGGTCTTGAACCCGTCCAGGTCGAGAAAGCATACGGCGCAGGTCTGCCCCTTGCGCCGGCTGCGGGTGAGGGCTTGCTCCAGCCGGTCTGACAGCAAGCGCCGGTTGGGTACACCGGTGAGCGGGTCGTAATTGGCAATGCGGTTCAGCTCGGCCTCATGCGCCTTGAGCTGGGTGATGTCGGAGAATATCCCGATGTAGTGCTGGATCTGGCCAAACTGGTCACGCACTACCGAGATGGACAGCAGCTCGGCGTAAAGATCGCCATTCTTGCGCCGGTTCCATATTTCGCCACGCCAGAAGTCGTGCTGGCGCACCATGGACCACATTTCCTGATAGAAACCGGGGCCATGCTGGCCGGATGACAGTATGCCGGGAGACTGGCCCAGGGCTTCGTTCTCGGCAAAGCCGGTAATGCGGGTAAAGGCCGTATTGACCTTGGTGATGCGCCGGGCTGGCGATACCACCATGATGCCTTCGTAGCTGCTGTCGAACACGATGGCCGCTTCTTTTTGCGCCAGCGCGTGGATCTTGTGTTCGGTAATGTCGGTATGGGTGCCAGACATCATCAGTGGCTGGCCATTTTCGTCCCGCTCCACCACCCTGCCGCGCGACAGTATCCAGCGCCATCCGCCGCGCAGGCTTTTGCAGCGCATTTCCATTTCATAGGCCGGTGTCAGGCCATCAAGATGGCGCTGCATGGTGTCTTCCACCAGCGGCAGGTCTTCGGGATGAATATGGGACAGCCACACCTGCCGCGTGATGTCCATGGCATCCGGCTCATAGCCCAGCATGGCTTTCCAGCGCAGGCTGACCTGGAAATCGTCGGTCTGGACATTCCAGTCCCAATAGCCTTGGTCGGAGCCCTCGATTACCCGTGCCAGTTGCTGTTCGCGCGACTGCAGAGTGCGCTCCGCTGCCTTTTTTTCCGTCAGGTCGCGGCCAAATGCCATATAGCGGCCATCCTGCATGCGTACGGTGGTGAGTTCGGCCACCACAACGCTGCCATCCACCCGGTTCAGCTCCCATTCGCTTCGGATGAAGCGCTGCTCCTCCAGTGCGCGCAGGTGGCTTGGCAATACAACCAGACTGGATGGTGCCAACAGGTCGACAATATGCATTTGCAGTAACTGGCTCTGGCTGTGCCCTGTCATGCGGCAGGCCGAAGGGTTGGCAAACAGATAGCGACCGTTTTCATCAGCTATCCAAATTGCATCGCCGGCTTCGTTCAATACCAGGTGGAGATCTTCATCCAGCCGGCGCCGCTCGGTGATATCAGACAGGGTGCCGACCAGGCGTAGTACTTCGCCGCTATCACCGCGCTCCACGGCCCGGCCCCGCACGCGGATCCAGCGCAATTCCCCACTACGGGTAATCAGCCGGACATCAAACTCCATCTGGGCAGTTTCCCCTCGCAGGTGGGCATTCAGCGCCTGCTGCCAGATAGCCACGTCATCACTGAGCAGCAACTGGCGGAAAAACTGGACATCATGGGTATCGTCTTCCGGCCGGTAGCCGGTAAGGGTGTAATAGCGTGCCGAGCGATACACATAGCCGGTGCGCAGATCCCAGTCCCAGAAACCATCGCTGGTGGCTTCCACCACCTGCTGCAAACGGCGTTCGCTGCTGCGTATCTGCATGGTCAGCCGCATACGTTCACTGATGTCCTGCACCGTGCCTTGCAAACGCTGTACCCGGCCTTCTGCATCGCACAATGCTTCGCCACGGGCGGTAATCCAGCGGCGCTCACCATCAGGGCGGATCACCTCGGCATCACACTGGTAGGACTTGCCATCCTGCAGGCACTGCTCCACCAGCGCTGACAGGCTGGCCCAGCTTTCCGGCGTAAAGTAGCTGGCTACTTCTGGATACACTGCCGGCGGCAAATCCGCTGCACGGCCATAAATGCAATAGATCTCGCTCGACCACTCGTGCCGGTCGTGCACAACATCCCAACTCCAGTTGCCAATACCGGCCATGCGCTGTGCTGCGCGCAAATCGGCTTCATTTTGCTGCAGTCGCTGCTGATCCTGCTGTTGCCGGGTGATATCACGCGAGATGCCAAACAAACCGACAACCTGCCCGTCCATACCGAATACCGGACCCTTGCTGACCTGGAACACCATTTCCGCCCCATCCTGCAAGCGCAGATACTCCTCGGCGGCATGCAGCTTGCCAGCCTTCATGATGGCATCGTCTCCCGCCATCAGGGCCGCGGCAGAGTCAGCATCAAACAAGGCGCGGTCATCCTGGCCGATGATGTCGGCGGCTGCGCGCCCGACAAAGCGGGCCGCTGCCTCGTTCACCATCAGGTAGCGGCCCTGCCGGTCCTTGACGAAGACGGCATCGGAAGTACCACTGACAACCGCATCCAGCAGGCTGCGGTGTGTCTCGTTGCGCTCGGACAACCCGCGCAGCAAACCGCTGAACAGGCTGACGGTAATTCCGCACAGGCCAAGAAACCCCCATTGCAAAGCAAAGGCCGGCTCGGCTGCCGCACTGTGAAAGTGCGGGGATGCCAGCAGGTCGATGCCGGCAACCGTCAGCACCGTTGCCAGCAAGCCTGGACCGATACCACCCAGCAAGGCACTCAGGATGATGGGAAACATGAACATGATGAGCATGGGCCGCTCATATACGCTCATCGGCAACAGATGACGCAGCCCCAGCACGGCCACGGTAGCAAGAAAGGAGAACAGATAGGCCAGCCAGGCCGGAATACGGTCGCGCGACATACGCTCCGACCAGCTTTCCAGCAAACCGGCAGCCGGGTTGTGTTCGGCAGCGGGCACTGCGCGCAGTGAAAAATACAGCATCACCGCCGTCATCAGGACAAAGACGACGCCTTTCCAGGTCGACAACTGCACCATGGTGTCGGCATCAGCCAGCAAGGAGAGCAAGCTGTCCGACAACAGGATCCACAGCAGGGCCAGCACGCAATAGGCGGCGACCACCAGCCGGATGAAGCGGGTTCGAGCAGGAGCGACCATACCGGCGACAGCCTTGCCTCACTGAAGATACGGTAAGAAAAAGCCGATACAGCCATTATCAGGCAAAAATCGACTACCAGAAAAACCGCAAACACAACAAGATACAACGGCAAAATCAAACAGAATATTCTTCAACGGTAGTAGATAACAGAAAACTGCCAAGCCTTCCATTGCCGGAAACAGCCTGAATCTACATATACATGGACCAGACCTGGCCTTGCCACAGTCCGCGACACAGTCTGCACACTATGGTGATTTCTCAACATGCTGGCTGAAATACCCTTTGTTACCTAGTTTTCCGTGCCCGGACAGCGGGCGGGCTGCTGATTGAGCCCCTGCTGCTCTACGCGGAAGCTGGCTCTGGTCTGCCCGTCTTGCCGATGCAGGGTAATGACATACAGGCTATCGAAATCACTGTAATGCCATGCCGGCACCTGGGCAGCATCGGCACCGTAAGCGCCCAGCAGCTGCCCGGCCAGCTTTGCCACCAGACGGTGCTCCCAGGCCACCAACACGGTGGCATCCCGGTACGCCGGCTGGGTGATGGCAGTCTGCAGTGCGGCCAGATCATCCAGCCCGAAATCGACATTCACCGGCATGCCAAGGCGGATGGCGGTGGGCTCAATGGTAGCCAGCGGACGGATATAGTTGTATTCGATACCGCCGTCTTTCTTGCGCACGCCGGGATTGGGTGCAAACAGGGCTGCCGGGCGATCAAACTTGCGCTGCAACACCGCCGGCAGGGCCAACGCGCGGTTAAGGCCCTGACAGCTAAGCTGCCCCAGACCGGCCGCCGGTTTTTCGGCATGGCGGAACAGCACGATGGTTTCGTCGGCATGGCTGCTGCCACACAGCAGCCCCAACAGCAGCGCCAGCGGGCGCAGGGTCTTGTTCATCAGGAATATCCGGAAAATAGCGGAATCAGTACCAGTCACAGGACCGGCGGAAAGTGCCGGCAGGCTAGCAGAAAACACCTGCTGCCGCTTGGCGTAATCACCCAGCCCAGGCTAGCGGGCCTTGGCTGGCAGCACCATGCTGGCTGGCAATGGCCTGCAATTGCGGCCCCAGTTGCAGCGCCAGCTGCCACAGCCGCTCGGCCACTGGTGACAGCGAACGCTGACGGCGGCGGATCAGCATGATGTTGCGGCGCTGTTCCGGCAGCAGCGGTCTTACCGTCAGCCGGCTGCCGGCTGGCAGCGGCAGCGCCAGTCCCGGCGATACGCTGATGCCGATGCCGGCCTGCACCATCTGAAAGACCGAGCTGGAATGGCCCAGCTGCTGCGCCACCGGGCAGCGCACGCCCTGGGCGGCCAGAATGCGGTCGATGATGGGGCGGCTGCCGGAGCTGTAATCCAGCAACACCAGCGGCAAGCCTTCCAGTTGCTGCCATGACACGGCAGGCAGCGCGGCCAGCAGATGATCGTCGCGACAGATCAGCCAGAAGCCGTCATCCAGCAAGGGTAGGCATTCCAGATCATCCACCTCCCCCGGTTCCACCACGATGCCGAAATCCACCTCGCCGCTGCGTACGCTCTCCACGTTCAAGCGCTGCACCTGGTCGTGCAATACCGGCCTGATATGCGGAAACTGCCGCGCGCATTGTGCCAGCAAATCCGGCATCAGGCTGGCCGACAAGGTGGGGCTGCTGGCGATGTGCACGGTGCCGTGGGCCTGTTCACCCTCCTTGCGCGCCTCTTCCAGCAGCAGCTGCAATTCGTCCAGCAAACGAGCCAGTTGACCGGCAAAACGCAGGCCGGCGGCGGTCAGCGCCACCTCGCGCGTGGTGCGGTCCAACAGGCGCATGCCCAGCTCGGCTTCCAGCTCGCGGATGCAGCGGCTGACCGCCGGCTGGGTAAGGCCGATTTCATCACCGGCACGGCTGAAGCTACGCAGACGGGCCACGGCCCGAAACACTTGCAGCTGACGCAAACTGATATTCATAAAAAATAATCATGTATTGATCTGATAAATCAATTTGTAGTCTGAATTAATTCAGGTTTCAATAGCAAGCATGTTTCCTTGCTGCAAGACGGTGTTCCCATGCTGAAAATGATCGACTCCTTCACCCTGGCGCTGATTGCCACGGTCACCCTGGCCAGCCTGCTGCCCTGTCAGGGCGAGGTGGCACAGGCCATGAACCTGATCACCACCCTGGCCATCGGCCTGCTGTTTTTCCTGCACGGGGCCAAGCTGTCGCGCGAGGCCGTGATTGCCGGTGCCACCCACTGGAAGCTGCACCTGACGGTGATGGCCTGCACTTTTGTACTGTTTCCCGTGCTGGGACTGGCGCTCAAGCCGCTGCTGGGCCCGCTGGTGACTCCAGAGCTGTACCTGGGTGTGCTCTACCTGTGCATGCTGCCGTCCACGGTGCAATCGTCGATTGCCTTTACCTCGATGGCGCAAGGCAATATCCCTGCGGCCATCTGCAGCGCCACTGCGTCCAATATCTTCGGCATTTTCATCACGCCCTTGCTGGTGGGCATGCTGGTGATCAGCCATCACGGCAGCGATCAGGGCATGGGCTCCATCACCGACATCGTGTTGCAACTGCTGCTGCCCTTTATTGCCGGGCAGATTGCCCGCCGCTGGATTGGCGGCTGGGTGGACAAGCACAAGCCGCTGCTGCGCTATGTGGACCAGGGCTCCATCCTGCTGGTGGTGTACACCGCCTTCAGTGCGGCGGTGATTACCGGCCTGTGGCAGCAAACCCCGCCGCAATCCTTGCTGGGCCTGCTGGTGGTGTGCGGCCTGCTGCTGGCCATCCTGCTGGGGCTGACTGCCTACTCCAGCCGCAAGCTGGGTTTTGACCGTGCCGACCAGATCACCATCGTGTTTTGCGGCTCGAAAAAGAGCCTGGCCAGCGGCGTGCCGATGGCCAAGGTGCTGTTTGCCGGCCACCCCATCGGCTCCATCGTGTTGCCCTTGATGCTGTTTCATCAGATCCAGCTGATGACCTGCGCGGTACTGGCCCAGCGCTATCGCAAGCAGCAGTTGGCAGCACAGGCGGCCAGTCAGCCGGCCTGACCCGCTGCTTCCCAATAGAAAAGCCCCCGCCGACGCCATGTCGGAGGGGGCTTGTTGCCGCGTGGCCTGGTTTACTTACAAGTCGCCGATAAACATTTTTTCCTTCAGCGCCTTCAGTTCGTCGCGCACATGCGCAGCTTTTTCGAACTCCAGATTGCGCGCTGCTTCCATCATTTCCTTCTCCAGCCGTTTGATTTCCTTGGCCAGCGTCTTTTCATCCATCATCGCCACTTTGGCTTCATCCACCAGTTTCTTGCGCTGGTCTTCCACGCTGTAGACGCCGTCGATGATGTCCTTGATCTTCTTGTTGATGCCCTGCGGCACAATGCCGTGCTCGGCATTGAAAGCCAGCTGCTTGGCGCGGCGGCGTTCGGTTTCGTCCATGGCACGGCGCATGGAGTCGGTGATGCGGTCGGCGTACAGCAGTGCTTTGCCGTTGAGGTTACGCGCGGCACGGCCGATGGTCTGGATCAGCGAGCGGTCCGAGCGCAGGAAGCCTTCCTTGTCGGCATCCAGAATGGCCACCAGGCTGACCTCCGGAATATCCAGCCCCTCGCGCAACAGGTTGATGCCGATCAGCACGTCGAACATGCCCAGGCGCAGGTCGCGGATGATTTCCACCCGTTCCACGGTGTCGATGTCGCTGTGCAGATAGCGCACCTTGATACCGTGCTCGGTGTAGTAGTCGGCCAGCTGTTCGGCCATGCGCTTGGTCAGCGTGGTCACCAGCACCCGCTCGCCCAGGTCCATGCGCAAGCGGATTTCCGACAGCAAGTCGTCCACCTGGGTGGCCACCGGGCGGATTTCGATCACCGGGTCTACCAGGCCGGTAGGACGCACCACCTGCTCCACCACCTGACCGGCGTGTTCTTTCTCATACGCAGCCGGGGTGGCGGAAACAAAGATGGTTTGCGGCATCAGCTGTTCGAATTCGTGGAACTTCAATGGCCGGTTATCCACCGCGGACGGCAGGCGGAAGGCGTAGTCCACCAGATTGCTCTTGCGCGCGGCATCGCCCTTGTACATTGCCCCCACCTGCGGCACGGTGACATGCGATTCGTCGATGAACATCAAGGCGTTCTTGGGCAGGTAGTCGATCAGCGTCGGCGGGGCATCGCCCGGTGCCCGGCCGGAAAAATGGCGCGAGTAGTTTTCGATACCCTTGCAAAAGCCCATCTCGTACAACATTTCCAGGTCAAAGCGGGTGCGCTGCTCGATGCGCTGTGCCTCCACCAGCTTGCCTTCCTTCTGATACCACTGGATGCGTTCGGCCAGCTCCAGCTTGATCTTTTCGCAAGCCTTGAGCACGGTGTCGCGCGGCGTCACATAGTGGCTGGACGGAAACACGGTGTAGCGGCCCACCCGCTGTTTGGTGACGCCTGTCAACGGATCAAACAGGGTAAGCGTTTCCACTTCATCATCGAACAGGCTGACCCGCAAGGCGGTATCGCTGCTTTCAGCCGGGAAGATGTCAATTACATCACCGCGCACGCGGAAGGTGCCGCGGCCGAAATCCACATCATTGCGGTCGTACTGCATGGTGGTCAGGCGGCTGATGATGCTGCGCTGGGGCGTGCTTTCGCCTTCCTTCAGATGCAGGATCATCTGATGGTAGTCGGAGGGGTCACCAATACCGTAAATGGCCGACACCGTGGCCACGATGATGCAGTCAGGCCGCTCAAGAATGGATTTGGTGGCCGACAGTCGCATCTGCTCGATGTGTTCATTGATGCTGGAGTCTTTTTCAATGAACAGATCGCGGCTGGGGACGTAGGCTTCTGGCTGGTAATAATCGTAATAGGAGACAAAATACTCGACCGCATTTTCCGGGAAAAACTCGCGCATCTCACTATACAACTGCGCTGCCAGCGTCTTGTTGTGCGCCATGATGATGGCCGGCCGGCCGGTACGGGCAATGACATTGGCCATGGTGAAGGTCTTGCCGGAACCGGTGACCCCCAGCAGGGTCTGGTAGGACAGGCCGTCTTCCAGCCCCTCTACCAGCTGGGCAATGGCGGCGGGCTGGTCGCCAGCCGGGGCGAAGGGCTGGTGCAGGCGAAACGGGCTATCCGGAAATGTAAGCAGCATGGCTTTTCTGAGCAGGTTCAAGTCGGTCGATTTTACGCCGATAACGCGTAGAACTCACTCCCGGCGCACAACAGAATTTATCTGCAAATTGCCTGCCGTAATGGCAAAACATTGTTTAAAATGTAAGCAACCCGATCACGAGCCGAGATGAAGAATCCTTGCACATCAACATGATGTAAGCATGTTTTCTGACAGGCTGTATCTCCACTGACAAGACACGGGAGTGTATCTCTTATGCTGAGAAAATTTGCCGCCCTGCTGGTTTCCGCCGCCCTGGCGATGCCGGCAGTGGCTGCGCCGCCGCCTGGCGTTATGGTTGCCAGTCAGATGGCCGACCATGCCGTACCGCGCCTGAATTCCCATTCGGTTCTGGTGCTCAATGGCAATACCGGCGAGCCGCTGTACGAAAAGAACATTCACCAGCGCATGCCCATTGCCTCCATCACCAAGCTGATGACGGCAATGGTGCTGCTGGACTCCGGCGTGTCACTGGATCAGGAAGTTTCAGTTTCCGATGCCGAGATCGACCGCCTGAAGAACACTACCTCGCGCCTGGCCGTGGGCACCACGCTGCCGCGCAAGGAAATGCTGTTGCTGGCGCTGATGTCCTCGGAAAACCGTGCCGCCGCCACGCTGGCCCGCACCGCCCTGCCTGGTGGCACCGCCGCCTTTGTCGAGCGCATGAACAAGAAGGCGCGCAGCCTGGGCATGAACGAATCGGTGTTCTACGACCCCACCGGCCTGGACCTGCGCAACACTTCCACCGCGCATGATCTGGCGCGCATGGTGAAAGCCGCGCACAACTACCCGCTGATCCGCGCCTTCACCACCACGCCGGATCACCAGATTGTCTCGGTACGCAACCGTGTGCTGCAATATCGCAACAGCAATGCGCTGGTGCGCGAGGGCAACTGGGATATCAGCATCCAGAAAACCGGCTACATCCAGGAAGCCGGCCGCTGCATGGTGATGCAAACCACCGTGGGCTCGCAGCCGCTGATCATCGTGTTGCTGGCCGCAGGCGGCAATTCCGCCCGCGTCAACGATGCACGCAGCATCAAGACCTGGCTGGAGGCCCATCCGGGCAACTGGCTGGCAGGTTGAACCCTGCAGGCACAGACACAGGGCCGGGCAACCGGCCTTTTTCATTTTGCACGCCTGATGGCGTATCAAAGGACTTCGCTTGTGACCATAGAAATTCGTCCCGCCACCCATGACGATGCCGCACTGATTCTGGGCTATATCCGCGAACTGGCCATTTATGAAAAGGCCGAACACGAAGTGGTGGCCAGTGTGGCCGATATCGAACAGTCGCTGTTCGGCCCGGACAGCACCGCCCATGGCCTGATCTGCCTGCAGGATGGCCATCCGGTGGGCTATGCGGTGTATTTCTTCAATTATTCCACCTGGCAGGGCAAGTCCGGCCTGTATCTGGAAGACCTCTACATCACCCCGGCGGCGCGTGGCAGCGGTGCCGGCAAAAAGCTGTTGCGTCACCTGGCACAGCTGGCTGTTGCCCGTGGCTGTGGCCGCTTCGAATGGAGCGTGCTGGACTGGAATAAGCCGGCCATTGATTTTTATGAATCCTTTGGCGCTGCTGCCCAGGCGGAATGGGTGAAATACCGCCTGACGGGCGATGCGCTGCTGAAGTTTGCCGAGCAGGCCTGATTTACCTCGCTTCCAGCAAAAAGCCCCGCATCTGGCGGGGCTTTATTCAGTGGCTCAACGCCGGGTCATGAAACGGACGTAATCGCCCTCTTCCACCTTGAGCTTGGCGCTTTGTACCTGGGCAATGGAGAAATTGGGCTGCACCTGGGTCAGGGTGATGGTGCCGGACAGCTCCTCTGGCACGCCCAGTTCGCGCACACCGCCGCCACTACGCACGATCTGCGCCGAACGCGGCTTGTACAGCAGCATCTGGTCGCCCACCTTCATGCCATCCAGCCCGCCGACATTGACGAATACCTGCCTGCCCTCCTCCACTTTAACCACCTTGGCCGATAGCGGAATACAGCTAACTACCTCCACCAGCTGACGGGTGGCTTGGTCGAGCAGATCATCCACCACCCGGCCATAATCACCCTGCCAGAAGGCGGTAGTGGCAAAGTCTGCCGGCAGCAGTGCCACCACCTGGCCCTGGGCAATGCGGCTGATGCGCTGGTCGGCCAGCACCGCGCCAGTCAGTGCATCGTAAATCCAGACTTCCAGATCAAACTGCCGCGCCGACGGCGCATATTTGAGTGCACCGCCAAACAGGCCGGCCAGCGGTCCGGTGTAATACGCCCCCTGCTGACTGGTATTGTTGGATTCATACATGGTGTGACGCAGGCTCTTGCTCACCACCCCGGTAGACAATACCCGCCCAGCCACCACAAACTGCACATCTTCGCGCCTCCCCAGCTCGCGCACGGTCTCCCAGCCAGCTACCGGTTCATCCGCCGCCATATTGCTTAGCACGGTGAGATGGCCGGCATTGCGTACATCAAACTGGTTTTGCTGGCGCAGACGGCGGGCCAGATCGGCCGGCAGGCGACTGGCCAGATTACGCAGATCGTTGGCTTCAGCCGGATTCACCACATAAAAATAGGTGGTCAGCAATTTGCGCCGCAGGCTGCGTCCGGCGGGCATGCCGCAATTGGCATTCTGCGCCGGCTGCGGCGCAGCCCCGACCGGACCGGCGGCACTGGCTTGCGGATCGATGCTGAGACGGACATGGTACATGCCGTCGCTGCTGTACTCCTGCAGGATCTTTACCTTGCCTTGCAGGGAAGGTGCCGACAAGGCGCTGCTTTCGCTGACATTGCCGGACTGAAGCAATTGCAGAGATTGCAGCGCAGCACCGTTGCTGATGGCCGCCTGCTGCAGGGCATCACGGATGGCCATTTCACGCGCAGCCGGACTGCCGGCCTCCATATCAGCCACCCCTTCGGCAATGATGGGAGCGGCATGCAGTGAAGCCGCCAACGCAAAAGCCGCCACAAGGGCGGCTACCATGCGGAAAACAAGCCGTGTCGTCATCAGTGGGCTACGTAGAAGTTGCTTTCATAACGCGTGGCACCGCAGTTGCCTTCGGCGCACTCCAGGCCGGCCACGCCATCCTGCTGGGCAGCCTTCATCACACTGCCGGTTTTTTCCAGCGCATTCTTGTACTGTTTGTAGAAATCCTGGTCGAGGGTGATTTCCGCCACCGCCTCGCTGGTGCCATCCGGCAATATATTGGTGGACACCAGATGCACGCCGCGCAGATAGGCATCGACATAAGTGCGGAAGCCGTCGCTGGTGGCCACCATATTGGCTACCGAGCTGTTACCCACCAGCTTCATGCCCTGCACCTGTTCGGCGATAGAACGGAAGGCATCCAGCCGCGCAGCACGCATGGACAGCAGCTTGCGCTGCGACGGAGTCAGTGCCGAGGAATAAGGTGCCGCCCCGCTGCCAGTGGCCCGGATGACAATGGGTGCATTGGGATTGATTTCCTTCACCACCACCCTGGGTGCTTCCGGCTCGATGCCCGGACCGGCATAGCCCACGCCGGTAAAGGAGGCCGTAGCAGCCACCGGCATGGCCTGCGGACGGGCGGACTCGGCAAGCGGCTGACTGGCGGAGGCACAGGCAGTCAGGCCCAGCAACAGGGATACGGCAGCCATACGGCGGGTGCGGATGTTCATGACGGTAACCATTTCTACTTGTTCTGGGGGCGACATACCGGCGCAGCACGGCGCGACGTCAGCATTATATCGACAGTCACCAGGTAAACTTGAGTTAATTTTTGTCAGGAAACCTTTGCCGCAGCCTGCACCCGCTGCCACTGCCGCGCCGAAGAAAAACCGGCGGCCAGCGCCGCCTTCTCCTTGGACAAGCCGGCTGTCCGCCACTGGCTGGCCCGCGCAGCGCGTAGCGCCAGATGGTAGTCATGCACCGAAACACCCGCGTGCTCGCGGAACAAACGCGACAGGTGACGCACGCTGACATGTACCTGTCCGGCCAGCGCGGAAAGGCTCCAGTCCTGCTCCGGGCTGGCGGCAATCAGATCCTGCACCTTGTGTACCGCAGGATGCAGATGGTTGCGATGCGCCAGCCACGGTGACAGCTGCACATCCTGGCCGGAGCGGCGGAAGTACACCACCATTTCCCGCGCCACCTCGCGGGTGATGGCCGGGCTGGCCAGTTGGCTGATCAGCTGCAGCGCCAGATCAATGCCGGCGGTGATGCCGGCGCTGGTCCATACCGCACCATCCTGCACAAACACCCGGTTTTCCAGCACGCTGGCGCTATTGTCACTGTCTTGCAGCCGGGTGATCAGGCTGTGGTGCGTTGTACATTGGCGATGTGCCAGCAAACCGGCCATGCCGGCAAGCAAGGCCGCAGAGCAGATGGTAGCCAGCACATGCCGTTGCGGGTCGAAGCAGCTGTTCAGCCAGCCTACAATCCGGCGTGCCTCCGGCAGGGCATAGGCTTCAGCCGAGCAATCAGCCCCGGGGATGATAATCAGGCTGTCGTCCGGCAGTTGTACCGGCAAGGGCTGCAAACCACCTAGCGGCAAGCCCAGCGAGCAAGATGTCTGCACATCGCAGGCAGCATAGTGCAGCTGAAAATCCGCACCAAACTCGGTGGCAATGCGCATGGCTTCTGCCGGACCGGCAAAATCCAGCAGCATGAAGCGCGGCGGCAGGACAAACCAGACTTCACGCGCCATGGGCCAATGTCCCACGCCGCCAGCGAGCCAGCAGCATGCCGCCAAACACGTTGACCACCAGTCCGGCCAGCAACAGCACGCTGC
The DNA here is from genome assembly GCF_009856625.1 of Aquitalea denitrificans. Lineage (GTDB taxonomy): Bacteria > Pseudomonadota > Gammaproteobacteria > Burkholderiales > Chromobacteriaceae > Aquitalea > Aquitalea denitrificans. Next base: position 2,995,990 of record NZ_CP047241.1, read on the forward strand.
CGGCGGCCTGCAGCAGACTCAGGCGCTCACCCAGCAGCAGGGCCGAAGTCAGCACGCCCACCACCGGCACCAGCAGCGAGAATGGGGCGACCTTATTGGCCGGATGGCGGCTGAGCAGGCGGCTCCACATGCCATAACCCAGCAAAGTGGCCATGAAGGCAAGATAGGCCACCGCCAGGAAAGAACCGAGCGAGAAATGGCGCAAGGCGATTTCCATGCGCTGCGGCCCCTCCAGCCACCAGGACAAGGCCAGATACGGCAGCGGCGGTACCAGGCTGGACCACACCACCAGATTCAGCGGCTCCACCTTGTGCCCGGCCTTACCCATCAGCCGCACGATGATATTGGACGAAGCCCAGCAGAAAGCCGCCGCCAGCGTCAGGCCAAAACCGATGGCCGTCATGCTGCCGCCCTTGGCCAGCCCGATCAGCGCCAGACCGGCACAGGCGCACAACAGGCCGAGAATCTGTGCGGCCTGCCAGCGCTCATGCAGCATCAGCCCGGCCAGAATCAGGGTAAAGAAGGCCTGCGACTGCAATACCACCGAGGCGAGACCCGCCGGCATGCCCAGCTTGATGGCGGAAAACAGGAAGGCAAACTGCCCCACGCCAACAGACAGGCCATAAGCCGCCACCCAGCCCCAGGGTAGGCGGGGCCTGCGCACCAGCAGCACCGCCGGGAAGGCAGCCAGCATGAAACGCAGGGCACCCAGCAACAGCGGTGGCACATCGGCCACGCCGTACTTGATCACCACGAAATTGACGCCCCAGATCAGCACGATGGCCAGCGCCTGCAACACATCCTTCAAAGGCATGAAATACGCTCCGTCATACCAGCCACACCCGGCGCGAATGGGCTGATCGATAAAAACACTACCTACAGACGCGCCAGCGCCTGCTCCACGGTCACAATGCTGGCAAAGCGCCCGGCCAGCACCAGTTCGGTCTTTTCCCGGATTTCCTCAGCGCCAAACAGCTTGCCACTGAGCGGGTGGCACATGGCAAAGGTGAGCGTGGCCTCACTGACAAAATCCACCGCAAAACCCAGATCAGATGCCACCCGGGTGGTGGTTTCGCAGCACTGCTCGGTGCGGATGCCCGACACCAGCAGCTTGCGGATGCCGCGCTCGGCCAGCCAGGGCTGCAGGCCGGAATCCAGCATGGCATTGTGCACATGTTTGATGAAGATGGCATCCGGATTAGCCGGCAACCACGCCATAGGCCGCACCAGACCACTTTCCGCAGCAAACGGGCCGTCACCGTCCTCATGCAACACATACAGCACCGGCATGCCTGCCGCGCGCGCGCCGGCAATCAGCGCCAGCACGTTCTGGCGAAACGGCGGCAAGGCCGTTTCATCCCAATAATCACGCTGCAAGAAGGAATCCTGCACATCAATCACCAGCAGTGCTGCCTTGTTCATGTCCATGCTCCGGTTCAGATCATGGACACAGTCTAAGGACACCCATAGCCAGGCCAGATGCTGCTTGCAGACAAGATGCTGCCAGATCAGGACATTGTTTTCAGCTTACAGCAGGCCGGGCCAGGCATGGCGGATTTCATCCAGCAGCAACCACAGCGCGGTGCCTCCCATCAGCAGACCCATCAGCAGGTTGAACAGCAGCAAGGCAGGTGCTGCGCTGAGCAGATGACGCAGCCGCTCGCCCATCCACGCCCACAGGCTGATACAGGGCAGGTTGACCAGCGCAAAGATGACAGCCAGCAGCATGGCCGCACCCAGACGTGCCTCGGCATCGGCAGGCATGAACAGGATGGAAGCATTGAGCACCATCACCCAGGCCTTGGGGTTGACCCACTGGAACAGTGCGGCCGCCAGAAAACTCATCGGCTTGCCGCTCTCCCCGCCCTGCGGTGCGGCAGAACGGGCAATCTTCCACGACAGCCACAGCAAATAGATACAGCCGGCCACCGCCAGCGGCAGCCGCGCCGCCTGTATCCATTGCAAGGCCCAGGCCAGCAGGCTGGCGGTAATGAATACCTGGGCCGCGCAACCGATACTGATGCCCAGCATGTGCGGCAAGGTGCGACGGAAACCGTAATTGACCCCGGAGGTAGCCAGCATCAGGTTGTTGGGACCGGGCGTGATGGACATCACACCCACATAGGACAGCAAGGCGACTTCCAGCATGTCAGGGCTCCTCATGGCAATGCATCAGCCGGTTTGGTGATGCGCTTCCATCATGCTAAGGCGGGAGCGGCACATGGTGACAGCTGCAACAATCTACTATTGTCACGGTGACAGTTGCGATTTTACCGAAACTGTCACCACAGACTATGATGAGCACTGTCACTGTCGCCGGCAGCCATGCTGCGGCATTGTTGATCCTTGCCCTGTCTTGCCCGGAATACCCGCCATGCCTCCAGAAAGCCTGCCCCGTAGCACCGCCGCCAGTGCCACCCTATACCAGCAACTGGCGGAAGACCTGTCGCTGGCCATTGCCCGTGGCACCTTGCCACCCGGCTCGCGCCTGCCATCGGTACGGCGCACCTCGCAAAGCCGGCAACTGAGCCTGAACACGGTGGTGGCGGCCTACCGGGTACTGGAAGATCGGGGGCTGATCGAGGCCCGGCCACAGTCCGGCTACTATGTGCGGGCGCGCCTGCCCTCGCCCGCCCGTCCGGTGATGACCCAGAGCAGCGTGGCCAAGCCCACGGAAAGCAAGGTGCTGGATCTGATCGGTGCGGTGCTGGATGCGCAGCAGACTCCCGGCTTCATCGACCTGGCACTGGCCTGCCCGCGCGGCAGCGACTTCTACCCCGGCAACAAGCTGGCCAGACTGATGGGGCAGATATTGCGTCGCCAGCCTGGCATGGTCAGCACCTATGCCCTGCCGCCCGGCTCGGAGCGGTTACGGGTACAGATTGCCCGCCGCAGCATGGAGCTGGGCATGGCCTTGCAGGCGGAAAACATCATTCTGACCAATGGCTGCATGGAGGCGCTGCAACTGGCGCTGCGCGCGGTCACCAAACCGGGCGACGCGGTGGGGCTGGAATCGCCCACCTATTTCAATCTGCTGCCCTTGTTTGCCAGCCTGGGGCTGAAAGCGGTGGAGATTCCCACCGACCCGCAGCACGGCATTTCGGTGGATGCAGTGGAGCTGCTGCTGTCCGAAGGGCGCATCAGCGCACTGGTGGCCATGCCCAATGTGCACAATCCGCTGGGTTGCAGCATGCCGCTGGAGGCCAAGAAGCGGCTGGCACGGCTGGTGAATCAATACCAGGTGCCGCTGATTGAGGACGGCCTGTATGCCGAGCTGCAGTTCAGCGATACCCAAGCCCCGGCGGCCAAGGCCTTTGACGAAGATGGCTGGATCATCTTCTGCACCAGCTACACCAAGACGCTGGCCCCGGATTTTCGCATCGGCTGGATGGAAGGCGGCCGCTTTGGCGCGGCCTTGCGCAAGCTGAAGTTTGCTTCTTCGGTGGCCCAGCCCATGGTGCTGTCCGAAACGCTGGGCGCGTTTCTGGAATCCGGTGGCTACGACCACCACCTGCGGGCGCTCAAACGCCATTACGCCCAGCATGTGGAAAAAGTGCGTGGCCTGATTGCCCGTCACTTCCCGGCCGGCACCCGCGCTACCGACCCGGCCGGCGGCTTTCTGATCTGGCTGGAACTGCCGGAAGGCTGCGACAGCGTGGCGCTGTTTCATGCCGCCATTGCCGAAAACATCAGCATCATGCCAGGTCCGCTATATTCACCCGGCGGGCGCTACCGCAATGCCATGCGCCTGTCCTGCTGCTATCCGCTGGACGAGCGCTATGTCGCCGCCCTCACCCGGGTGGGCATGCTGGTGCAACAGCAACTGGCGCAGCAAGGCGGCTGATGTCGGCTTAGTGTCGTGGCTGCTGCCGCGTCTGGCTGGGGGTTTCGCCAAACAGGCGGCGATAGTCGTAGGTGAAATGGCTGGGACTGGCAAAACCCCAGTCTTCGGCCAGTTGCTGGATACTCTCCTGTCCGCTGACCGGTGAGCGCAGCAGGCGACGCACCTGATTAAGCCGGAGTGCGCGCAGGAAAGGCAGCGGACTCATGGCGGTGACTTCCTGAAAGCCGTTCTGCAAGGTGCGGCGTGTCACATGCAGCTCACGGCACAAGCCCTCCACGCTCAGCCAGTTCTGCGCCGGCTGCAAAGCCCGCTGGCGTGCCTGCTCCACCCATTGCCAGTGGCGCTGACTGCTGCCCTCACGCCGCAGCAATGGTTCTGCGGCAGACTGTGACAAGGCCAGCAGCAAGGCATCCACCGAACAATCCAGCAGTAATTGGCGGCCAATGCTGTCCGGCGTGTGCCGCGCCAGCGCCAGCAGTTCGGCAATCTGTCCGCACAGGGCCTGCTGCCTGTCTGGTGCCAGGCAGACCGCAGCCGTCTGCAGCCAGTGCGGCGGCAGGTCGCGGCCAAACAGCTCCAGATGGCGCTGCGCCAGCACCTGCTGCTCCAGCACGATGCCGTAAATGGTGAAGTCGTCCGGGGTGCGCAAGGTGAAGTCGGTGCCGCCCATGGCCACCAGCACGGCAGACGGCGGCACGCTGCGGCCATGAAAGCGCAGCCGCTCCCCACTATGCGGTGCCGGAATGCCAAACCAGATGGCACCTTGCCACGGCTGGCATTGCTGGTAGGTTTCGCGGGCCGAGTATTCGCGGAACACCTGCAAGCGCCCCAGGCACAGCTCATCCAGCCGGCCAGTGAAACGTCCGCAGGACAGCTGGGCGTAATCCTGCGCCCAGCCGCTGATGAAGGCGGCCTGATCGGCAGCATCATCCGCCAGCCGGGTGACAAACTGCAGGGACTGGCCATGTGTCAGCGGGTCCATCTGCGGCTCCCTGAAATCGTTGATACACAGGGTGTTAGCAAGAAGCACACCAGCTTTGCCGCTGCTTTTCTGCACCATGACTATCGTAAATCGGCAAATTCCCCGCCACGGTGCATGCGCAAGCACGGCATGCCTCATCACGGTGCCGGATTGCTATCGCAAACCCGCCAGCACGCACCGTCAGCAATCATCCCCCGGGCACGACTCTTGCACTGCACCATCCAGCTGGCGTAGCTGCTGGCTTCAGCCGGGTTGGTGGACGGTTTTTCTTTTCCGATTTCCGATAACGCCGCCTGCACCTCTCTGCCTAGCATGCATCACAGGCCCCGGATGCCACGGCACCGGGCAGGGAGAAGTGAATCAAAAAAGAGGAAATGTCATGAGCAGCAACAATCACGGCCTGGCGCGCAAGCTGGGCGGCTGGCAACTATGGGGGATCGCCGTCGGGCTGGTGATCTCGGGCGAATATTTCGGCTGGAGCTATGGCTGGGCGCAGGCCGGCACGCTGGGCTTTCTGCTCAGCTCCATCTTTGTGGCCATCATGTATACCGCATTCATTTTCAGCTTTACCGAGCTGACCACCGCCATTCCGCATGCCGGTGGGCCGTTTGCCTATGCCCGTCGCGCCTTTGGCCCGCTGGGCGGCTTTATCGCCGGTTTTGCCACCTTGTGCGAATTCGTGTTTGCCCCGCCGGCCATCGCGCTGGCCATTGGGGCTT